>NZ_JAAORA010000001.1:510000-607500 GCF_011601315.1 Candidatus Chlorobium masyuteum | reverse complement strand
GCAGTCCTGAAGATGTTGCGGCCCTTGAGGCAGCAGCTTCTGAAGCAGCGGCTAAATGATTGTCATGTTTGGAGTGAAAGCAAGCGAACGACGTGATTCCTTTTGAGATTTAAACGGAGTAGATGTTATGGCTGAATTGAAAATGCCTGAAATAAACAGTGTGATAATCGCAGGAAATCTCACGAAAGATCCGGTTTTCAGGCAGACTAATTCAGGCGGAACGCCGGTCGTTAATTTTTCAATTGCATGTAACAGAAGGTTCCGTGACAGCAATCACCTGTGGCAGGAGGATGTCTGCTATGTAGGTGTGGTAGCATGGAACAAGCTTGCCGAGAGCTGCCGTGACAACCTGAAGAAAAGTTCGGCTGTCCTTGTGGATGGTGAATTGCAAAGCCGCACATGGAAGGCTCAGGACGGAACTTCAAGAACGGTTGTAGAGATAAAAGCAAGAAGAATCCAGTTCCTCAACAAACGTAAAAAGAATGGTGAGGATGATGAAGAGGGCTTTATTGAGGATGAATGTCATGATATCCACCATGGAGAGATTCCCGACGATGAAGCCAGTCACATTTACGAATACAAATACCTTTCCTCCGATTGAGAGGACAGGGTAAGCAAAATTTTGTAGAGATACTTATGAGACAGAAATTTACACAGTCACAAGGCCACAAATCGCAGGGCAACAAATCGTTGAGCAATGCTCTTGCGTCGAAGAAAAAAGTGTCGAAAAATCAGGTGGTATTTTTTGACTATCGCGATGAGCGTAAGCTGAAAAGATTCATCAACGATCAGGGGAAAATTATTCCCCGTCGCATCACCGGTCTTTCTGCCAAAGAGCAGAACCTTTTGACCCATTCAGTGAAGTGGGCAAGGTTCCTGGCAGTAATACCCTATGTTGTCGATGAATACAAATAACCATTTTCGCAATCTATTGAACGAGGAAGCTAAGCAGTGAAAGTCATTTTAAGAAAGGATGTGGCTACCCTTGGCGACACAGGTGAAGTTGTTGCCGTCAAAAACGGTTATGCCAACAATTACCTGATTCCGCAGGGGATCGCAATAAGAGCTACCGAGGGAACGCTCAAGGCTCTTGAAACAGAAAAAAAGCAGCAGGCCAAAAAGGTCGAGTTACTGCGCAAGCATGCCCGCGAAGTTGCCCAGAAAATTGAGCAGTTAGCACTGAAGGTATATGCCAAAGCGGGTGAATCGGGCAAACTCTTTGGAACCGTAACTTCTGCTGATATTGCCGAGGCTCTCAAAGCGCAGGGTTTTGAGATTGATCGCCGCAAAATCACACTTGACGCCCCGGTGAAGACGCTTGGCAAATTTGAAGCAGATGCCAGACTCTTTTCGGATATATCGGTAAAAGTTCATTTCGAGGTTGAGGCAGAAGGTGCTGGAGAGTGAGGATTATTAATGAATAACTTCTGACCGTATTGCGGTTTGAACCTATTGAATAAGCTCCGTAACAATTAGTGTCACGGAGCTTATTTATTTTCTCGTTGAGCCTCGCCCGTAGAATCTGTAGTGATGATTTTATTAATTTAATCGGTCGTATATCAGCAATTTATTCAATCAGTTAACAGCTCTGCTCAAAGTTATTGAGTCAAGCCGTAAGTATATCGATGTATATCGTATGAGATCCTGTTATATGGCCGAAGTCTGTACGGAGAAGGGTTGCTGATTTATATATGAAAAGGCGGTTTGAAAACCGGAGGAAATCATCGGCAGTGATCAGAAAGCGTAATACCCGCGTCTTGTTGGTAATTGGGTAGAATTATTTTTTTTGGTTTTTAATATGATTTTAAACATATTTTCATTGTAATTTAATTTTCTGTAGTACGTGTTGGCTTTATAAGCAGGAAATCGCTTTTGGAGTTGATTGATGCCCTGAAACGTTGGCTTCATCCGCTTTATATTTAATCTTGTCAGGTTGTTCATTTGTCGACATTCGGACGGTGTAGTCCTTTTGTTAGCCTTGTCCCTCTTTTTTGTGGCGGACTGATGATTTTATCAATCATTCCGGACATTAAGGGGTTTTGCTATCATGAGCAGTTTTTTTAGTGCTCATGAGCAGGTTGTAGGGAGCAGGATGATGAGCTTGTGAGTCGTTCTTTTGAGAGGATCGGCTAAGTAAATACAGGCATAAAATCAATTTTATAATCAATAATGGAGATGATTATGAGGCGTTTTGTTCAGGTTTGTTCTCTGATGGTTGTTTTTATCTGTTCCTCGCAAATCGTCAATGCTGAAGATATTGCCAGAGCCACTTTGCGTGCAAAGTACGATATGGTTCAGGGTAAAGATGTTTACGAACGAGCTTGTTCAGTATGCCACAGCAGTGGTGTTATGGATGCGCCGAAATTCTGCGATATTACGGCCTGGAAGCCGAGAATGGCACACGGTATGGAGGCAATGGTCAAGCATGCGGTTGAAGGGTTCAACAATATGCCGGCAAAGGGCGGTATGGATGCGCTGACGTTAACTGAAAGTGCCAATGCCGTTGCCTATATGATCGATCAGTGTCTGTTTGACTGATTGCATCCTGTCGTATCAAGCCGGAGCTGCTATACGGTATTTCTGGTTTTATTGATGCAGTAACATTAAAAGATTGGTGATTTATCGCCATTTTCAATCATAACAAAAACAATGGAGTGAATAATTATGACGCTTAAAAAAACCATGCTTGTTGGAGCAAGCTGTCTCAGTCTGATGGCGCTTTCTTCACCGCAGGAGGCCTCCGCCACCCCGGTGTTTGCAAGACAGACCAGTCAGTCCTGCGCTGCCTGCCATTTTCAGCGCTTTCCGCTGCTGAACGCTTATGGTCGCTCATTCAAGGCAAACGGCTACACCACAGTAGGCAAACAGGGCACGATTGAAGACACCAATCTGTCAACCCCTGCAACCCTCAATGCCGGGCTTGTAACCAAGTTCAGATATCAGAAGACCAACGGTACAGCTGATACAGAGTTGAATGCTGGACAGTTCCAGGTTCCTGACGAAGCATTTCTTTCCATCGGCGGAAAAGTAGCAAAGAACATCGGATTCCAGGCTGAGATCAGCCTTGTGAGCCCGGCAAGCATCGTCGGCTTCAAGGTGCCTTTTGTATTCCCTGCAACAAAGGACATTACCTTCCTGACCGTTCCTTTCTATACGGATGCACAGGGTGCAGCGTTTGGTTACGAACTCCTGAACACCGGAGCTCTTCGCTTCAGCCGCGCTTTTGAGAACAGAAATGAAGCATCTGCCCAGCAGTACATTGGAGCTGCTCACAAAACAACCGGTGTTGCTCTTGTAGCCCAGCACAAGTATGGCTACCTCAGCTATACCCCTTATCTTGTCAAGGATGTCATGACCGATGGTATCACCTTCTCTTCAGGTCGTCCGCTCAGCTATATCAGAGGTGTTGTCACTCCCGAGAAGGTTGGAGACTGGGATCTTGCTGCAGGCGCTCAGATCTGGACCGGCAGCTCAACGGAAGGAACCGCCGCCGCCCCGACTCGCAATCATGCCAGCGCATGGGCTATTGATGCACAGGCACAGGGCAAAGCTGGTGACATGCCGCTTGGAGTCTATGTTGCCTATGGCAGCGCAGCCGCTTCGAAAGCAGGCCAGACAGCCAACTTCTATAACGCTTCATCGGTAGGAAGCAAGAATGCACTGAGCATCGCAACCGAGCTCGGTATTGTGCCTAACAGACTTGGTATTGGTGTTGCCTACAGAAATGCCAACTCCGGTGCAGGCGCAGCAGACAATGACAATGCGCTGACACTTGGAGCAAACTACCAGATTGCACGGAACATGATTTTCCAGCTGAACCACAGCTTCTACTCCGGTGACGTAAAAACCGACGCTGTCGGAAAACAGCTGACCACAGCGATGTTCTACAGCGCATTCTGATCAAGCAGTTGTTACGTTGTTACAGCTTGAGTGTTTTGCTTGAGGTGCAGGCAACTGTATGATTGATTGTAAGTCAAGAGCCGTCTTTACCTTATACAACAGGAAGAGACGGCTCTTTGTTTTTAGTGTATCACAGAGCGCTCTATAGCGGCGTAGAATGTATTTCAGCAATACAGTCATAAATTGTATATTCTTCGCGGTAAAGTGCATGAAAATTGCTACATAGAGCAAGGCTCAGGGATACTGACGTATATTTTAATCTATGCAGTGGTTGCGATCGGTCTTACATCAGGTGTATTTTTAAGCGAATTTTAAGCTGTTTTTAATAGCGAATTAGATATTTATTGCTTAAAATAACGACGGTTCAGATGAATCTGAACATCTGCAGCATTGGTTAGGGCGATAAGGAGGGCTATTGAGAAAAATGATAGGGCTTTTTGTCTCGGTCATCACTATCCCGGTTGATTAATTCCATCTCTTGCACAACGTCGATAGTCAGGCTTGGAAATAAAGGTGCCCATAGCATTGTTTTATTTATCAAGCACGTTATAAGTAGTATACCTGCAATTTTACAGCTTTTTTCAATTGGTCTTTTCTCTTAATTCAAACGCTACACACACATGGTGAATACGGTTAGAAAAAAACTTGGTACACTTCTGGTTGGCGGACTGCTATGCGTCGGCTTCAGCGGTACTTCGTACGCGCTTGAGGCGGGCAGCAAGGCTCCCGATTTCTCACTGCCGGGGTCGCAGGGTTCTGTGACGCTGTCGAGCACCGCCGGATCGGTGGTTTATGTGGATTTCTGGGCATCATGGTGCGGACCGTGCCGCCAGTCATTTCCATGGATGAACTCCATTCAGGAAAAATACCGTGCACAGGGTCTTAAAGTTATTGGTGTGAATGTTGACGGCAAGAATGAGGATGCCAAAAAATTCCTCTCCCAGAATCCTGCGAAATTTACCGTTGCTTTTGATTCAAAGGGGTTGACTCCGAAAACTTTTGGAGTGAAGGGAATGCCGACCAGTTTTCTGATTGGCCGCGATGGCAAGGTTATCTCTCAGCACCTGGGCTTTAAAGAGGCGGATCGTGATGTACTCGAAAAACAAATCAAGGCTGCACTGGAGGCAAACAAATGAAAAAAAATATGATTCAAAGACCGGTTCACGCATTACTGTTGCTGCTCATGCTCGGACTTTCAGGCTGTTCAATCGGCCAGGCTGTTCAGCCGTGGGAAAAAGAGACCCTCGCACGTCCTGAGATGACCTTTGAAGGCGACGCTCTTGACTCCAAGTACACTGAGCATATCTACGGAAGCAAAGAGGCAGCATCCGGCGGCGCTGGCGTCGGCGGTGGCGGCTGTGGATGCAATTAACTGAACCATTAATTATCAGGATACTCCAATGAAATCGGTCCCGACAAAAAAAAGAACTATTATCGGCGCAGCACTCTTTGCTGCTGCGATGGCGATGCCATCATCTCATCCCGCATTTGCTGAAGCCGCGCCTGAAAAGGGTAGCGTTGCTTTTAAATACCTTCATTATCAGGATAGTCAGCCCAGTCAGGACAGAATAGGTGTTGATGCCTATACGGTTACGGCTATGGCTCCTATTGCCGGCAAGTGGTCTATCTCTACAACCTATGTGAATGACTCGGTTTCTGGTGCATCACCTGATTATCATACGCATATTCTGTCGGGAGCATCTTCGCACGACACTCGTGAGGAGGTTGACCTCGGCCTTACCCGCTACTTCTCAAAAGGAAGCCTTACTCTCGGAACCGTCTATTCAACCGAGAATGACTACATCTCCCGTGGCTATTCAGGACAGGGGAGTCTGCAGACCGAGGACAAAAATACCACGTTTACCCTTGGAGGCAGCTATACCACCGATACGATCAATCCTACAGCTCAGGGATTGCAGTATGACAAGCGGACGATTGCCGGTTTGTTCGGCGTTACCAAGGTGCTGACTAAGGTTGACATTCTTCAGCTGAATTTCGGCATTTCAAGAGGTCGGGGCTATTTCAGCGACCCATACAAGTCTTATGATACACGCCCTGACCGGCGTGAGAGCAAGACGATTATGACCCGCTGGAACCACCATTTTGACGGAACTGACGGTACGACAAGACTCTCCTACCGTTATTACTATGACACATTCGGCGTCAAAGCAAGCACGCTTGGTCTTGAGTATGTGCAGCCACTGCCGAATGATTTCACGGTAATCCCGTCGGTCAGGGTTCACTCCCAGACGGCAGCCGACTTTTACCGGACTACCTATCCTCCAGTTCCTCGTACCATTACGCCAAACTCGCTGGATCAGCGCCTTTCAGCATTCGGCGCACTGACCCTCGGCATTAAAGTGGAAAAAAGAATTGCCAAGGACTGGCTTGTGGATGTCAAGTATGAGAACTACGAGCAGCGTGCGGGCTGGTGTGTAACCGGTGGCGGCGACAATAATCTTGCTCCTTTCACGGCAACATTCCTTCAGCTTGGCGTATCTCGCCAGTTTTAATTAGCTGAGATCAGGCTTCTGACAGCTCTCCTTGTTACGTATAAATAAGGAGTAGCTGTCAGTAAAGCTTTCAGGCTCATTCATTTCCGACAGTACATTATGTATTCACTGCCTGCATGATACAGGTATAGGATCGATTTTGCGGTTTTTTTTGACATCGAGAGAAATGCGGCTGCATTTTTAGGGAAAAATTAAGACACGCTTAAGGCTGTTTAAGGACTTGAACTCTTATTATTGAACATTACTTATATCTTTGATAACAACAGGAGGAAACTATGGCTTTTATCATTCCAGGAACGGCAGCGGCAGATGATTTGGATTTGAGTGTCAGTGGAAAACCCAGATCCGGTGATGTTTACGACTTTAATGGTTTGGCTGGAAACGATAATCTCTATCTTGGCGATTATGCGAATACCGGATTTTCTGCCGGTTACAAGAGTGCCGGCTTTACCATTGGTACGGCTGATGCAAATGGTATGATCACCGTAACCGGTGCAAGCAGCGGTGGCACCAGCCTTACCTTCCATCTTACCAGTGTGGAGACGCTTACCTTTGGTGGCGGAGGGTCTACAACACTTAATTATGGTGCTGCAGCGACAACCACAACAACGACCACAACCCCTGCGACGACGACAACAACGGCAGCGACAACAACTGCGGCAACCACAACAACGGCAGCGACAACAACCACAACCTCACACGACAGCGATCACAATGCTGAATCAAGTGATGACGACGGAGGAAGCAGCGATAGTGGCGGAGCTGTAGTGGCTGTGGCCGGTGTCGGGGCGCTTGGATTGCTTGCCTGGGCGGTTCTTTAACGCTCCTGCAGGAAGTATTCTGATGATACATGAAAAAGCGGCTTCGGAGCCGCTTTTTCTGTTTCAAGATGTAGTGCAATGGGTGGTTTTATGCAGGGAACTGCCTGAGCATTCGGAGATCGTTTTCGAAGAGGAGACGGATATCGTCGATTTTGTATCGAAGGAGCACCGTTCTGTCTACACCCATACCGAAGGCATAGCCTGACCAGGTCTCGGGATCAATGCCGCAGTTCCGCAGGACGTTCGGATGGACCATCCCGCACCCCATGATTTCAAGCCATCCGGATTTTTTGCAGACACGGCACCCTTTACCGCCACAGAGGTAGCAGGTGACATCCACTTCCGCAGATGGTTCGGTAAAAGGGAAAAAACTCGGACGAAAACGCAGTTTTACATCCGTCCCGAACATCTGGCGGGCAAAAGAGTAGATGGTGGCCTTCAGGTCCGCAAAGGTTACCTTTTTATCAATATAGAGCCCCTCAAGCTGATGAAAAACACAGTAGCTGCGGGCACTTATCGCCTCGTTCCTGTAGACCTTTCCCGGGCATATTACCCGAATCGGTGGTTCATGGTCGAGCATGACCCTGACCTGCACCGGTGAGGTGTGCGTTCTGAGTAGAAGGTCGGTATCAGGATTGCCGGTGGTTACAAAAAAGGTGTCCTGCATGTCGCGGGCCGGGTGGTCGGGCGGAAAGTTCAGCAGGTCGAAGTTGTACCGGTCAAGTTCAAGCTCCGGGCCGGTTGCAATTCCAAAGCCCATTGCCGAAAATATCTGCTTCATTTCGCCAAGCACCTTCTGTACAGGATGCTCGCTGCCGGTAAAATAGCGTCTTCCCGGCAGTGTAAGGTCAATCCGTTTAGCGGAGTCACCTGCATTTGCAGCGAGTTTAGCTTCTTCTTCATCAATACGGTTGTCAGCGGTCAGCTTAAGCTGGTTGAGCAACTGTCCGATACGCGGCTTGTCAGCAGGCGCAACCGTCTTGAGCTGTCCGAAAAGAGCGGCAATGAGCCCTTTTCGAACCGTGTACTTAAGGCGGAATGCTTCAAGATCTGCATGAGTGGTAATCTCAAAGTCAGTGATCTCCTGCTGTAAACTGCGAATGGTGTTTTCCATTAATACCGGAATAAATCTTATTCGATTACCGCTTTAACAATCTGTGTGAAGGCTGCCGGGTCTTTGACTGCAATTTCGGCAAGAGCCTTGCGATCTATTTCGACATTCTTCTTCAGCATGGCGTTGACCAGTCTTGAGTAGGTTGTGCCGTTCAGGCGGGCAGCCGCATTGATACGCATAATCCAGAGTGCACGGAAGTTGCGCTTCTTTGCACGTCGGTCACGGTATGCGTACTGCTCGGCTTTATCGACAGCATGCTTGACGACGGTCAGAATATTGCCGCGTGATCCCCAGAATCCCTTGGCCTTCTTTAAAACTCTTTTTCTCCGGGCCCTTGAGGCTACGGCATTATTTGCTTTAGGCATTGTTGTGTAAAGTTAAGGTTGAAAATTTATGCAAGGATCATCCGTTTGATCTGCTTTGCTTTGGCAGAGTCAAGCAGGGTAGACTGGTGCAGGCGGCGTGAACGCTTTCTGTTCTTCTTTTCCAGGTTGTGTGATCCGTTCATTCTTTCACGCTTGATCTTTCCTGATGCGGTAGCTTTGAACCGTTTGCATGCTCCGCGGTGTGATTTCATTTTAGGCATGATCGTCCTTTATTATTTTTGTATAAAATTGCTCAATGTTCCTTTGATTACTCTTCAGTCTCTTCTATCAGATCCGCTTCCGACAACGGGGCAAGTGGTGCGAGAGGTGGCTGATTTGTTTTTGCCCTGATGCGGTCGTAGGCATCTATTTTCTTCTTGTCAGGTTCGAAATAGACAAAAAGCTTCTTGCCCTCAAACTTTGGTTCTCCGTCACGGGTGCTGACAACGCTGAGTCGTTCGGTCAATCGTTCTGCCAGTTCAAGCCCCTTGTCTTTATAGATGATTGAGCGACCCAAAAAGACAATCGTTGCCCGAACACGGTTTCCCTTGCGGAGAAACTCTTCGAGATGTGCTGATTTAAAGTCAAAATCATGCTTGTCGGTGTTCGGATGAAAACGAAGTTCCTTGAGCGTCGTGGTCTTCTGTTTTTTCTTGAGATCCTTGTCCCTCTTGTCCATCTTGTACAACAGCTTGCCGAGGTTGTCAAACTTGCAGACCGGGGGGACTGCGTTCGGCTGCACCTCAATAAGATCCTGATTCCGCTCTTCGGCTACCCGCTTTGCATCAATGGTTTTCATCACCTGCTGCGTTCCATCAGGAAAAATAATCCTGACTTCCGGCACACGGATTTGTTCGTTGACCCGATAGGTAAGTTTCGGCTTTTGAGTCGTAACCTTCTGTTTCTTCATTCGTTCAGGTTTGGTTTAGATAATCAGGTTCTGGCGGTAATCTCTTTCAGGAGCTTTTCGGTCAGTCCGCTTATGCTGAATCGGCCTTCATCACCAATGCGATGGCGGCGCAGCGATACTTCTCCGCTCTCCTGTTCTTTCTGTCCGATAACGATCATACAGGGAACCTTTGCAAGCTCGGCTTCACGTATTTTTTTGCCAATCTTCTCATTTCTGGTGTCAATTTCAGCCCGGATTCCTGCTGCAAGGAGTGTCTGCTGAACACTTTTTGCATAGTCGTGAACATCTTCAGCAATAGGCAGTACAACAGCCTGTACAGGAGCAAGCCAGAGAGGGAAATTACCAGCGGTATGCTCGATGAGGACACCGATAAAACGCTCCATGGAGCCGAACGGAGCCCGGTGAATGACCACCGGACGGTGTTTCTGGCTGTCACTGCCGATATAGGAGAGATCGAACCGTTCAGGCATGACATAGTCAACCTGCACCGTTCCGAGCTGCCATTTTCTTCCAAGTGCGTCACGCACAATAAAGTCGATCTTCGGGCCGTAGAAACTCGCTTCACCGATGCCGATAAAGTACTCTATACCCATGCGGTCGGCCGCCTCCTTAACATCTTTTTCAGCTTGTTCCCACACCTCAGGTGTCCCGCCGTATTTGGCCTGGTTTTCCGGATCATGCATGGAGAGGCGTGTTTGCACCTCGTTGAACCCGAGTGTTCCGAAGACAAACTGGGTCAACTCTATTGCGCTGCAGATCTCATCAACAAGCTGGTCGGGACGGCAGTAGATGTGCGAATCATCCTGGGTAAATCCCCGTGCACGTACAAGACCGTTGAGCTCTCCTGACTGCTCATGGCGGTAGACCGTACCGAACTCTGTCAGGCGGATGGGCAGGTCGCGGTAACTGCGCATCTTTGAGCTATAGATGAGATGGTGGTGCGGGCAGTTCATCGGTTTGAGAAGATACTGCTCCTTGCGTCCCTCTTCATCGTGATAGGTTAGCGGCGGAAACTGCGAATCGCTGTAATAGGGGTAGTGGCCCGAACGCTTGTAGAGTTCGATATTGCCGATATGCGGAGTGTAAACAGGCAGGTATCCGCGTTTGCGCTGCTCCTCTTTCAAAAAGGATTCAAGCTCATTGCGAATGATTGCACCCTTCGGTAGCCAGATCGGTAAACCGCTTCCGACTTCCGGCGAAAGCATGAAGAGCTCCAGTTCGGCGCCGAGTTTGCGGTGATCCCTGCGCTTTGCCTCTTCAAGCAGTGTTACATACTCTTTAAGCTGTTTCTCAGAAGGGAAGGTGATGCCGTATATGCGCTGCATCTGCTCTCTTGACGAATCTCCCCGCCAGTAGGACGATGAGATGTTGGTCAGGAGCACAGCTTTCACTTTCGAGGTCGTCGGCACGTGCGGGCCGGTGCAGAGGTCGGTGAAGCCATCCTGGTGATAGAGCGATACCGTATCGACATCTTTCAGGGTATCTTCAAGAATCTCAACCTTGTACGGGTCATTTCTGGTACTTTTGAAAAATTCGATGGCGTCTGTCCGGGAGAGCTCCTCTCGCTGGATTTTGCTGTCGCGCTTGCTGATTTCAAGCATCTTCTGTTCGATCAGGCGGAGATCTTCCTCGCGGAAGCGGTGTTCAGAAGCAACGTCGTAGTAAAAGCCCTGCTCTATTGAGGGGCCAGCGCCGAATCTGCTGCCCGCAAAAAGCTCTTCAATGGCCTGGGCCATAAGATGGCTTGAGCTGTGCCAGAAGATATCCTTGCCTTCCGGTGAGTCAAAGGTGATAATTGCTACCCTTGCATCAGAATGCAACGGCGTTGAGAGATCAACAATCGTATCGTCAAGCTTGAGTGCCAGCGCGTCCTGGGCAAGCCTTCTGCCTATCGAGAGTGCAATATCAAAACCGGTGCTGCCTGAAGGGAATGATCTTACTGTCCCGTCCGGCAGGGTAATGGCTATCATCGCCAGTTGTTCCTGATTGTCAGACATTCTGTTTCCTGTCGTTTTGTTCCTTACGAAATCAACGTTTAACGGATGTTTCGCAGGAAAAATCAATACAGCCTCTTCTTGTTAGTAATACCCGGTCGGGGGGGCTGCCCAATAGTGAAACTGGATCCCCGGGTCCGGAATGTGGATCAAGACGATACGAATAAAATTAAAAAAATCCAAATCACATCATCATTTGCAGGAGTTCCGGGGTGACACTTTCTCGTCCCTGCTTTATTGCCAGAAGCTCTGCTTTGCGTTTCAACTCTCGACCGAAGGAGATCTGGCTGATAAAAGGAGCTTTTTTTACCATTTCGTTCAGCAGGGCATTGGCTTCGCCACTCCAGGCCACCTTTACCGCGGGTGTTTCAGCTGACGGTGTTTGACGGTTGATAGGCAGGAAGTTGAAGAGCATGTCATAAAGAGCATTGACAATTTCCTGCAAGAGATAGATCATTCCGCTGTGACCCATGAAGGGAGTACCGAGTGAGCGGCGGACAATCGGACCGGGAAAGCCAGCAGGGATAAATCGTGTTTTCGCATCACGTTCTGCCAGATAGATTTTATCGACAATCCTTCCGAAGAGGAACTGTGGCTGTTTCTGCTGAATCTCACTGCGGACAAGGGTGTTGTCGGCTTTTGCCGAGTCATGGGAGAAAAGGCATTGCATACCCATCTCATCCTGCAGAAAGATTTTCAGGCCGATGGCATAGCTCTCTGCAGCTATCACTCCAAAGCGTATGGTTGGGAACCACTCTGCCTGTGGTCCGCGCCAGAGGTCCCAGAGTGGTTTGAGTGTTGTGCGCTTTTCCTCCTTCATGAATGCTGCGGCCTCATCCTTTTTATTGAGCAGCGAGCCCAGTTTGAGGATGAACTCCTCTGTCTCTTTCATACCGAACGGTGCTTGCAATACCGGGCGATCAAGCACTCCGGCGAGCTCACTCCCGAATTCATGGTACATCTGCACAACGACATCGGAATTTTTCAGTGATGCAATATCGCAGAGAGAGCTTTCAAAAGGATAGATGTGTGCAATCCTGCCGCCGACACCCTCAATCAACCGTTTCAGTTCTGCCAGATCGGACGGGCTGTTGAAGCAGCCATACGTAGGGCCGATAATGCTTACTGAGCCGCTCTCGATACGTGCAGGTTTATGGTCGTCAAACTGTTCATGCAGCCATCGCAGGGCGCGCTCCCGGCCCTGCCACTCATTTTCGCCAAGGGAGTTCGAGGGAAAAAACCGGACGTCAGGATATTTCATCAAGAGCATCTTCTCATGGTCGCTGCCGATCATTTCGCTCTCTGCGCTTGAGACGAGAATCAACTGCCTTCCGGGTGCCCGGAGCTTTTCTATGGTATCACAGACAACTTCCGAGGTGCCTGATGAGGCGATCTCCTTTTCGGTCAGACTGGTTGGCGTAAAGTTTTCAAGATAGGGAACGGCGTCGGTATAGTCCATGACCGCCACACCGACAAGATTGTAGCAGCCGACCGGAGCGTCGGCTATAACATGAACATCCTTGAGGGCACAGAAGGTATTTACTGCCGCCCAGTAGGCGCTTGCGGTTGATTCGTCCCGAATGGTTTTTCCCATGGTATAAAACGGATAATCAGTGGTTGTTAATTGTTCCGGATTCAGATGGCGCTCCCAGGAGGGAAACGGGGATAACGCCGTGAGGAACAAGCGTTCCTCTCAGTACATCGATAACATTCTCCTCACTTGTCTGACTGGATGAGTAGGTGCAGAGGTAGGTGGTTATTTCAGGGAAATAGTTGATCAGATAAGGGGTCCCCAGCGAGACAAGGATAAGCGGCTTCTCTTTTGGCACCGTCAGTGCAAGCGAGTGGACAAACTGCTGCTGCATTGCAGTCAACTTCAATGTTCCCGAGCCGGAGTGTATCTGGACATAGGAGGTGATAATCACAGCTGATGCCTTGCCTGCCTGTTCAAGGGTATTGGCAAGAGAGAGGGAGTCCGTTCCGGGATTGATTCTGATATGGGTAGCCTTGTAGTAACGATCAAGGTTGGCACAATATCCTTTTCCGGTTTCACTCTCCGCTTTATCCTGCAGAATGATATTAAGGATGTTCTCTTCGGTTGATAACGGTTTAATCGGAAGGTAATGGTTCGCATCTTTTACCAGCGTGATGGAGCGGGCGGCAATTTCTTTTGCAAGAGCTCTGTGGGATTCAGGGCTCGACTCTTCGCTCACACGGTTCAGATTGACCAGCTTTCTCTCTTCAATACCAAGCCACAATTTTACCTGGAGAATCCGTCGGACAGAAGCATTGACTTGCTCCATACTGATTACTCCATCTTCTACGGCCTTTACAATGGAGCTGTGAGCAAGTTCCGGGTCCGGCGAAAAGAGGAGCAGGTCATTTCCTGCCAGAACAGCTTTTATGGAGATATCCGGGACATTTTCACCGTTGTAGAGCGCTTTCATGTTCAGTGCATCGGTAATGATCAGCCCCTGAAAACCGAGCTCTTTGCGGAGCAGATCGGTCACGATCACTTTTGAAACAGAGGCAGGCTCCATGGTGCCGGTCAGTTTTGGTACCGCAAGATGTCCGGTCATAACGCTGATAACACCGTGCTCAATAGCCGAGCGGAACGGTTTAAGCTCATAGGCGTCCAGCCTTTGGCGGTCAGCCTGAAGCACCGGGAGCGAAAGATGGCTATCGACCGTTACATCCCCGTGTCCGGGAAAATGTTTTACGGTTGCAATCAGTCCGTTTGACTGCAAGCTTTCGATGATGGCATTGGCCATAGTGATGGCAAGGGGGACATTATCTCCGAATGAGCGGGTATTGATAACCGGATTTAACGGGTTGATGTTCAAGTCAACGGTAGGCGCGTAGTTCTGGTGAAGCCCGACAGCTTTGGCTTCCAGGGCAATAGCTTTGGCCATCCTTGCGGCAAGTTCAGGGTTCCGTGTAGCTGCTACGGCCATGTTTGGTGGAAATTCAGTTGCTCCGGTAAGCCTCATGGCCAACCCTCTCTCCATATCAGCGCTCAAGAGGAGGGGGCGCGGAGCAAGAGACTGAAAATGGTTTGCAAGCATGCTGCTGCCGAAGGTATTGCCCTTGAGAAACATGATGCCGCCTACCTTTCCCTCCTGTACGAGCCGGCTCAGCAACTGGTATGCGATATCATTTTTGCGGTTATACTCTCCATCCGATTGAGCGATGAGCATCTGGCCTACCTTTTCAGAGAGGCTCATATTCAGCAGTGCTGTTTCGATGGAGGGATCCTGACGGCTGAAAATCTGTTGGGCACGCCATTTCTCTCCACCCGGTTTTGACTTTGCAAAAGCGGACGGCATACTGAAAAGGAACTGCAGGGTGAGAAGCAGGAAGGGGAGCAGCAGGAGTGATTTTCTGTTCATGTAGTTCCGTTATCGGTGAATATTTCCCCTTCAGTTTATTGGGGCCGCCAGTAATGTAATTCCGTGATTCGATCGCTTCGCTGGACGGTGCCCGAACGCCTCAAGTGCTCCGTCTACATTCCGGTTGCTGTGCTGCCTCGCCCTCAAACCACTCTCAAGAATTTATAGCGGAGCCCTTCTGTATGAAAAGTAAAAAAAATCAGGACAATACGCTCTTATCCAACGAGCTCATGTCAGGGGTTCGGGTTATAGATGACGCCACCGCCTTCAAGATAGTCCCGAAAAATAATCTTTGCATCATTGCAGCAAACTCCGGTTACCACCTCAATGCCTCTTTTTTCAAGCTCTTCAATCCATTTTTCCGGCTTCGGGCCCTCATCAAAACCGGCGGCAGTAGCGTCGGCAGTGGACGCGCCGCATACCAGCCGGGAGATTCCCGACCAGATTATTGCACCGAAACACATGGCACAGGGCTCACAGGAGGTTACCAGCTCATGCTGCGGACTTTTTATATGGTTCAGGGTCCAGGAGTTGATTTTCTTCTGGGCCATGGCTATGGCAACCATTTCTGCATGGGCATGGGAGCAGCAGCTCCGGACAACCAGATTTACCCCGATCGACACAAGATTACCGGAGTTTCGCTCAAACACCGCCGCACCGAAAGGGCCGCCGGTTCCATGCAGGGTGTTCTTACGGGCAAGTTCTATGGTGAACTGCATCCGGTCATGGTCAGAATGGAGTTTGCCTGAATCAAACGGAGTATACGCAGTTACCCATGAAGGGAGCTGAAAATCGGGAAAGCCGGTGCCCATAAAAAAAAGGCTATAAAAATTTTTACAGAAAAGAGTTGTGAACGCTCAGCTCATATAGAGGTAGGGTTTCCAGTCATCGGAAACCGTAGCGGTAACCTGCTGCATGAACATCAGGCTGTTGGGCCGTATCGGCTGTTTCAATGGCTGCATATCGGCTTCGCGCGGGGTTTTATCGCCCTTTTTCGTATTGCAGCGGCGGCAGGCAGTTATCAGGTTTTCCCATGAATAGTCACCGCCTCTGGATCTTGGAACGACGTGATCAATGGTCAGTGGCAGATCGGTTCTCCCGCAATACTGACACTGGTAGGCATCTCTGAGGAGAATGTTTTTACGGTTCAGCATGATCCTTTTGTAGGGAACCCGAACAAAAACAGTAAGCCTTACAATGCTCGGCATGGGAAAACTGGTGGAAACCGTGCGGATTACCCGATCAGGATTATGGGTAACCGACACGGCTTTACCGCCAAAGAGGAGAAGAACAGCTTTCTGGGCGTCACAAACGGTTAATGGCTCGTAACTGCTGTTGAGAACAAGAACTTTCGATCGAAGTAACGGCATATCCCGGCGGAAGTTTATGATATAACTGCATGATTGTTACGGTACAAATTGTTAGGTAAAATAGTTAAAGCGAGCAGCAGATATTCAACTGCCTTGACGCCATCGCTTCATCAAGCCGTCTTACCGGGGTTGTAACCGGGGCTGAGAGCACCAGTTCCGGGTTGTTTGCAGCTTCATCGGCAATACTGAGCAGTGCTTTCGCAAACATATCGAGCGTCTCTTTTGACTCGGTTTCTGTCGGCTCAATCATCAACGCCTCGCTGACAATGAGCGGGAAGTAGATGGTCGGGGCATGAAAGCCGTAGTCAAGGAGCCGTTTTGCCATATCGAGCGTTCTGACACCGTGCTCTTTTTTCTGCCGGTCTCCGGAGAGGCAGAACTCATGCATAACCGGTTTCGGAAAGGGCAAGTCAAAGCGTTCAAGCAGGAGGCTGAGCAGGTAGTTTGCATTGATAATGGCATTTTCTGAAACCCTGCGAACCCCGTTGGGTCCAAGCATCCTGATATAGGTATATGCCCTGACAAGAACCCCGAAGTTCCCGTAAAAATTCATCATCCTGCCGATACTCTCCGGACGGTCGTAATTGAGCGCGTAGGTTGTACCTTCATCGCTCTCATTTTTTGTGATGATTGGCAGAGGAAGGAATGGCTCAAGAATTTTACTCACACCGACCGGTCCGCTGCCGGGACCGCCGCCGCCGTGAGGCGCCGCAAAGGTTTTGTGCAGGTTGTAGTGCACGACATCAAATCCCATATCTCCGGGGCGGGCAATGCCGAGCAGGGCATTCATGTTGGCGCCATCCATATAGAGCAGGCTGCCGTTCTTGTGCACCATCTCCGAGATGCGCAGGATATCTTTTTCGAACAGACCGATGGTATTCGGATTGGTCAGCATCAGGGCGGCTACGTCACCGTCCAGTTTACGGGCAAGATCGTCGAGGTCAGTGCGGCCATCGGCATTGCCTTTCACCGAGATAATCTCGTATCCCGCAAGCGCGGCTGAAGCGGGATTGGTGCCGTGAGCCGAGTCAACCACCAGCAGTTTGTGGCGTTTTGATCCGCGTGACTCATGATATTTTTTTATAAGCAGGATGCCGGTAAGCTCTCCGTGTGCACCGGCCGCAGGCTGAAGCGATACCGCCGCCATACCGGCTATTTCACGCAGCATCTCGGCAAGTTCATACATCAGTTGCAGTGCGCCCTGGGTTGTTTCAGAGGGCTGCAGGGGATGAAGTGTGCTGAAGCCCGGCAAGTCGCAGGTATAGTCGTTGATTTTAGGGTTGTACTTCATGGTGCAGCTTCCAAGCGGATACATGTTCTTGTCCACATGGTAGTTCATGTTGGAGAGCCGTACAAAATGGCGCACCACTTCACTTTCAGGCACCTCAGGCAGTTCAGGGGGTGATTTGCGCAGAAATTTTTCCGGCAGAATGCTCTCCAGTGAGCTATTCGTAAAATCGCGATCGGAAAGAGCATAGCCTTTACGTCCGGGACGGGACAGATCAAAAATCAGTTTTTCTCTCATTGTCTTTGTTACTTCATGAGTGGGTCTGAGGTGTAAAAATAACTGTAGATCAATATAGAAGAAGGGGGAGAGAAGCTCAAGCCAATCGAAAAAAATCTTCAGATTTTTCAGGCGCGCAACATATGGTTGTCACCAGATTACTCCTCCTGATGACAAAACTGTCCTGATAGCACTGCCGGGCTACACTCTTCAGGATCCTCTTTTGAGCCAGATGGAGCCGAAACAGTGAACAGCTCTTCCTTTTCCTGAATGGGCATAACTTTTCCAAGGCACTCCAGCAAGCCATTCGTAATGTTATGTGCCGCCTCATAGGTGAAATCTCTCGCAGCGTTCTCCATCGCCGAGTCCCCTTTACTGATTTCCCGAATTGTTACAAGATGTTTCTGCAGTTCGACCCAATGAAACTTGACTTTATTGACAAGCGGCAATCCCTCCGGCATTAAACCAAGGTGCAATTGTACGTTAAGCCCCTCGCAAAATTGCAGGATATCACCAATGGTAAGGGTTATATCCTGCGAATGTTCAATTTTCGACACCTTGCTCTGCGTCAGTCCTGTTTTTGCGGCAAGCTCCTTTTGAGTTAATCCAGCCTTGCAACGAAGTGCGAACAATGTCTTCGCAAGTTTTCTTGAGTTCAATAACTTTACAAAATCCTGGCACTCTTCAGTGCTCGCATGCTTTGCATAAAGTTCGCTCACGCTGCCATGTGTTCTTTCTTCAGCCATTGTCAGCTCCCTTTGTTTTTCTTTAAATCTTTGACCAAATCGATGCAGTCAGTGATGTCGGCTTTTTGGGAATTCTTATCTCCGACGGTGATCAAGTGAAGGGTGTTGGTATCAGTATCGGGAAAAATATAGAGTCGGGCTTCTTTCGGTTTCCCCATGCCCGGCTTTTTGCGACCTTTTTGATCAATCGCCTTGACTCCGTAAGGCTCCCTGTGAATAAATCCGGCCTTGATGTTAACAGGCAGCGAGCCTGCTTGCAAGGCATTAAAGTAGGTGTCAAGGTTATCAAAAAGAAGCTCGTCGAGGCCTTTGTTATTCTTTTTGAATCGGACGAGCCTTCTTTCGAAAAACACAGATTCCTGAATTTTCCAACATCGCCCCATATTCTCAATATGAATAATATTGTAATATATATCAATAAATAGAGCTAAAAATTCAAGCCGAATATTCTGATATCGAATAATGCGGTAGGCCGGATAAAGGATTGATAATTGTTAACCGTTTTCCCTACAAAGAGATGATCCAAGAGTGGTTACTTGGAATATACGGCTTACGTGACAATGTTACGCTAAGTGAGGGGTGTTTTTAAAGGGGTAACTCAAAGTGGATTAAACCGAGATCATCCCCCCAACGCAAAAACCAATTCAGGATGGATTGATATTAAGTGCCTCTAACTTGATACAGCTCATTTGCTTGAAGTAAATAAATGATGCTTATATTTAACGGTTTTACACTCCATCCATAATAGAGCTGAACTGTTACCGTTATGGCGCAAAAGGAAGCTGATGCCCGTATCAAAATCAACAAGCTGCTTGAACACTACAATAGACTCGTGCTTGATGTCTCAAAAAAGTTTACAGAACTTGGTGAGTCATCGAGAAAAATTCGAAGGTCATGGTTACTTGCCTCGTCGTTGCTGCTGGTAATTGACCCAAAGATGAGTATTACTCTGGGAAGTTTATCAACGGCTGGGATTGGTGCAAAATTAGAGCCCTCAGTAACATTCTCGTCAGCACTTGTGCTACTCCTTATTGTCATTTATCTGGCCATATCATTTTGGATATCAGTTCTAACAAATACATGGACCGATCAATCCCATATTGGAAACCATCTGAGAGATGAATATGATCCTGATCATGATATTATTGATCCAAAAGACATTTCGGACATCAGCACTCTGATTGATTACAATGGCGATATAATACGTCATCAATGGCGATTCATAAGAATTGCCTGGGATATTTATTTCCCAAGTATCTGGGCTATAATAGCAATTAGCGCTCTTGTAGTACGTTACTACCTGACATCCTAACGGAACTATCTCAATGCATCAATACCTTGATTATCTGGCATACAACCGAGAAGAAAGGGACATGTGCGCTCACTTGTTCAGGCTCCTTCTTGAAGATCAACCCCGCTGGCGCCCTCTTAAGGATTTCCTCGAGATTGACTTTAATGGGCACCCTCGCATCTATTGTGAAGCCGCGCTTGTAAGAGATGCATACTACGAAAGAAAAATCAGGAAAGATAAGGTTACCGGAAAGCCAGAAAGTGCTGATTATCTCAAAGATCTTTGTGAGTTGATTGCTGCCCAAGAAGGAGTGGCGCCCGACGCATACACAAAATTTTCCGGACTGGAGCCAGAAGAGTTGCGTCAACCGTGGAAAACTCATCCCAAACAGATTGCTTACAAACTCAAAGACGCAGGTACACTTGAAAAACCGGGGGATATACAGGTTTATGGAGCACTCCAGGCGATGTTCAACGCCAAGCCTGATCTGGTCATCTGTGTTGATGATACCCTGTACATCTTTGAGGCGAAATACACTATGCCCTTCGATGAAAAACAGCTCGAAAGAACGGAGAATATCGGGAAGGTATGGGCAGAGCTCCTATTTGCAGATTTAGGCTTTGAATCAAGACCTGAGGTCGTTGTGCGCAAGCTTGGTCTCGATAAAAAAAATTCCCAAACGTCAGGAGAATCAAAGTATTCGTTTATGTCATGGGTGAAAGTCTACCAGATAGCAAACAAGTACTGGAAAGAATCTGATTTCTCTATGAATGTATTCTTAAAACGCATACCGCATTAGCCTCATTTTTTTATCGAGTTGGGGCGTGTTGGGGATTTGAAATTAGGAGGGACGGTTCGGAATGAGACAGGGAGTTGGCTTGTGGCAGTGGCATGACGGGTTACGCGACAGTGCTGCGGGTTAAGCAAGCGGTTGTGATGCAGTGTATATAAGAATGATTTGTCAGGGAAAGCCGAGGCTTGATGTGATACCACAAAAGGAGACTTTTACATGAACAACTCCGAACTGCTTATCTACCAGGCTCCGGATGGTAAAATAAAAATAGATGTCCGGCTTGAAGACGAAACGGTCTGGCTGTCGCAGGCGCATATGGCAGAGCTGTTCTGCAAGAGCAAAAAAACCATATCGGAGCACATTCTCAATATCTTCAGTGAGGGCGAACTGGATGAAAAAGCAGTTGTCCGGAATTTCCGGACAACTGCGGCAGACAGTAAAAACTATGATGTTCAGTACTACAATCTGGACGTGATCATCTCCGTCGGTTACCGTGTCAAATCGCAGCAGGGTACGAGGTTCCGCATTTGGGCGACGCAGCGGCTCCGGGAATACATTGTCAAAGGTTTTTTGCTGAATGATGATCGGTTCAAGAGTGGAAGCTCGATGAACTATTTCACGGAACTGCAGGAGCGTATCCGTGAAATCCGGTTGTCGGAGCGATTCTTTTACCAGAAAATCAAAGATATCTACACCACCAGTATTGATTATGACCCCGGAGCTGAAAGCACCATCGAATTTTTCAAGGTGGTACAAAATAAGTTACTCTGGGCAATCAGTATGCAGACAGCAGCGGAACTTGTTTATCGCCGCGCTGATGCTTCACTGCCGCTGATGGGAATGCTCTCCTTTGATAAAGCGGGGGTTTCTGTTCGCAAGGGCGATGTGGGTATTGCTAAAAATTATCTCAAGGAAAATGAAATTAAATTGCTTGGCCTGCTGGTGGAGCAATACCTTGCTTTTGCGGAAGTGATGGCGCAGCAGCGAACGCCGATGTACATGAAAGACTGGATTCAGCGTCTGGATTCGATTATTCTGCTCAATGGTCGCGAACTGCTTACCCATGCAGGTACAATCAGTCATCAGATAGCACTGGAAAAATCAACGCTTGAATACGACAAGTACAAAGAAGCCCTGAAACAACCGAAGCAGGAAGAGAACCTTCGGGAACTTGAGCAGGATATAAAACAACTGAAATCCACACGGAAGCGGGATGAGGACAGTCACAACTAACTGCACTTGTTGCGCCATTTCACTACTCCAAAGCTTCACAGATTATCTTTGTTTTCTGCCGGACTGGAGGTGGGTTTGCAATGACACGAGGGAGGGTTCGAAATGTCAGATCGGGGTCTCTTCCTTTTCTGCGGCATCAATGATGCTGAGGGCCTCTTTGGCGGCGAGCTGCTCTGCATCTTTTTTTCTGCGAGCGGTGCCGGTTCCAAGGTGCTGGTCGCTGCACGATACTCCTACCCTGAACTGTTTTTCATGTTCAGCTCCGGACTCTTCAAGCACAGAGTAAACCGGCATCGGGAGGTGGCGCGACTGGGTGTACTCGATCAGGCGGCTTTTGTAGTTATGTTCGGCTTCGACAATCATCCTGAAGTTTTCATGTTCGAGAACATGCTTGCGGATGAAATTTTCTGCCGCAAGGATCCCTTTGTCGAGATAGATAGCGCCGGTCAGTGATTCAAAGGCGTCAGCAAGCGCGGAATCGCTGGAGGTGATTTTATTGCGGTCGGCTGACTCTCCGGTAAGGAGGTAGTCTGCGAGGTTCAGGCTTGCTGCAAATCCGGCCAGGGATTTACGATTGACGATTTTGGAGCGGTTGCTTGAAAGCTCTCCTTCGGCACTCCCGGGAAATGATCTGAACAGGTAATCGGAAATGAGAAGGCCGAGCACCGAATCACCCAGAAATTCAAGGCGCTGGTTGGATTCAACAAGGTGTTGGGTCGCCGGATCATGGACAACCGAGCGGTGTGTCAGGGCTGTCTGGTAGAGCAGCAGGTTGCTTGCAGGTTCACCGACAAGTCGGTGCAGATAGGCTATCGTTTCCTCTGAAAGCGCCGGAAGAACCGTTTCATTACTCCCGTCACCACCTTCAGATGAATTAGACAAGCCTCTCAGCTTTTCCCAAAACTTCTCCAGTGGCAGCAATCTTTTCCTCAGAGGGATGAACCGTTCCTGAAAATCAGTGAAGCGTTGTGACCGCCGAAGCCGAACCCGTTGTTGAGGGCATACTCTATGGTCCGTTTTTTTGGCTTATTGGGTGTTACATCAATATCAACTGCCGGGTCGAGGTTGTCGCAGTTGATTGTCGGGGGAACCGTCTGATGCTGGAGGGCAAGCAGGCAGGCAATCGACTCAACTACTCCGGCAGCGCCAAGCAGGTGGCCGGTCATGGACTTTGTTGCGCTGATGCTCAGCTTTTTGGCGTGCTCTCCAAAGACCGTCTTGATGGCGGCAACTTCTGCCAGATCACCAAGCGGGGTAGAGGTGCCGTGGGTGTTGATATAGTCAATCTTTTCGGGGGCAATTCCAGCCATGGCAATGGCTGTTCTCATGGCATTGACCGCTCCAAGCCCTTCCGGGTGAGGGGCTGTCAGGTGATAGGCATCGGCAGTCGCGCCTACGCCGACAATTTCGCCATAGATTTTAGCTCCGCGTGCTTTTGCTGATTCAAGGGACTCAAGAATCAGGGTTCCGCCGCCTTCTCCCATCACAAAGCCGTCACGATCGCGGTCATAAGGGCGTGACGCCTCTTGTGGCCGATCATTGAGCGTAGAGAGTGCTCTGGCCGAGTTGAATCCGCCGACACTCATTCGCGTAATCGGGGCCTCTGAACCGCCGCACACCATGTAATCAGCCATTCCTGCGTTAATGAGGAGGTAGGCGTCAATAATGGCATGAAGAGAGGTAGCACATGCGGAAGCTGTTGCGTAATTCGGGCCCATGAGGCCGTAGCGAATGGATATCTGCCCGGCAGCAATGTCGGGGATAAGCATGGGAATAAAGAAAGGGCTGATGCGACGCGGTCCTTTTTCAAGGAAGTTCTCGAACTGTTGTTCATAGGTGGTCATTCCGCCAATGCCTGAACCATGAACCACTCCGATTCTGAGCGGATCAATCTCCTTCAGGTCAAGTCCTGAATCTTTCAGTGCCTGACCTGCGGCGATAACGGCATACTGGCAGTAGGGATCCATTCTGTCGGCAGATTTTCTGTCGATATGATCTGCCGCACAAAACCCTTTCAGCTCACAGGCAAAGGTTGTTGCAAAATCAGTGGTATCAAAATAGGTGATAGGCGCGGCTCCGCTCCTCCCGTTGTAGAGAGAGTCCCAAAACTCCTCCTTGGAAAGACCTATAGGAGTTAATACCCCTATTCCGGTAATGACAATTCTTTTACGCTCCTGAGCCATAGATTCTGATTTAACTGGTTACCTTTTGCCTGCTTTGCCGCTCGGAATGCTGATTACTTTTTGCTGACGATGTAATCGATAGCCTGCTGCACGGTGCCGATCTTTTCAGCATCTTCATCAGGGATCTGAACGCCGAACTCGTTTTCGAGCTCCATGATCAATTCAACCGTGTCAAGTGAGTCTGCACCGAGATCATCGGAAAATTTTGATTCCATTTTGATCTGATCTTTGGTGACGCCCATCTTGCTGACGATAATATCGTATACTTTGTCTTTGATTTCTGCCTGGGTCATGGTGTTCTCCCGATTAAGAGTTGGTTGTTGTATGAAAATTTTTTAAAAAAGTCTGTCAATATACGAAGAAAATAACCTTGCCCAAATCACATAACCATACCGCCATTGACGCTGATGACCTGGCCGGTGATGTAGGAGGATTGGTCACTTGCCAGGAATGCTACGGCATTGGCTACATCCTGCGGAGTGCCGAAGCTGGCGAGAGGTATTGCATCAAGCATTTTCTGGCGGACATCGTCGGTGAGTGCATCGGTCATCTTTGAAGAGATGAATCCCGGAGCGACAGCGTTGGCCCTGATGTTACGGGATGAGAGCTCTTTTGCGACCGACTTGGTGAAGGCTATCACTCCCCCTTTTGATGCGGCATAGTTTGCCTGCCCGGCATTGCCCATAATACCGACTACTGAAGCTATGTTGATGATCGAGCCTGACCGCTGTTTCATCATGATGCGGCTGACCGCTTTGGTGCAGGAAAATGTTCCTTTCAGGTTGACGGTGAGCACCGCGTCCCAGTCCTCTTCACTCATTCTCATCAGAAGCCCGTCACGGGTGATGCCTGCGTTATTGACAAGGATGTCGATTCTGCCTGTTGCAGCGACAATATCATTGACCGCGTTATTTACCGCTTCGGCGTTGGTGACGTCGAGCTCAAAGCAATAGGCTTTACGTCCGAGTTTTTCAACACCTTCGGCTGTTTCCGTTAACCATTCGGCTTTGATATCGCAAACAACAATATCGGCACCTTTGGCAGCCAGGTCAAATGCGATGGCCTGCCCGATACCTCTGGCAGCGCCTGTTACAAGAGCAATTTTTCCTTCAAACATAGTTTCTGTCGGTTGATGTTGATGACATTGTGGGTACCGCTATTAATTTGTTCCGCGACTCGATTATTTCGTTGGAAGGTGCTCGAAATCCTCAAGTACTACTTGTACATTCCGGTTTCTGCGCTGCCTCGTACTCAAACCGCTTACGACAATTTATAGAGGTGCCCTTGTTGCACAAATTTCAAACTAAAGCCTGAATGTCCGCAGCGGTGTCGATACCTTTTGTCGATACCGATTTATCGATTCTTTTTATCAGACCCTGCAAAACTTTCTGAGGGCCGATCTCTATAAATTCGGTAACACCGCTCTTGACCATGGCCTCAATGGATTGCGACCACAGCACGGAACTGGTTAGCTGTAAAATAAGGTTTTTGCGGATCTCCGCTGCACCGGTGACCGAGTGAGCTACGGCGTTCATGCACACCGGAATTTCAGCATCTTTTATGTCGATGAGCTCAAGGGCCCGGGCGAGCTCCTCTTCAGCAGGCTTCATAAGCGGGGAGTGAAAAGCTCCGGAAACTACCAGCTCTTTTGCCATGCGAGCGCCTTTTGATGGGGCAAGCGCAACAGCTTTTTTTACTGCGGCAAGATCGCCCGAAATGACAATCTGACCCGGAGAGTTATAGTTTGCAGCCTGAACGATCCCTTCACTTGCCGCTTCTGCAAGCAGTTCAGGAAGTGCCGCATCAGGCATACCGATGATCGCCGCCATGGTTCCGGGATTCTGCTGCCCGGCATTCTGCATCAGCTCACCCCGTTTAGCAACAATACGGATGGCATCCTCAAAGCTGAGGGCACCGGCAATGCAGAGAGCTGAATATTCACCAAGGCTGTGTCCTGCGGTCATGACGATATCCTTTCTGCCGATAAGCGTAGCAACGGCTAAACTGTGCAGAAATATTGCCGGCTGGGTATATTTTGTCTGACGAAGATCCTCTTCGCTACCCGAAAACATGATATCGGTTATGGAGAAGCCGAGTATCGCGTCAGCTTTTTCCATCAGGGTTCGTGCGGCGGGGTAGGTTTCGAAAATATCCCTCCCCATGCCGCAATACTGGGAGCCTTGTCCCGGAAAAACAAATGCCTTCATGTAGTTGATGGTTGCTCTGTTTGGTGAATGGTTACTTGCTCCATTTCAGATAGATACCGCCCCAGGTATAGCCTGCGCCGAAGCTTACCAGAACCAGATTTGAGCCTTTATGCAGCTTATTCTCTTCGTCCAGTTCAGCAAGGCAGATCGGGATTGTTCCTGCAGTGGTGTTGCCGTAGCGGGCAACGTTTGAGACGACTTTGGCCTCATCAAGCCCCATCCGTTCGGCTGTTGCGTTGATGATGCGCTGGTTTGCCTGATGAGGAACAAGATAGTCAATGTCATCTGAAGTGAGCTGGTTGCGGGTCATGATCTCTTCGGCAACATTGGCCATTGAGATAACGGCTGATTTGAAAACCTGTTTCCCGTCCTGATAGATGTAGTGCATTCTCTTGTCAACCGTTTCATGGGAAGCCGGATGACGGCTTCCTCCGCCGGTCATGAGCAGATGGTTGGTCCCTGTTTCACCATCAGCGTACAAGCGGGCATCAAGGATGCCGAAGCCCTGCTCCGCTGCCGGTTCAAGGATGACCCCGCCGGCGCCGTCACCGAAGAGGATTGCCGTAGAGCGGTCGGTATAGTCAATAACCGCCGACATCTTGTCGGCACCGATAACCATGACTTTTTTGTGGACTCCTGACTCGATAAACTGTGATGCGGTGTGCAGCGCATAGAGGAAGCCCGAGCAGGCAGCATTGAGGTCGAATGCCCAGGCATTTCTTGCTCCGATGATACTCTGGGTAAAACATGCCGTTGAGGGGAAGAGCATGTCCGGAGTCATGGTTGCAACAATGATCAGCTCGATATCGTCTGCCGATATTCCTCTTTTCTCAAGAAGCTGGCGAGCAACCTCTCCACACATGTATGATGTAGCTTTTTCCGGATCTCGGAGTATACGACGTTCACTGATGCCCGTTCTTGTCCGAATCCACTCGTCATTGGTTTCGAGCATGAGTTCGAGATCATGATTACTCAGAACCGACTCTGGTAAATATTTGGCTGTCGCCGTAATTACAGCTTTCATGGGTTGCTATCTGATGTGTTCTGCAGGATGTAACAAAAAATTGCCCTGCTGCTCAGGGATTATTGCCGGGCAACAGCGGGGGTGCGGATAGATAAGCGTTTACTTTTCGTTCAGGACTTCCGCAATATGAGCATTGACACGTTTTTCAACCATATGTTCGGCCATGTAGATCATGTTTTTGATCGCCCTTGACGACGATCGTCCATGACCGACAATGGAGATGCCGTCAACACCGAGGAATGGAACTCCGCCGAATTTTTCAACATCAAACGGCTCAAACATTCCTTTGAACATCTCCGAGGTTATTTTTGCGGTACTCTGGTCGATCTTGCCCGATGCCATGAGCTGTTCAAGCGACGATTTGAACAGGGAACCGAGAAATTCAGGAATGCTCTCTCCAAACTTGAGGATGGTATTGCCGACGAGCCCGTCGCAGACCACAATTGAGGCTTTCCCTTTCAGGATATCATGCCCCTCAATATTTCCGATGAAGTTGATTTTCCCTTTGCTGTCGGCCTCTTTCAACAGCCAGTAGGTCTGTTTGAGCGTTTCAGAGCCTTTGCCCTCCTCCTCTCCGATATTGAGAAGGCCGGTAACTGGCTTCTCAATTCCTGCACCGTAGCGCTGGTAGATGGTCAGCATTTCAGCAAACTGGACCAAATTTTCCGGTTTGCAGTCTACGTTGGCTCCGACATCAACAATATTGGTCAACCCTTCACCGAGACGGGGAAAATAGGCGTAGATGGTCGGACGAAGTACGCCGGGGATCCTGCCGAGGACAAAGAGCGAAGCGGCCATCTGTGCACCGGTATTGCCGGCACTGACAAATGCATCCGCCTGCTTTTCCTTGCAGAGCTGAAGACCCTTCACCAGTGATGATTGCTGTTTGGTTTTGACGGCGGTGGCCGGAATATCATCCATGGTCACCACTTCAGGGGCGTGCAGAAACTTCAGGTTCAGTGAACTCATATCGTATGCGGCAAGAAGCGGTTCTACTTTATCCGACTGGCCGATAAGTACAACTTCAAACCTGTTGTCACTCTCCTGTAAAGCCTGAACAGTTCCCTCGATCACACAGGCGGGAGCGTTGTCTCCGCCCATGGCGTCAACAGCAATAGTCAACATGATTGGGGTTTTTGTCTTGTTAGGGTGATCAGCTGTTTGCCAACTTGGCGACTATCGATCTGCCACGGTAGAATCCGCAATGGCGGCATGCGCGATGCGGAAGGGTTGGTTCGCCGCAGTTGGAACAGTTTACCGTGGTAGCCGGTTTGGTTCTTGCGTTGAACTGTGCTCGTCTTTTATCCCTTCGGGATTTTGACATTTTGGCTTTAGGATTTGCCATGACTGTCCTCTTTATTTATAATCAGTTAACAATACTTGTTTTTCAGTTTTTCAAGCGACTCATGCCATGAACTTGTCTCTTCGGGCTGAGCGGCCTGATCTACCTCTTCGCTTCTATAAAGTCGGCACTCCGGATTATCCGGACAGGTTACTTTCATCGGTATCGACAGCAGCAGTGTCTCCCTCACATCTTCAGTAATATCAATCGCAATCGCATTGCTGTCGAGAATTCGGTACTCTTCATCACCGATTTGCTCCTCTTCAGGAGGCTCACCGCAGACATAATATATACAAAACGTGCCGTCAAGAGTTTTTGATACCGGAGAAAGACAGATGTCACAGGTAAAATCGGCATCAGCTGATGCTTCAATTGCTACCGTCACCTCGCGCTCACGTTTCCCGACTGTCGCCCGCACATGGACCTCATCGGTGAAGCCGGCATCCGTAAACTGCTGATCCCTGAAATCACGAGCTTTACAGGTAAAATCAAATTCATGGGTTCCCTGCACAAGACCCGCGAGCGGGATCTCTATCAGCGCTTTTTCTTTATGCATATACCCTCTTTTCAGTAAAAGAACACCAATGTACAAAAATTATTATGGAAAATGAAAAGCGTGAATTGCACATCATCATGCGCCGGGTTGCATGTTTTCAGGGAAACAAAAAAGCAGAAGTATCTTCCGATACATCTGCTTTTTTCAGCTCCGCGAGCAGGACTCGAACCTGCAACCCTGCGATTAACAGTCGCATGCTCTACCATTGAGCTATCGCGGAATCTGTACCATCAACGCTGGTGTGCTAATGGGCAGATAATATACATTTGTAATTTTTAAATACAAACCTGCATTGTGTTTTTTTGTGCATTTTTCGATCCCGTCCGCCGGTATGGAACGTTGATCTCCCCGTAGACCTTTTTCTCCTTTACTTTCTCTTTGCGAACTGTTTGCATGAGGGAACAGTAATTACTATTCTTATTGATAAGAGTATCCATTGCTCAGGGGATCCGGAATTTCAAATGATTGGAATATGTCAAAGATGGTGCATGATATGAACAGTCATGGATGGCTGGACTACAGGCGATTTGCGGTGTTGTTGCTGTCGATGATGCTGCTTGCAAGCGGCTGTTCACAGCAATTGTCAAAGCCGGAGCAGAGGAAGCCCCTGATCAATACAACATGGAGGGCTGTGGAAATAAATGGCAGCCGGGTTATGTTTTTACCTGGTCAGAAGCTTGATGTATCTCTGGTACTTTATGCTTCCGGGTATATAAGGGGATACACCGGTTGTAATTCGTTTATGGGTTCTTACAGCCGCACTGCCGACCTCCTCCGTTTATCTCCGGCAGACCGGACGGAGATGGCTTGCTCCGGGGCGATTATGGCAAGAGAGCGGGAGTTTATCAAGGCGCTTCGGCAGGTTGCTCGATATGAGATATCCGGCGCACTCCTGAAGCTTTTCAGTAAAGATGGCAGCAAGGTAATTGAGCTGATCGCGGTGCGGGCCTCCTGAGCTCTATTCCTGATGCTTGTCTTCTTTCCCAGCACGGCCATTTGATCCCGGGCGTCCGACCTGTTCTTGCATGCTTCGGGTATTTTTTTATATTTGACAAAAGGACAATACACGAGTTTTATTTGTGACAGCAATCATGTACACAGCGAACACCGGCATACTGCAGCTTTCCCTTGGTCTGCTACAGAGCATCATGGCTCGGAGGGGTTGCGGTTTTTAGTTCGTTTTTTTAGAGTAGAGAAAAACAGTTTTAAAGCCGCCGCCCTTAGAGGGTAGGTGGCTTTTATCGTTTAAAGATGACTAAAGGAGGATGAGGAGCAATGAAAAAGATGAATTTCAGAAAATACGCACCATACCCGTCAGTTGATCTGCCTTCAAGGAGCTGGCCCGACAAGCGCATTACCAAAGCGCCGATATGGAGCAGTGTGGATCTTCGCGACGGCAATCAGGCGCTACCGATACCGATGAGTGTAGAGGAGAAGGTTGCCATGTTTCAGCTTCTTGTCTCGGTCGGTTTCAAGGAGATTGAGGTCGGCTTTCCATCAGCTTCGGCTACCGAGTTTGCCTTTGTGCGTCGCCTGATAGAGCAGGGGCTGATTCCGGATGATGTCACTATCCAGGTTCTGACCCAGGCCCGCGAGCATCTGATCCGCAGGACTTTCGACGCCATCAGAGGCGCAAAGCATGCCATTGTGCATCTCTATAACTCGACGTCGCGCCTGCAGAGGGAAATCGTATTTCGAAAAAACAGAGAGGAAATCAAGGCAATTGCGGTCGAGGGAACAGCTCTTGTCCGTCGTTTGAAGGATGAGTCCGGTGTTACCGGTATCCGTTTTGAGTACAGTCCTGAAAGTTTTACCGGCACGGAGCTGGATTATGCGCTTGATGTCTGTCATGCGGTTATGGATGTATGGGGAGCTTCTCAAGAGAACAAAATCATCCTGAACCTCCCTTCAACGGTTGAAATGTCCACGCCCAATATTTACGCCGACCGGATAGAGTGGTTCTGTCGCAACATAAAGAATCGGGAGGCAGTGCTCATCAGTGTCCACGCCCATAATGACCGGGGAACCGCAGTAGCTACAGCAGAGTTGGCCCTGATGGCCGGTGCCGATCGTGTTGAAGGGGCACTCTTTGGTAATGGTGAGCGGTGCGGAAATATGGATATCGTGGTTATGGCGCTTAATCTGTTTACCCAGGGGATTGATCCCGAGCTTGATTTCTCGGATCTTCCCCGGATCCGCGAAATCTACCTCCGCTGCACCCGAATGGAGATTCATCCCCGCCACCCCTATGCGGGTGAGCTGGTCTATACTGCCTTTTCCGGTTCGCACCAGGATGCTATCAGCAAGGGCATGAAAGCTCAGCCGCTTTCGCCTGAAGGTTTGTGGGCGGTTCCCTATCTTCCGATTGATCCGGAGGATGTCGGGTGCAGCTACGAGGCCATTGTGCGCATAAACAGTCAGTCCGGTAAGGGCGGAGTAGCCTATGTACTTGAGAAGGATTACGGGATCCAGATACCGAAATGGATGCAGCCTGATTTTGCTGAAGCTGTTCAGGCTGTTGCTGACAGGACGGGGATTGAGCTGTCAACCGATCAGATTCATGACCTCTTTCATGCGGAGTATGTAAAGCTTGTTGAGCCGGTTATCCTGAAGAAGTGCCATATCAGCTGGGATGATGAGGACCTTCAGCGCAATGATGAAGAAGCGACGCTTATCAGCGCTATCGTGCAGATGAAAGAGCAGGAGTTCTCTTTTGATGCAAGGGGTAACGGGCCGCTTGATGCGTTTGTCAAGGGGATCATCAATGCAAGCGGTCTTGAATTCAGTGTTGACGAATATGCCGAGCACGCAATCGGTCGCAGTTCAGGAGCTCTGGCAATCGCCTACATCAAAATCGGCTGTGCAGATGGCCGCATCTCTTTTGGCGCCGGTATTGACTCCAATATCAGCCTTGCCTCGATCAAGGCAATTGTCAGTGCCCTGAACCGGCTTCCTTGACTTTGTTGCGGTTGTGCTTTGCCGGTGGTTACTGCTTTTTTGAAGGAATGATAATGACCGGGCAGGATGCCTTTCTTATCACTCCTTCAGAAACGCTGCCGATCAGGAGATGGTAAAGTGCCCCGTGCCCGTGAGAGCCAAGCAGGATCATGTCAATGCGGTTTTTTTTGCTCTCTTCGATAATTGCCTCGACCTCATTGTTGTGCGTCAGGATGATGGCGCACTCAATCCCCTCGGCCTGCATTCTGCCGGAAATTTCAATCAGCTTTTCTTTTGCCGATGCAGAGAGTCGGGGGAGGCTCTCCATTTGGAAGGGGATGCCCGGTTGAGGAAGTGTGGCAGCATCGTCCACGTTATCCATGATCGGAGAGAGGGGAGGCATGGCATGAAGCAGAAAAACTTTTGCCGAAAGGGTTTTGGCAAGTTTTTCTGCTTCTGCAATAACGCTTTCGGCAGATTCCGAGAAGTCGATAGCAACAAGAAGCTTCATGGCATTCATCATCTCTTTACACAGAAACCTTTACGCTATCACTCCCGTCACCTCATCAGTTCACCATATCGGAAATCAGGCCAACTAATGAAGCTTGCAGCTACGAGAGTATCAGGCTGAGGTCTGACGCTTCTCCTGGGAGATGAGAAAAAGAGCGGCAGCAACACCCGGCAGCCAGCCGAATACGGTCAGAATTCCTGTCAGCATGATTGTTCCGGCCTCTTTGTTGGTGACTGCGGCAGGAGGAAGAATAACGGCAAGAACCAGTCTGCGAATATCCATTGTGGAGCTCCCTTGTTATAAATGAAATAATGCAAAATTAATACATAAACAGTCAACAAGCAATGTAAAAACACTATACAGATTATTGCAGCTATTTATTTGTTCTACACAAGTATCGGGACTCATCGTTATACAGGGAAGCTTCCTGATACTATCATTTGCATTTTGCTTCTAAAATTGTAAATTAGACTCCCTTCAGTAATAATCGTGAGTAAAAGGAATACTCCTGATTTGTGAACATAAACAGAAACAAGTTGCTTAATAAAGTTCATCCCGACGTGGTTTTGGATGATGTTGATGAGGTCATTGACGAACCGAATTTTAATAACTACAAGACCTCTCCAGACCCGCCCAGTCCTTATGCCGACCTTGAAAAGAAGTATCGAAAAAATCGGTTTAACAAAATCAGAAACAAAACAACTTCCGATATTTTCGGTGTGAGCGGTGCGGGCAAGCATCCGTCCCCGAAAAGTACGGACGGAAACAAGCCGCAGAAAAGAAAGCCGAAGAAAAAGAGTTTTTCAAAGGTATCACGTCCGGTTTCCGGTAATCGAAACGCATAGGGCTGAGCGTTCCGGCGTCACTTTTTTTGCTCTACTGCGTCTGATACTGATTTTTGCCGGGTTTCTATCCGGTACTGCTGACAATCCGCCCGATCCTGTCTACTGATTTCCATCAGCCCATTCTGTAATGGGAGAGCGCTCTTTTTTTAAGCTTATTGATGCAGATCTTCAGCTTTTTGCTGACCAACGAGATACGTTTATTATTTGCATCCGGTGTTGCTTTAGCTATCCGTTATTGTTTCAGTTTGCATCATGACATTTGAAATCCAGGCACATCGGGGGGCAAGATCATTTTTCCCTGAAAACACCCTCCAGGCATTCTGCAAGGCGGCAGATCTCGGGGTGCGCGTTCTGGAGCTTGATCTTGTGGTCTCAAAAGATCATGAGATTGTCGTCTCTCACGATCCATGGCTCTCAGGCCCCCTTTGTCATGACCCCGCTGGTCGTCCTCTTGCCGCAGATGAGGGGATGAGCCATCGAATCTACGACATGACCTATGCCGATATTTCCGCTTTCGACTGTGGCGGGCGGCACCCCTCTTTTCCGCTCCAGCAGCGGATTTCAGCATACAAGCCGCTGCTTTCAACTGTTTTCAGGGAGGTTGACAGCTATATGGCATCGAGGGGTATGGAGGGGCGAATGGTCTATAATCTGGAGCTGAAATCCTGGCCGGACAAGGATGGTGTTTTTCATCCCGAACCGGATAGTTATGCGGCCCTTGTTCTCCGGATTGTTGAAGATACGGCTCGCTCCGGGCAGGTTCGTCTCCAGTCTTTCGATCACCGGTTGGTCAGGGCAGCCTGGAAACAGAACCCGAAGCTTTGCTATGGTTTATTGATTGCAGAGCGAGAGCATATCGATCGCTATCTCCCGGAACTGGGCTTTTTGCCCCGCTATCTCAATCCCCATCTATCACTTGTTGATCGCGAGACGGCGGAATATCTCCATGCGAAGAGGATTGGTATGATTCCATGGACGGTGAACTGCCCTGAAGATATGGTGAGGATGAAGCAGTTGGGCGCGGAAGGAATCATAACCGATTATCCCGAAGTGGCGCTGACTCTTTCCTCACTGCAGGATTGACTTCTCAAGGTGTGGTGACCTGTTGTTGCCGGCCTGGAGTCTGTCCTCTGCCGGGCGCTATTTCCGGGGAGTACCGTCGAAGGTTTTGATTTTTTGCAGCAGTCTTTCGGCCTTTGCGGCAACACTCTCGGGAAGAGGGTTTGCCTTATTTGAGGAAGGTGCGTAAAGTACCCGGTCAAGTGCCTCAAGCAGTTCTGTGACTTCCGCAATAACTTCTTTGGTGATTCCGTTTTCCCGTAGTGCACTATTCAGCTCTTTTCTTGTCAGCCCGCCAGGACTTTTTATCCCTTTCTCTCTGAGCAGGGCAAACAGCTGCTGTTTGACATTGGCGGCTGATTGACTGATATCGGTGCCTGACTCTCCATGCGGCACTCCTGCACCGCTTTTTTGCCTCTTTATCTGTTTTTTTCTGAGTATGACAAATCCTGCTGCAGCAAGCAGCAGAAGGATTGCCGCAACGATTATCCAGCGCTCTGCATGGGTTCCTGTGTATTCACTATCACTGCTTCGGGGAGTCAGGGGTTCGCTCGGGGATCCGGATCCCTCTGCGGTTTTGGTTACGGATAGAGTGACGGGATTGGAATGCAGGGTGATGAATTGTGCTGTTTTCGGATTGAACACAACCGTTCTGATTGCCGGGATGGTGAAGCTGCCAGGCGATTGTGGCCAGGATGTAACCGTTAACGTTTTGCTTCCCGCAGTCTCAACCGACTCTTTATTCAGGATTGTTGTCACATCCGGCGGAGTCTGTCGAAAGCTTTCAGGCAGATGAAGCGCTGGCAGTTTAAGGGTAAAAAGGTTTCCGGCTCCTGAAAGTACCAGTGCCAGTTTAAGGGGTTCTCCCGCCTTCAGTGTTGATTTATCGGCAAAGAGTTCAAGTTGGAACGTGCCGACAGCCCCGGAGAACCCATCCGGCAGAGGTTCAGGCAGTGCACGTGCTGATATGGAAATATCGGGAGCCCTGAGCTGAATACGGTTTTCAGCAGGTTTTTTTTCACTATTCAGAAGCGGTTCCTGGGGGAGTGAGCAAAGCATGCTGTAGCCTGAAATTCTTATCGGTCCACTCTGTACAGGAGCAACCCTGAACTGCTTGAGCACAGCACTTCTGAATGGTTCGCCGTGAACGGTGACCGGGATGCTTTTGATATAGCGTTCAGCGACGGACTCCCTTGCCCAGATGCCCTGAAACGAAGGGTTTGTTTCATTGGATATTTTCGGGGCGATATCCTTGAAATAGAGCCGATAGGTGAGCATGGTCTCTTCGCCTACCCATGGACGGCTGTTGCTGATTGAGGAGAGCAGGAAGGGTTTGTTTGCTGCATTATCTCCGGATGCTCCGTAAGCGGTAGTGCCGCAGAGCAGTGTAACGAGCAGAACGGCCGCCCGGAATCGGAAATAATCAACTCCTCCTGCCATAATGTTTATTTCATCAGTTCCCTGGATCGAAGCGCTGCTGCTGCAACGGTTTCCATAAGAGTTGTCCGGATGTTCTGTTCATCCATCACCTTCAACCCGGCCTCCGTAGTGCCGCCGGGTGTTGTTACCTCCCGTTTGAGCTCTTCCGGGCTTTTATCTCCCGAGAGCACCATTTTGGCGGCTCCAAGCATGGTTTGTGCGCTCAGGATACGGGCTTCATTTTCCGTAAGGCCGCATGCAGCTCCTCCTGCTGCAAGTGCATCAAGAATATGGAACATATAGGCCGGGCCGCTTCCGGAGAGCGCAGTTGCCGCATCCATTTGTGTCTCGTCAAGTACAGCTACCCGTCCGATGGCGCTGAAGATCTCACAGGCAAGGGCAACATCCAGGTCTGAGGCCATTTTTCCTCTGCTGACGGCCGTCATCCCTTCACCAACAAATGCCGGAGTATTGGGCATGACCCGGATAACTTTTGTGGTGTCAAGAGCACTGTTTCTGATGAATTCAGAGGATATGCCCGCAGCCACACTGATCAGCAGATGATCCTGGCCGAGCGCCGGTTTCAGCACTCCGACCACCTCTGCAATCTGATATGGTTTGACGGCAAGGATGATTACCCTTGAGCACTGCGCAAGCTCCTCAATCGAGTGGCATGGTTTAACCGGATAGTCGGCGGCAATGGAGGCCAGGGCAGCAGGCTCCCTGTCATAACCGGAAATAACGGTATCGGCTTTTTCGCTGAGACCGGCAATCAGCGCACGGGCAATTCTTCCTGTTCCGATGAATCCGAGATGAAGGCTGTTCATTGAGTGAGCTATTTATTTGTCTGTATTGTCTATCGCTATGTACATGTTTTCAGTGAATTTTCCACTCCGGTGCCGGAGCTCTTCGACTCTCATCGGTAGCGCAGTTTCAAAAAAAGAATGATCATGAGCAGAATGAGGGAGATGCTGTTGGCGGCAATCATCGGCAGGTCGTTTTTTGCAATGCCGTAGAGGAGCCAGAGTACAATACCGGTATTCATTGCAAGAGCCCAAAGAAGGCTGATGTCGCGTGTTCGACGGGTGCTGAAAATCCTGAAAGCCTGGGGAAGAAATGCCAGGGTGGTAATGATGCCGGCAGCATAGCCGAGATATTCAGAGTGTTGCATCATTGTTTTTACGTGCTATAAGCTTATTTGTCTTTGTTTAACAAAATAAGCAGGGGATGTGACAATACCGAGCCATTGATTCGAATGATTTCTTTTTTAACCGTAGTGACGCCCGGACATAAAAAAAGGCAGGAGATTATCCCGCCTTTTTTTATCTGAATGTTCTTATCGAGCTTACTTCGATGCCGAGACCATGTAGGCTACTGCATCGCCAATCTGTACATCGGTCAGCTTGGCATTGCCGCCCTTCGGAGGCATCATGCCAACAGCACCCTTGAATCCCTTGGTGGCATTGGAGACCAGAACTGCATTGCCTTTTTTGATACGCGGTGCCCAGTTTGCCTTGTCGCCGAGTTTAGGCGCACCCATCAGACCGGCAAGGTGGCAGGTTTTGCAGCTGGCATCATACGTAGCTTTGCCTGCTGCAGCATTGGCAGCAAAGGCATCAGAAGAGCTTACAGCAAAAACAACGAGCGAACAAAGGGCCGCAGAGATAATACGAGACATAGAGGTTACTCCTTTTTATTGTTTTCGGGGTTGTTATGGGATGATATGCTGTTGTGTGCGTGTAGACACAAACCTTTATTAATACGATTAAAACACAAGCTATCCAAATATCGGCAGGAAAATCATCCTGTAGATATGGTAATAGTGCCGGTTCTCTGTAATATTGCCGCAAAAATAGAGCGGGAGCCGTTGAGTTTGGCTCCTGCTGTGGAGAAAATGAGGAAGAGTTCCTACTTTGATGCCGAGACCATGTAGGCTACTGCATCGGCGATCTGCATGTCGGTAAGCTTCAGGTTTCCACCTTTTGCCGGCATGACGCCGACTTTTCCCTTGAAGCCCTTGGTGGAGTTGGAGACGAGCACTGCATTGCCTTTTTTAATGCGCGGTGCCCAGTTTGCCTTGTCACCGAGTTTTGGCGCACCCATCAGGCCGGTTTTGTGGCAGGTCACACAGCTCGCATCGTAAACGGTTTTTCCGGTAGTAACGTTGGCCGCAGAAGCTTCAATAGCACTGAAGGTAAAAACAGCGAGTGCACAGAGTGTGGCTAATATAATACGGGACATAAAATACTCCTTTAGAATTAGAGACAGGTTGTTGTGTGCAAGCATGCATACTTCATGAGTATTACAATTAAAATACCAGCTATCCTAATTATTGCCAATTAAAAAAAGGAGCCTGTGCGACAGGCTCCCTCTGCAGTGAAAAATGGATTACACGCTTACTTTGATACTTCAACAAGATAGGCGACAATGCTCTTTATCTCGTCATCGGTAAGGGTTGAACCCCCTTTTGCCGGCATCATGCCGACCTTGCCCTGGAACCCTTTGATGGCATTGCTTTCAACAGTTGCGATTCCCTGTGCAATGCGGGGCGCCCAGTTGGCCTTGTCGCCGGGCTTCGGTGCACCCATCAAGGCTGCATCGTGGCATGAGGCACAGCTTGCGTCATAGAGGGTTTTTGCCGCAGCAAACTTGGGATCAACCGGAGCTGCGGGAGCAGCAGGAGCGGCCGGAGCGGCTGGAGCCGGTGCCGGAGCAGCGGCGGTTTTATCTTCAGGGAAGACGATTTTTGCCGGTGGTTTTTCAAGTCCACAGGCGCCGAGAGTAAAGAGGCTTACGGTCAAAAGCGGCAGGAGTGGTTTCATGGTCATGATAGTATCGGATTAACGTTGTAGAGCCGGATGAGCTGCTGAAAATATAGGGACAGTTTAAAAATTATTCAGCGTAAGGCAAAATGGTATTTTCCAATCTGTTTGCAGCCAGTTGATGCTTGAGGTCGTGGCGTGAGAGGCCGTAGAGATGCGTGTAGAACATGTTGAAGAGCATGACCGCAGCTTTGGCGGAAGGAGCGGCAAAGCCTCTTGTTACCGAGTTTTTAATGGTGAATATTTTTCGGGTCAGGGTGGAGTAGCTCTCGACAAACGCTTCAAGATCGATGTTTTTTGGCCGGTAGAGCATCTCCTGACCAAAGGTGTATCGGAAGGCCGTGATGTCGCGGGGGTCGAAGAGCAGTCGCCCCTCCTCTCTCAACCGTTCAAAAACCCTGGTACCGGGAGTGGGTCGCAGAATATTGATACCGGGGACGTCAAGCCCTGTTTCCCTGATAAAATCAAGTATAGCGGCAGGGGTTTCAAGTGTATCGCCATCAAGCCCGTAAATAAAACTGCCATAAAGGCTTATGCCTGCCTCCCTGATGTTCTTGATTGCTCCTGCAAGCTCTGTGCTCCTGTTCTGATTTTTTTTGTGTGCGCTTCGGCTTTTTGCTTCAATGCTCTCGATGCCGACAAGCAGTGCGCGGCAACCTGAGCGGGCGAAGGTCTCAAGCAGCTCATGCTGCTGGCCGAGTGTAGTTGTTGCCTGTCCGAACCAGCTGATTTTAAGGGGGGCAAGCTGGTGAAAGAGCTCCCGGGCATAGGCGGGATCGGCATTGATGGAGTCGTCGACAAAAAAGAAAATCCTGCGGTCATACTTCTGAAAGCGGGCGACTTCACTGACAATGTCGCTGATTGCCCTTCGGCGGAGTGTGTGGCCGTTGAGGACATGCACATTGCAGAAATCACAACTGTGCGGGCACCCTCTTCCGGTCTGGATCAGGTTGGTCGTGAAGTAGCGGCCTGGAACCAAGGAGGCTTTACTGACCGGTCTTGCAATACTCATATCCGGAAAACTTCCGGAGTAGTAGTCGGGCTTCAGGCATCCTGACTTGAGGTCGGTGAGTACCTCTTTCCACAGGTCGTCGGCCTCTCCGTGTACCAGCAGATCCGCATGCGGCCTGCATGAATCAGGAAAGAGTGTTACATGGGCTCCGCCAAGCGCTACAGGGGTTCCCTCTCTGCGAAGCCGGTCGGCAAGATCAAACGCCTGCCGTGCCATTCCGGTCTGAACGCTGAGCCCGACAAGATCCCAGCTTTCATGAAACGGAAACGCTTCAAAGCGCATGTCGCAGATAGATTGTTCTACACCCGGGACTTCAATTGAGCTGAGGATCATGAGTGAGAGCGGAGGAATAGCGAACTGGCTTTTCTTGATAAGGGTTCTCAGTGAACCGTTGAACCAGGTGGTGAGCGGATTACTGCGGTTCTCGCTGTAAAGCGATCGGGCACCGTCAACTCCGCTTTCGGAAGGAAGAAAAACCAGCAGAACTTTTTTATGTGCAGCCATGGTGCTACCAGTCCCGGTTGTTGCGGCTCTCCTCTGCAGGAGCTTTGCTGCTCCGGGGAATTTGCCGCATCAGTGAGGATTCATCCTGCTGAGCTTTTTCGAGAATGCGCGACGCCACATCGCTACCGATTCCTGAATCAGGGTGCGCATTGGCCGGATTTCCGGAACCGGAAGAGGGTTGCGGAGGAGGACTCTCCAGTTCCTGAAGGTATCGTTGCACTATTTCATAGTTGATTTTTGCATCACCGTCATCCGGATCAACGAGAAGCACAGATTTGAAGCGGGCAAGTGAACGTCGGAACAGCGCTGTTTTTTGTGTTTTTTCTCTTGTGTTGATTGCGTTCATTGCCAGCGCGTTGCCTTCATTGAAAAGCGATTTGCTGGCTGTGGCCTGTTGTTGCGGTGTATAGGCAGCTTTGTGAGCAAAGAGGGATGCGGCTTCACGGTATTTTCCCTGCATGTAGAGGGAGCAGGCCAGATTGTATCGTGAAGATGCCGCTCCTTTCGGTTCACGGCCACTCTGCAGGAGCATGCGAAAAGCGGTTTCCGCACGGCTGTAGGCATGCGCGTTATAGAGGGCATCGGCTTTGAGTTTCAGACGGTACTCGCTGAACATCTCCGGAATGGAAGAGGTGAAGGTAACAAACAGAAAAAGTACGGAAAGTCTGATCATGGCCGGAGTGCTTTTTCTAAAGATACGAGCATGAACTGAAACTCAAAAAGGTTTGGGCAGCGCGCATAATATGCCTGGAGGTGGCACTATATTTTGCGCATTATAAACAGCAAAGCCCTGAGTATTCAGGGCTCTGCTGTTAACTCTTTGACCTGTCATTTACCGAGAAAAGCCTGCTGAACAGCCTTGACCCCGGCTCCGATCTCAAAATCAAAGTTTATCTCCTTCAGTGCCCTCTCCAGGCCGCCGATAACCGTCAGCATGTCGAGCTCGTCATAGTAGCCGAGATGGGAGATACGGAAAATTTTCCCCTTGAACTCATCCTGACCAGCCGCAACCGTAATGCCGTTGCTGTTTTTCAGCGCCTTGTTGAATGCCGACCATGCAACTCCTTCAGGGAGCCAGACCGGAGTAACGGCAAACGAGGGTGAGTTGCTGAAAAGCTTCATGCCAAGAGCATTGCAACCCTGACGGCAGGCGTTAGCAAGGCTTTCGTGGCGTTTCCAGATATTTTCAATGCCTTCTGCCCGAACCATCTGCAGTGCTTCATCGAGGCCGATTACCAGCGAAACCGCAGGAGTGAAGGGTGTGTCGTCATCGGCATGGGCCTTGAGTGCTTTTTTGAGGCTCAGGTAGAACTGGGGTATCTCTTTCTGACCATTGATGATATCCTGGGCCCTTTCAGAGATGGCGATAAGGGCGAGTCCGGGAGGCATCATAAGCCCTTTCTGTGATCCGGTGATGCAGATATCCACACCCCAGTCATCAAAATGGAACTCATGGGCACCAACAGCGGTAATACCGTCTACGAGCACAAGGGCATCAGAGTTTTCGCGAATGAGTGCGCTGAGACTTTTGATATCAGCTGCCGTTCCGGTTGATGTTTCCGAATGGGTCAGGCAGACCCCTTTGGCATCCGGGTGCTCTTTAAGCAGTTCGGCAAGGCGTTCAGGCTGAATGGCGGAACCCCATTCAACTTTTTCCTCTATGCAGTTGCCGGTAAAGATACGCACCAGTGAACCCCAGCGTTCGCCGAACTTGCCGGCATTGACGGTGATAACCTTGTCACCCTTTTTGAAGAGGCTTGAGATAGCGGCTTCCATGCCGCCGGTGCCGGAACAGCTCAGCACAACAACAGGCTGGCTGGTTCTGAAGAGATACTTGAGATCCTCATGAACCCTGGTCAGAATCTCCATGAACTCAGGATTTCTGTGATGGATAATCGGAGCGGCCATGCGAAGCATGACATTTTCAGGAACCGGCGTCGGTCCCGGAGTAAATAATCTTTTTTTCATCTCTTCAGAAAATGGGTTTTATAATTAAAGAGATCCTGCAATGTCAGTTTTTCGCCTGATCCATCAGCGAGGTAAACTCCCCGAACAGATAGTGCGAATCGTGTGGTCCCGGAGCGGCTTCCGGATGGTACTGCACGGAAAAGCAGGGGAGTGTTTTATGCTTTACCCCTTCAACCGTATGATCGTAGAGGTTGAGATGGGTCATTTCAAGATCTTCGGGAAGTGACTCCATGTTTACCGAGAAGCCGTGGTTCTGTGACGTTATCTCTATCTGGCGGCTTTTGAGATTTTTAACCGGATGGTTGCTGCCGTGATGGCCGAACTTGAGCTTGTAGGTTTCAGCGCCGAACGCGAGCGAGAGAAGCTGGTGGCCAAGGCAGATGCCGAAGATCGGCAGAGGCTTTGTTGAGCGGTTGTACTCAACCAGTTTTTTGATGGTCTCTATTGCATAGCCTACAGCTGCAGGATCACCGGGGCCGTTCGAGAGAAATACCCCGTCAGCGTTGAGCCTGATGATCTCTTCAGCCGGAGTTCCGGCCTTGAGTACTGTTACCCGGCACCCCGAATTCCGGAGCATGCGCAGAATATTGGTTTTGATGCCGTAATCAATTGCGGCTACATGGTATCGGGCATCGGCTTTTTCAAGCGTGTAGTTTTCGACTGTTGTGACGGTTTTGACCAGATCCTGTCCGCTCATTTCAGGAGTGCTCAGGGCTTTCTGACGGAGACTTTCGTTGTCGCTGTCCAGAGCGGAGATAACCCCTCTCATTGCCCCTTTTTCACGGATTTCGCGAACAAGCTTGCGGGTATCAATCCCGGAAAGCCCCATAATTCCTGCTCTCTTGAGTGCGGAGTCCAGAGATTCGGTCGCTTCAAAGTTACTGTGGACATTGGAGAGCTCACGGATAATAAAGGCCGAGGCCCACATTTTCGATGACTCATTATCGGAGATATTGATGCCGTAGTTGCCTATAAGTGGATAGGTCATCAGTACCATCTGGCCGGTATAGGATGGGTCGGTAAGAATTTCCTGGTACCCGGTCAGCGATGTATTGAAAACCACCTCTCCGGATGTCTCTCCGATATGGCCGAATGCTGTTCCGCAATAGACAGATCCGTTTTCCAGTACCAATTTTGCTGGAGTTGGCTGCATTATTCTGCTCATTCCTTGGTCGTAAGTTTATCGCCCGAATCCTGTGCTTCAATATTGGCAACAGCAGTACGGTCGAACTTGATTTTAGTGGTTTCGTTCACCTGCACCAGTACAGTCTTTTTATCGCTGTCGATTCCGGCAACCGTACCGTGAATACCGCCTATGGTGACAACCTTGTCTCCTCTTTTCAGGCTGTCCAGAACCTTCTCCTTCTCTTTCTGTTTTTTCTGCTGCGGACGGATCATGAAAAAGTAGAAGACAACAAAAATAAGCACCATCGGAACAATCTGCAGGAAGGGATTCGGTGCAGGGCCGCCGGCAGGAGGCGCAAAAAGAAGCAGAGCGAGAATACTGTTATGCATGGTTATATCGTGATATGGATAAAAAATCGTTACAGCTTTAATTTGTGAGCAATAATGTAATGTATTTATGGAACTATTTCAATCACAGCTTCGGTCTGCCGGAGCTGAAGCTGGCGAAGGGCGCAATGTTGTACAGCCGTTCGGCTTTCATGCCCCGTGAGAGTTTTACTCCGGCCAGTGTGGCGATCATGGCGGCATTGTCAGTCGAGTAAACGGCACCGGGCAGATAGAGCGTGAAGCCCTCTTTCTTGCAGGCAGCGAGCATCATTGCTCTGAGTCCCGAGTTGGCACTTACGCCTCCGGCGATTGAGATCTCTTTTATGCCCCGGGAGCGTGCTGCGGCAATGGTTTTTTCAACCAGTACACTGACGATAGCCCACTGAATGGAGGCCGCAATGTTCTGTATGTTTGCTGTTATGAATTCCGGTTTCTGTTTCTGCAGAAAGGTGAGGACCGAGGTTTTCAGGCCGGAAAAGCTGAAATCGAAATTGCCGTCGTAACTTTTACTGGTCTGTGACCGGGAGGTGAGCGCTCTGGGGAACTCATGGAATTTCGGATCACCCACTTTTGCCAGCCGGTCTATCTCCGGGCCGGCCGGGTAGGGGAGCCCGAGCATCTTGCCGGTTTTGTCGAAGGCCTCTCCGGCAGCATCATCAAGCGTTCTGCCAATAACCTCATAAGAGAGGTCCTGCTCTATTACCGACAGCAGCGTGTGACCTCCAGAGACCGTCAGGGAGATAAAAGCCCCTTCGGGTGCGCGATGAGAGGCGCCTTCATCAATAAACGGGGAGAACATGTGCGCCTCAATATGGTTGACCGGGATGAAGGGTACTCCGAGTGCCCATGCGAGACCCTGGGCAAAACAGAGCCCTACCATGACGGCACCGATAAGGCCGGGTCCTGCCGTGGCGGCTATGACATCAAGCTCTTTTTTTGTTATATTTGCTTCGGTTATTGCAGCATCGGCAATCGAGACGATAAGCCGTTCGTGCTCTCTCGAAGCGAGTTCCGGCACCACACCCCCAAAGCTTGTGTGACACCGCTGAGAACTGACGACATTGGAGGCGACCCTGCCGTCACAGATAACGGATGCCGAGGTTTCATCACAACTGGTTTCGATACCTAAAATTTTCATGGACTGATTTTTTCTGTAGAGCTATGGCCAAAGCTAACAAACCCGAGAATAATAGCAAACCGCATGTCAAGGTAAGTTTTCTCCATGTTCTGATTATACTTGTCGGTGCAGATCTGATCCTGCTCTTTGCTCCCGAAGTTGGTATCTGGAACAGTCTCAGTTACCTTTCTGATCTCTACTCCTGGTCTGCGCTGATCGGCGGTCTGCTCTTGATTCTATTCGGCCTAAGGGGTTTTATCAAAAAGAGGTGATGCTCCGGATTGCATGGGGAGGGTAACATCGATTTGAGCGGCTTGCGGCGATCAGCGGCATGCCGTTATTTCAAAGAAAATGAACGATGGAGATGCTATGCAGTATGCGGTAGAACTGGAGGAACTGGGCAGGCAGATTACGGAGGCCTCCCGTTTTCTTGAAAAGGCAGAGGAACAGCTTTCGCGCCGGATTATCGGTCAGAAGGAGGTTATCCAGCGAGTCTTCATTGCCCTCCTGGTTAATGGTCATATCCTGCTTGAAGGGGTACCGGGTCTTGCCAAGACGCTCATTATCAGAACCTTTGCTGCCGCCATGAATCTGAAGTTCCAGCGGATCCAGTTTACTCCCGACATGCTTCCCGCCGATCTTATCGGAACCATGATCTACAATCCGAAAGACATGGAGTTCTATCCCCGCAAAGGGCCGGTTTTTGCCAATGTCATTCTCGCCGACGAAATCAACCGTTCACCGGCCAAGGTGCAGTCTGCCCTGCTTGAGGCGATGCAGGAGCATCAGGTTACCATCGGCAATCAGACCTTTCCCCTTCAGGAGCCCTTTATGGTGCTGGCTACCCAGAACCCTATCGAGCATGAAGGGACCTATCTTTTGCCGGAGGCGCAGGTAGACCGGTTTATGATGAAGGTGCTGGTCGATTATCCATCCTACGATGAAGAGCTTGAGATTATGCTGCAGTCGGCCACAACCGCGACAGACAAGGAGATTACGGCGGTCGTGCAGCCGGATGATATTGCAAAGGCAAGAGGACTGATTGACCGTATCTATGTTGATCCGAGGGTACAGCGCTACATTGTTGATCTTGTTGTTGCCACCAGAAAACCGGCACTCTACGGTATGGAATCGCTTGAGACCATGATCGAGTACGGCGCATCTCCCAGAGCATCGATCTTTCTTCTGCTTGCTTCCAAGGCGCACGCCTTTTTGCAGAATCGGCCATATATAACCCCTGAGGATGTCAAGGCAATCGCCTATGATACCCTTCGCCATCGCATAAGGCCGGGATATGAAGCCGAAGCCGACAATATTCGTTCAGACGATATTATCCGTCAGATTCTCCAGCATGTGCAGGTGCCATGAGCGCTATGGAAAACAGTGAAGAGTACCTGAAGGAGCTTCAGAAACTCATACGGCGAGTTGAAATCCGTTCGAAGCGCATGGCCAGCGAGCTCTTCAGCGGCGAGTATCACTCCTCGTTCAAGGGCAAAGGGATCGAGTTCAGTAATGTCCGTGAATATCAGTATGGTGATGATGTCCGGGCCATTGACTGGAACACCTCCGCCCGCAAACATGAACTCTATGTCAAGCTCTTTACCGAAGAGCGGGAACGAACCCTTCTGCTTGTTGTTGACGGTTCGGCATCAATGCAGTTCGGCAGCCGGGAGCGCAGCAAAAAAGCGCTTGCCCTTGAGCTCAGCGCCGTACTTGCTTTCAGTGCCATACAGAACAACGATAAGGTAGGCCTTCTTGTTTTTACCGACCGGGTGGAAACCTTTATTGCCCCCCGCAAAGGTCGCCAGCATGTTCTGGTTATTCTTGAAGAGCTTTTCCGCTTCAAGCCCCTGAGTCGCAAGACCGATATCAACGCCGCTCTCATCTTTATCCGCTACGCGCTCAGAAGGCAGTCGATTATTTTTCTTCTGACCGATCTGGTTGACAACGACTATGAAAAAGGGATGAAGCAGCTCAATACCCGTCACGACTTTGTGCTGGTCCATCTGAGTGACCCGCTTGACAAAGCGCTGCCGCTCAGCGCTCTGCTTGATCTCGAAGAGCCGGAGACAGGCCTGCGTCTCACCCTGGACGGGGGGAGCCGCCGCAAGATCGAGCGTTACCGCAGTGAGCAGTCGAGAGTGTATGAAGAGCTTCGCCAGCGGCTCCGGCGCATGCGCATTGACTCGATTTTTCTCGATACCGACCGCTCTTTCATTGGTGAACTGAACTCGTTTTTCCGGTATCGTGAACGCAAGGTGTGAATGGTTTCGGACCGGAGCATGCAGCCTGATTTTATTTCTGCTGTTTGCCTTTGCTCTGCCGGTTCCGCTCCGGGCGGTTGAAGGCCCGCTCTATCAGGGAGTCCGGGTGACGGTTGTGCCCGACACGGTACTCGTTGGCGACCGTATCCGCTGTATTATCAGGGTGCAGCACGCTGAGCGCGAGGTTGCCTCGCTTGAAGGACTTGACCCGGCTTCAAAACCGCAGTTCGAACTGATCTCCCTCCAGCGCGCCTCCTCCCTGCTCTCCACTCCGGGTAGCGGCAGAGAGCGTTTTGAACTCGATCTTGCTCTTTTCGGAAGCGGCAGGCAGCTTCTTCCGCCTTTAACCGTTGTCCTGCGCGACAGCGAAGGGCGCATTTCCCGAAAGGTTGTCTATAGAGCGACGATTCCGGTTTTTGTCAAGGCGCTTACCGACTCTTCGATGCGCGAACTCAGGCCCATCAAACCTCCGGAAAAACCTTCGATTCCCTTTTTTCTGATACTTCCCTTTATTTTACTCCTCTTCGGCATTGCGGTTGTCGTTCTGGTGCTGCTCTTTCTCGTAAAACGGGCAGTGCGCAAGAGTGCCGAAACGGTTGATCCCGGTCAGGTTGCCCGGCGCAAGCTTCGCAAACTCGGCTCCAGGCTCTCTGCCGGAATGCCGCCACCGGAGTGCTATGAAGAGCTGAGCAACATCATGCGCTCCTTCCTTGAAAACCACTACCGCATCAGGGCACTCGAAGCGGTCACGCAGGAGATTGAGCGCGATTTGAAAAAGCTTGGTGTTGCCGGTTTTGAGAGCATCATGAGTCTTCTCAAACAGGCCGATCTGGTCAAGTTTGCCGGCCGCCGTCCCGATATTGAGGAGTCCCGCAACTCCCTCCAGAAAGCCGAAGAGGTTATCCGCTCCGCCCGACCTGCTGAGGATTCGGGTTTTGGCGTGTAGATTGTGTGTTCTGATACTGAACAGAGCAGGATAGATCCGGAGGGATTTCAGGGCGTGATTTTGCATCATTGAGATAAAACAAGTGGCTATGCAGGAGTGGATCGCACGAATACCCGCTATTGAGCTGGCAGCACCATGGTGGCTGCTGCTCCTGCCGTTGCTTGCTCTGCTTGCATGGGTCAGGGTACGGCGCGACCGGCTTGGCAAGAATCCGGTGATACTCTTCCCCGGTCTTGAACGGCTTCGGGATTCCGGATTTGAAGCAAGAAGGGAGCTGCGCCATCTGCCGCAATGGCTGCGCTGGAGCGCTCTTGTGCTCTGTGTGTTTGCCCTTGCAGGTCCCCGCATGGTTGTCCGCCAGACTGAAGCCGAGGCGCGGGGTATTGATGTGATGCTGGCGCTTGATATTTCGGAGTCGATGCTGCAGAAGGATGGTTCCAATAGAAGCCGTCTTGATGCAGCCAGGGAGGTTGCCCGCAAATTTGTTCTCCGCCGTTCCAGCGACCGGATCGGCCTTGTGGTTTTTCGGGGCAAGGGGTATACGCAGTGCCCGCTTACAATCGATCATGATGTGCTTGCGATGCTGATTGATCATATCTCCCCGCTGGTGATACAGGACGAGGGGACAGCCATCGGGAGCGCAATTCTCATCGCAACCAACCGCTTCAAGGGATCAACGTCACTGCAGAAGGTTATCATCCTGATTACCGATGGAGAGAACAACACCGGAGATGTCGGGCCGGCTACAGCGGCAACTCTTGCTGCACAGAACGGCATCAGGATATATGTAGTCAATGCCGGATTTAAAAGCACAGGGAGTGCAGGGAATCTTTCAGCTGAAAGCAGTGCGCATGCCGCCATAGATGAAGCGTCACTCCGGGGGATTGCCCGGACTACCGGAGGAGGCTATTTCAGGGCGGAAGATCCTTCGGTACTTGATAACACCATCAAAACTATCGGACGCCTCGAAACAGCCCGTCATGCAGGAGCCCCGGTCGAGCACCGGACAGGGTTGTTTTTTCTGTTGCTTTTTCCGGCGGTTCTGCTGCTTGTTCTTGAGGTACTTCTGTCCAACACAAGACTGATGCGAATACCGTGATGCTTATGGACACCGCTCTACATCTACTCCGTTTCGCCCCCCCGGGGCCTGAGCGGCAATCGATCCCGACAAGCGGATCCGTTGTCTGTTTTACCTGTTATCGTACCGACTGTCGGAGAGGAGCGAACCTATGACCTTTGCCTGGCCTGAAAATATCGTTTACCTGCTGCTTTTGATTCCTCTGGCCGTATTTCTCGGCTATGGAGCTATTCGCCATTTTCAGCTCCGAGAAGTTGTTGTCGCACCATCTCTGGCAGATGCGATGATGTCCGGTGTCGGGTTCAGGGTGATTGTTGTTAAAAAGGTGATGATTTTTTTTGGTATTGCCTCTCTGCTCGCAGCCCTTACCGGCCCCAGGCTTTCAGGCGGCGGGCGGCCGATCTTGCGAAAAGGGGCTGATATGGTTTTTTTGATTGATGTCTCCCGCAGCATGAGGGCGGCTGATGTTCAGCCTGACCGGCTTACGCAGGCGAAATTTGAAATATCAAGGATAAGCCGTGCTGTAACAGGGGGCAGGAGGGCAATTATTCTTTTTGCTGCAAAACCTCTTGTGCAGTGCCCGCTTACCGCTGACATGGATGCCTTTGAAGCACTTCTCGGTATGGCTTCACCCGATCTTATCGAGGCACAGGGAACCGATTTCCGTTCAGCGCTTGAACTTGCTCACAACATTCTTGAGCCTTCATCGGAAAGCAGGCTTGCATCCGCTGCGAAAGGTGAAAAAATTATGGTGCTTCTCAGCGATGGAGAGGATCACGCCGGCGATCTTCCTGCCGCGGCAAACCGCATAAAAAAAGGAAGGATCCATGTTTTTGCAATCGGGGTGGGCTTGCTCCGTCCAGCGGTGATTCCTCTTGGAGAGGGCGGAGCAGGGCTCAAGATGGATGAACGCGGTCGTGTTGTTACGACCAGCTTCAGGCCGGAAACGCTTCAGAATCTTGCCCGTCAATCCGGGGGATTTTATTTCCACAGCCTTGCTGAGCGGCCGGTTTACACCGGGGTCTCCGCAAGGATAAACCGCATTGCAGCGGCATCGCGCTGGGTGATGGAGCCGGTTGAAAGCGAACCGCTCTACTACTACTTTCTCGGTTTCGGCCTGTTACTGCTTCTGGTCGAAACCATGATCGGCAGGGGAGGGCGCACTTCGACTCAAAAATCGTAAAGAAGCGATGATGCGAACAGAGAGGTGAGGATCACTTGAGAAAAAATTGTTACATTCCTCATGTACGCAGGTGGCGGCACCGTTCTTGATTGCGGTACCCGGCACTGTTTTTTCAGACAAAAACAGGTATGTCTATGGAGCAGCAGAACACCGGTCAGAAAGTTCTCGACCCTCTTGAACGGGCCAAGCTTGGTTTGAAAGTTTTAACCATGCCCTACTCGCAGGCTGAAGAGGTTATTGATGCCTATGTCAGCGAAGGTAATTATGATAAGGCGAGTGTGGATTTGTTTAAAGATCAGGTCGCTACGCAGCGCCACATCCAGGAAAAAAGCGCAGAACTGCTCTCAACCAGTTCTCAGATTATCCGGATCGTTGCCGGCGCTTTTATTAAAAATCTTCCGAAACAGGGTGATGAGGGCAGTGCTGCCAGCTCCTGAACGTCGGAAAAGAGAGGTGAACGCAAGCACAATGGTTATTGATGGTCGCGACAGCTTACGGTGTCGCGGCCTTTTTTTTGTTATGAGCCTTCGAACAGGGGTTGCATGATTAACTTTTTTTGCTTTTACATTGTTATAGAGTAAGCAGTTCGCATGAACCGTAAACAAAAATAACCGTTCGAACCATGCAGTTTGATCCCAATAAATTCACCCTGAAGGCTCAGGAGGCATTACAGGCTGCGGGTACCCTTGCCGGTAGTCGCCAGCATCAACAGATAGAGCCTGAACATCTGCTTCACAGCATGCTTGACGATAAAAGCAGTATTGCTGTTCAGATTGCGCAGAAACTCGAAGTTTCTTCCGATAATCTTCTTCTGGCACTTGACCGTGAAATCGAGCGGATTCCGAGGGTAACGGGAGCATCGGCTACCGGCCAGTATCTCTCACAGAATCTTGGCAAGGTGTTTGACGTAGCCCTGAAAGAGGCCGAGAATCTGAAGGATGAGTATATCAGTTCGGAGCATCTGCTGATTGCCATGAGCGAAGCTTCGCTTAATGTTTCACGTATGCTTCAGGACGCAGGCATCAACCGTAACGCTATTCTCAAGGTGCTGACAACCATCAGGGGCTCTCAAAGGGTTACCAGTCAGAGCGCCGAGGATAGCTATAATTCCTTGAAAAAATATTCCCGCAACCTCAACGACCAGGCCCGAAAGGGCAAGCTTGATCCGGTGATCGGCCGTGATGAGGAGATCCGCAGGGTACTCCAGATTCTCAGCCGCCGTACCAAGAACAACCCGGTGCTGATCGGTGATCCGGGGGTCGGCAAGACAGCACTGGTCGAGGGCATCGCCCAGCGTATTGTGGCTGGTGATGTGCCTGAAAACCTCAAAAGCAAACAGATCGCCGCGCTTGATATCGCCCAGCTTGTTGCCGGAGCAAAGTTTCGCGGAGAGTTCGAGGAGCGTCTGAAAGCGGTCGTGAAAGAGGTTCAGGCTGCTGAAGGCGAGGTTATACTTTTTATTGATGAGATCCATCTCCTTGTCGGCGCGGGTTCTGCCGAGGGCTCCATGGATGCGGCCAATATTCTGAAACCCGCTCTCGCACGCGGAGAACTTCGCTGTATCGGCGCCACTACCCTTGATGAGTACCGCAAGCATATTGAAAAGGATGCCGCACTTGAGCGCCGCTTTCAGACCGTGCTGGTTGATCAGCCGAGCGTAGAGGATACGGTCTCCATTCTTCGGGGCCTCAAGGAGAAGTATGAGATCCATCACGGTGTGCGCATCAAGGATGCAGCTATAGTCGCGGCCGCAGAACTCTCCAACCGCTATATTTCCGACCGTTTCCTGCCCGACAAGGCCATCGATCTGATCGATGAGGCATCTTCAAGGCTCCGCCTCGAAATAGACAGCAGCCCCGAAGAGCTCGACCGGGTAAACCGCGAAATCCGCCGCCTCGAAATCGAACGCGAAGCCCTGAAGCGCGAGCTCGAAGCAGGCGGGATATAGTTGGCAAGCAGGAATGAGATTCCTCGCTCCGCTCGGAATGACAAGAGGGGGAGGTTGTCATCCCGAACTGAAAAGAGGGATCTATCCGGGAGATCGAGCCGAATTTTGAATTGAGAGCTTAATTACCCCAACACAGTCATGAGTCGGGACAGACCTTATTGCGTCTATATCCTTACCAATCGCACAAACAAGGTTATGTATGTCGGCATGACCAATGATTTGGTGCGCAGGGTTCGTGAACACAAGAGCCGGATGATTGATGGTTTTACGAAAAAATATAATGTGGATAAACTGGTCTATTTTGAAGAGACAACTGATGTGCTGAGTGCAATAGCCAGAGAAAAAGAGATAAAAAAATGGAGAAGAGAAAAGAAAGACCTGTTGGATGCGACTCTGAACCCTGAGTGGAAAGATCTCGGTCATGATGGTGTCTGGTAGCCAACACTTTTGTTGCCAACAATAATGCTGGTAACAAAAGTGCTTTTTTTTGTCATTTCGGATGCAAGGAGAGATCTATTCTGGCGTCAGATTGAAATAATAAGTCAGGATTCCTCGCTGCGCCCGGAATGACACAGAGGGAGTCTCAGAGTTACACAGAGGGAGTTGTCATCACGAACTGAAAGGAGGGATCTGATCCTGGAGAGCTTTGTTTATGTTGTGCGTGAAGGAATGGGATTCCTCACTGCGTTCGGAATGACACTTTGGGCAGGGGATGCATGACACCATAGGGTGTGTTTTCCTGGTAGGTGATTTATTGGGGTGAAAATCGTACATTGCAGAATTGTACGTCATTGTAAAGATTTCTACTGTTTGATTTTATTAAATATGAAAACTGTACAGCCATGATGAAGTTGATAAAGGTTTTTGCTCTGGCTTTTATGCTCGCGGGTACGCTTGTTTCGACGGCTGAGGCAGGGTGGGATCCGGCGAATGCGGAGAAGGCGAAAGAGTCGGTTGACTATTTCCGGAAAAATGCTCCTGCATTGAATCGTTTTTTTGAGCAGGCCTACGGATATGCGGTTTTTCCGGATGTCTTCAAAGGGGGGCTTTTCATGTTAGGAGGCGGGCATGGAAAGGGATATGTCTATGAGCAGAACAATCTTGTAGGAAATTCAACCATTACCCAGATCAATGTAGGGCCGCAGCTTGGAGGCCAGTCCTTTTCAGAGATTATTTTTTTCAAGGGGAAGGAGGATCTGGAGAGTTTTAAAAAAGGTAATTATGAGATGAATGCCCAGGTTGCCGCAATTATTGTCTCTACGGGCATGGCTACCAATACTGATTTTTCAAATGGCGTAGCGGTTTTTGTCCTTCCAAAGGCCGGAGTAATGGCGGAAGCGACCGTAGGCGGGCAGAAATTTTCCTATCAGTCCTACTGACGAGGTTTTTATAAGAGAGAATGATCGCCCGGCTTTTTTACCGGCGTTGTTCATTAACGTTAATTGTTGCAATGAAGTATGAATTAGTGGTGGGCCTTGAGGTCCATTGTCAGCTCAACACAGAGAGCAAGGCATTTTGCGGCTGTTCAGCAAAGTTCGGGAAACCGGCAAACACCAATGTCTGCCCGGTCTGTCTGGCTTTGCCGGGTGCTCTTCCGGTACTTAACCGTCAGGTGGTTGAAGATGCCGTGAAGCTCGGAATTGCAACGGGATGCACGATTGCACCTCACTCCGTGCTTGCCCGGAAAAACTATTTTTATCCCGATCTGCCGAAAGGGTACCAGATTTCGCAGTTTGAGGAGCCGATCTGCAGTGAGGGGAGTGTTCAGATTGATGCCGGTGAAGGGCGCAAGGATATCAGGCTGATAAGAATTCATATTGAGGAGGATGCCGGCAAGTCGATTCATGATATCGGAGACGATACCTACATCGATCTCAACCGGAGCGGAGTTCCGCTGCTTGAAATCGTCAGCTATCCGGATATGCGCACTCCGAGGGAGGCTTCGGCCTATCTTCAGATAATCCGGCAGATTGTCAAGTATCTCGGCATTTCGGATGGCAATATGGAGGAGGGAAGCCTTCGTTGCGATGCCAATGTGTCCCTTCGCCCTCTGGGTGCAACGGAGTATGGCACCCGTACCGAGATCAAGAATATGAACTCCTTCAAGAATGTAGAAAAGGCTATCGAGTACGAGGCTGAACGCCACCGGGAGATTCTCGATGGCGGCGGTGTTATTGTGCAGGAGACCCGCCTCTGGGATGCCGACAAGGGCGAAACCCGTTCGATGAGGGGCAAGGAGTTTGCCCATGACTACCGTTATTTTCCTGATCCTGATCTGGTTCCGGTGTTGGTTGACCAGGAGCTGCTTGACCGGATGAAGAGCGAGCTTCCGGAGTTTCCCGAGGTTCGTGCTGCCCGTTTTGTAACGGAGTATGCCATTCCGGCTTATGATGCCGCCGTGCTGACCGTTGAGCGGGAGGTGGCTGACTATTATGAAGAGACGGTCAGGGTGTCGGGAGACGGCAAGGCATCCTCAAACTGGGTGATGGGCGAGGTGCTGCGAACCCTTAAGGAGAAGTATCTGGATATTTCCGAGTTTGCCATCTCTTCCGAACGGCTTGGTGGGCTTATCGCGCTTATTGGCAAGGGTACCATCAGTAACACGATTGCCAAACAGGTGTTTGAGCTGATGCAGCAGAATGGACTCTCTTCTTTGGAGATTGTTGAACGTGAAGGGCTTGCGCAGGTCTCGGATTCAGGGGCAATCGAAGCGGTTGTCCAGGAGATTCTTGATGCCAACCCCGGTCAGCTTGCCGCCTATCGCGAGGGAAAGACCAAGCTGCTCGGATTTTTTGTCGGGCAGTGCATGAGCAGGATGAAAGGCAAAGCTAATCCCCAGATGGTCAATGAGGTGCTGCTGAAAAAGCTCGAAGGGTGAGCGTTTTCAGGACTCGCCGTCGAACAGGTCTTTGATGCGGGTTGTTTCGGGCCAGGTTTTGGCAAGATCAGGATTGATAACCTCGATTTTTTTTCTTGCCTCCTGTAGCCTTTTTTTGCATTGTCCGGCAATGGCAAGTCCCTCCTCGTAGAGCGAGATGGAGCTTTCAAGGCCGGAATCGGGATTTTCGATATTCCGGGTTATTTCCTCAAGCCGCGAGATCAGCTCTTCGATAGCGGGTTTTCCGGAATGTGCAGCAGCCATAGGTATGTGATGTTTAGATGTTGATGATGAAAATAGGTAATGTGAAAGATTATTCAAATTCAGGAGTGTAAGTGAAGTTTGTAGATAGTGCCTCCATTGTTATTGCCGCTGGAGACGGTGGCAACGGCTGTGTGAGTTTTCGCAGGGAGAAATTTGTGCCAAAGGGTGGTCCCGATGGCGGTGACGGTGGTCGTGGCGGTCATGTATGGTTGAAAACAAACAGGCAGCTCACCACACTGCTCGATTTCAAGTACAAGAAAAAGTATATAGCTGATCGTGGCGTCCATGGGCAGGGTGCCCGGAAAACCGGCAGGGATGGAGCTGACATTGTTATTCAGGTACCGTGCGGAACGCTTGTGCGGAACGCCGAAACCCAGGAGGTGATTGCCGATCTGACCGGCGAGGAGCAGGAGTTTCTGATTGCCAGAGGGGGCAAGGGCGGAAAAGGCAACCAGCATTTTGCCACCCCGACCCGTCAGGCACCCCGTTTTGCCGAGCCGGGTCAGAAAGGAGAGGCTCTGGTGCTTGATCTGGAGCTGAAGTTGATGGCCGATGTCGGTCTGGTTGGATTTCCCAATGCCGGAAAGTCTACCCTGATTTCAGTGATAAGCGCCGCGAAACCGAAAATTGCCGATTATCCTTTTACAACACTGGTGCCGAATCTCGGTATTGTGCGTTATGAGGAGTACAAGTCATTTGTGATGGCTGATATTCCGGGAATTATTGAAGGAGCATCAGAGGGAAGGGGACTCGGTCTCCAGTTTCTGCGTCATATTGAACGGACCAAAATACTTGCTGTTCTCGTTTCGGCTGATTCACCCGATATTTCAGCGGAGTACAAGACACTGCTTGGAGAGCTTGAAAAATTTGATGAGGGGTTGCTCAACAAACCGAGGATCGCGGTTATTACCAAAATGGATATCGCATCGGAAGATCTTGAAATTCCGCTGCTTGAAGAGGGTGTAAAGGTGCTTCCGATCTCAAGCGTTTCCGGCCACGGCCTCAAGGAGCTCAAGGATGAGCTCTGGAAAGAGGTCTCTGCACGGGAGAGGAGTGCTGAACCGTCAGAAGAGGGTCTCGGTAACGATGCAGCAGGCTGAACTCTTTGTCAGGTATGCGCGCCTGGCTGATGCCGGGGCAATTTCCGCCATTACGGCGGAGTATGCCCGCAAGGGTATTATGCTTGAGCGTTCTGATGAGAATATTATCGAAAATATCCGTAATTTTTTTGTCGCCGAGTACAATGGTGAGGTGATAGGGTGCTGTGCCATTGCATTCTACACCCAGAAGCTGGCAGAAATCCGCTCGCTTGCTGTTTTTAACCGGTTTACCATGAAGGGGATAGGCCGCTTGCTTGTTGAAAAGGCCGAGACGGTTTTGCGCGAGGAAGGCGTTACAGAGGTTTTTGTTCTGACCCTGAACCGTAATTTTTTCGGTCGCATCGGCTACAGTGAGATCAGAAAAGAGTATTTTCCCCAGAAAATATGGAGGGATTGTACTCATTGTCCGAAGCTGATGGCTTGCGATGAGATTGCTATGGTGAAAAAACTCTGAAAGAGCAACGCTGAAACCCTCAGAGAAAGCGGTTTGCGTGGTCCCCTAAACATTATAAACAGGTCGAGTATAGTTGTGATAGTTCAGGAAGTTATCGTTAAAAACAATGCAGGGCTGCATACCAGACCCGCTGCCGCAGTCGTAAAGCTGGCGTCCCGCTTTAAATCCGATTTTTTTATCGAAATGCAGGGCGTTGAGATCAATGCGAAATCAATTATCGGCGTCATGAGTCTTGCTGCTCCGAAAGGGACCCGGTTGACACTCAAGCTTGATGGTGAGGATGCTCCTGAAGCTGCCCGTCAACTGGTTGAGTTTTTTGAGCAGGGGTTTGGAGAGCAGTAGTTCTGCAAGAGCATGCTGTATATTTTTTTGCGATTTCCCGATGTTGTCGCGCCGCACGGCGGCTTATCATGATGGACTGAACATAGTCAGGGAACACCCTTGAAAGCACTCCGGATAGCATTTATCACTCCCTTTTCCCCTCTGAAGGGAGGTATTTCCCGGTTCAGCGGTCTGTTAAGGGAGGCCCTCTCTACCATTGGTTACGACGTTATTTCTGTCGGGTACAGGGAGCTCTACCCGGCTTTTTTGTTTAAGCGTTCGGCAGAAGCCGCTGAAGCACCGGCACCATCCTCTTCACGGTCAGATGCCCGGCTGACGCTCTACAACCCCTTTACCTGGCTTGCAACGATCCATCGTCTCCGGCTACTGAAGCCTGATCTTCTGCTTGTAGCATACTGGAGCGGTTTTCTGGCTCCGCTCTGTTATCTGCTTCGCCGCCTTACCGGTATCCGGGTTGTTGTGCTGCTTCATAATTTCACCTCCCATGAATCTTTTTTTATTGAGCCAATTATGCAGCGATTGCTTGCTGCATCCTCCGATGCCTTTCTGACCCTCTCATCGGCGGTTTCTCGGGAGTTGCTTGCAACCGTGCCCGGAGCCCGGGTGTTGCAGCTTTTTCATCCACTCTATCGGCCTGAGGCAGTGATGCCCTCCAGAGCTGAAGCGCGCCGTGCACTGAAACTCGATGGTGCAGCACCTGTGCTGCTTTTTTTCGGCTATGTTCGTCACTATAAAGGGCTTGATCTGCTCCTTCGGGCTATGCCGGAGGTGTTGCAGCGTGAACCCTCTCTCAAGCTGGTTGTTGCCGGTGAGTTTTTTGAAGATCCGGAGCGCTACCGGAGTTTGATCCGGGAGCTGGGTCTTGCGGAAAGCGTTGATCTTTATCCGGGTTATGTTTCTCAGGAACGCACTGCATTGCTCTTTGCCGCCGCAGAGTGCGTTGTGCTCCCCTACCGAAGCGCAACCCAGTCAGGCGTGGTTCAGCAGGCCTATGGTTGCGGTATTCCCGTTATTGTGACGCCGGAAGGTGCTCTTCCCGAGGTGGTACGTCACGGTATTACCGGCTGGATTGCCCGTGAAAGCTCATCAGCCGGGCTGGCAGGGGCTATAGGGGAGTTTCTCGACAGCCGGAGTGAGCTGCCCGCCATACATGCGGCTGTTGAGGAGTATTGCCGGGAGTTCTCCTGGGAGGCTTTTGCGGCCGGAGCAGGCCGTTTTCTTGAAACTGAAGCATCCCGAACGTGATGAAGAGCCCTCTACTCTGCATTGTGGTTCTGAACTGGAACGGAGCCGGGGATACGATTGAGTGTCTCCACTCACTGTCGGGAGAGCTCTCGCCATCATGCATGGTGCTTGTGGTCGATAACGGATCTACCGATGACTCGCTCTCCCGGATCCGGGCGGCTTTTCCTGATACCGAGCTCCTCTCTCTGCCGCTCAATCTCGGTTATGCGGGTGGCAATAATGCCGGATTCCGACGGGTTATGGAGCTTCAGGCGGAGTTTGTACTGTTTCTGAACAACGACACCCTTGTTGAAAGAGGGTTTTCAGCTCCGCTGATTCATGCCCTGCGGAGTGATCCTTCAGCTGGAATTGCTGTTCCGAAAATATTCTATCATGCCCGTCCACATTCGCTTTGGTATGCAGGCGGTGTTGTCCGGCTCTCCACGGGACTGATCCGCCACACCGGTATCAGAAAAGCTGATGGTCCGGAGTTCAACCGTCCCGGAGTGACCGGTTATGCTACGGGGTGCTGTTTTTCTATGCGCTGCCGGGATTTTGAGCGTGTCGGGGGTTTTGATGAACACTTTGGCATGTATGCCGAGGATGTTGATCTCTCCCTCCGGGTGAGAGCTCTGGGGTTGACTGTCCGCTACGAACCCGGTTCAGTGGTCTGGCATAAGGTCTCTGCCTCTCTTTCCGGAACTCCGTTCAAAAAACTGGCGAAAAAGAGTGCCGCTTCACTTCGTCTTTTCATCAAGCACAGGGCATGGGGAGGAGTGCTCCTCTTTCTGTTGCTTCTGCCTTTTCGCCTTGCCGTCAGCTCGGCCTCAGCACTGCTTGAGCGAGCTTTCGCCAAGTCAACCCGGATAAAGAGCGGCCATGAAGGATAAGTTCAGAACGCCGGTGAGTGAGGAGTATCTCAGCGAACCTGCTCACAGGGTTCGGTGGCAGAAAACAATCGAATTTGCCGGTCGTTCAAGCTCTTCCCGGCTCTTGACCGCCGCCGCGTTGTCCGGGCTCGATCTGGGTGACCGGACACCACTCACGGCTTCGCTGGAGCAACTGTTCGGGTGTTCTTTCGAGAGCACAACAATTGATCTTGATGTTGAGCCTCTTTCGGGTTCGTATGCAGTGGTAACTGCTTTTGAGGTGCTGGAGCATCTCTACAATCCGCTTCATCTGCTGCTCGAAGTCCGCAAGATACTTCATGGAGCGGGTGGCCGGCTTTTTGTGTCGATGCCGATAGCGAAGCCGGCATCACTGAAAAGCGCCGACCATTTTCACGAGATGAGCCGTGACGAGGCGCTCTCGCTTTTCAGACGGGCAGGGTTCCGGGTGGAACGCAGCGGCGAGTTTCGTATCCGTCACCCGTTGTTTTATCTTACAGGATTCAAGCCGCTGTTGCGGGCATGGTATGAAAAGGTGCAGATTTATGAACTTTCCGTTTCAGAGGAACACCGCTGACGCTCCCCTCAGGCTTGTCTGGTTTTCCGAAATACAGTGGGACTTTCTTTCGACCCGAAAGCAGCGTATGCTCGGACGCTTTTCGGATCGGTGGCGGATTCTTTTTATTGAGCCGTTTGCGCTCGGGCGCAGCCATCACTGGCTGCCGGTCAGAAGAGGGTTGGTCTGGGTTGTCACAGTCCCTTTTCTGAAAACTGTTCCGTTCAGTTTCGGGCGTATTCTTGATTTTCCGCTGCTGCGGACACTGCTCTCTCTGCCGGGTATACTCCTGATGCTCTGGTGGGTGGCGATTCTGGGATTCTCTTCTGCGGAACGCATCATCGGTCTATCCAATATCTACTGGGGAAGAGTCGCCTCACGTCTCTCCTGCCGGTTCCGTTTTTATGACGCCAATGATGATCATCTGGCCTTTCCGGCTACCCCTTCCTGGCTGAAGGGATATCTTGATGCCTGGCTCTCGGGGATAGATCTGCTCTTTAGTGTCTCCCCGGAGCTGACCGCCCGGTTGGCGGTTCCATCCGGCGTACGCACTGTTGAGCTTGGCAATGGTGTCGAGTTCAGCCATTTCGCCGATCCGCAGCGTAACATACCCAAAGAGCTTGCCCTGATCAAGAGACCGGTTCTCGGCTATGCCGGAGCGATGGACTGGCTTGATACCACCCTTGTTGAGGAGATGGCAAAAGCATGGCCGGAGTATTCTCTGGTGCTGCTTGGTCCTGCCTATGAGCAGAACTGGTGGAAAAGGCAGGAGCGGATCAATACCCTTTCCAATGTGCACTATTTCGGTCGCATTGATTACGGTGAGCTGCCGGCATGGGTACAGCATTTTGATCTTGCCTTGATGCCGCTGCTGAGTAACCGGCTCAAGGAGGTCTCCCATCCCAACAAGCTTTATGAGTATACCGCAGCGGGCGTGCCTGTGCTTTCAATGAACTACTGCAGTGCTGTTGATCAAGCGCGGGAGGTGGTGCATGTTGCCGATACCAGGGATGCGTTTGTCCGCATGGTGCCGGAAGCGCTGGCTGACCGGCGGCGTGAGGCGCGCCAGAACTTTGCCCGCAGGCACAGCTGGGATGCTCTTGCGGCAACCATGGAGCAGGAGCTGCTGAAGCGGTATCGGGAGCTGAACTCTTGAGACGAAACAGGGTCATAGCCGGCCAGGCAGGAATCTCTTTTGGAGGATTTCTTTTCGGCCAGGCATCAAGGTTCGCCTTCAACCTGCTTGTTGCAAGAGCACTCGGTGCCGAGGCTCTGGGTACCTATGCGATTGCCATTGCCGTTATCCAGATAGCAGAAGTGCTTGCCGTTGCCGGTCTTGACTCGGCTCTCCTGCGTTTTGTCAATCTGTATCAGCGTGATCCTTTGCGACAGAAGGCTGTTATCGCTTCTGCCCTGAAAACAAGTCTTGTTCTTTCCATTGCCGTTGCACTCCTCCTTTTGCTTTTTTCAGGAGCGATTGCTTCACTTTTTAACGGCAGCAGGCTACTCCAGCTCGTTATCTGCTGCTATGCGGCAGCCATCCCCTTCAATGCCGCAACACAGCTTTACGGCCATGCCACCCAGGGATTCCAGAAGCTGCATCCGAAAATTATTGCAACCCAGGTTGTCGCCCCATTGCTCCTGCTGCTGTTGACCATCCTCTTTCGCTCTACGGCGGGCCATGATGAAGCGCTGCTCTTTCCCTTTGCCCTTGCTTCCGCCGGCGCCTTTTTCTGGATCCGGCCAACGCTCGAAAGAATCACCGGTGTTGTTACCCCGGATATTCTGCGTGCCCGGAGTGATCGCCCCATGCTTGCCTATGCGCTGCCGTTTATGGGGGTTTCGCTGTTGAGCATGATGACGCACTGGCTTGATGTTGTTATGCTTGGCATGTTTACCGATACAGCAACGGTCGGTATCTATCATCCTGCCGCCAGAACCGCAGGTCTCATCAGAGCGGTGCTGCTTGCTTTTTCAGGAATTGCCGCACCGATGATTGCCGAGCTGCACGCCGGAAGAGAGCGTGTGGAGATAGAGCGGATCTACAGGATGGTGACGCGCTGGATTATCGCTGTGGTGATACCGCCGGTACTGCTTTTCACTCTGCTTCCCGGTCCGGTGCTTGAGCTGTTCGGGCCCCGCTTCGCGCCAGGCAGCACGGTTCTGCTGCTTTTGACGGTTGCTTCGTTCCTGCAGGTCTCTTTCGGTCTCTCTTCAACGGTGCTCGCCATGACGGGGTATTCGCGACTCAGTTTCCTCAATGCTCTTGGCGCGTTCGTTTTGCAGGTTAGTCTGAACTATCTGTTGATACCCTTGATGGGCATCAATGGTGCGGCTCTTGCAACGTTGATAGTCTTCTTTCTGCTTTCCGCATTCCGGCTCATGGAGGTTCATCACTTTCTGAACATTCATCCATTCGGAAAAGAGCTCTGGAAGCCCATTGTTTCCGCACTGCTTTCCGCACTGCTGCTCTTTGCTGCAAGGTCCTCGTTGCTTGCACTCCCTCCGTTAATCGGGTTAGGAGCGGGAGCAGCTCTTTGCTCCGGCAGCTATGCAGCAGCGATGCTGCTTCTGAAGTTGGAAGAGGATGAGCGGACGATTATTTTAAAGTTTATGCCCTTTCTTGACAAAAAGCCAAAGCGATAACGCAGTGAAAAAAAAGATTCTCTCGTTGCTCACGGTTTTCGGGATCTATACCCTTCTTCTGATCCTGCTCTTCTTTCCGCTTGTTTTTCAATCCAGCACGCTTGTTGCGCCGGACTCGCTTATTCCCCACGCCTCGACCCTGGCGCTTGACAAATTGCAGGGCGAAACCGGAAGCTACCCGCTCTGGCAGCCCTGGCTCTTTTCCGGGATGCCGACCGTCGAAGCGTTCAGTTATATCAGCGGCCTCTATTTCCCCAACATGGTGTTCAATCTCTTCCATACGGACGGGATTGTTCTGCAACTGCTTCATCTTGCCTTTGCAGGTTTGGGGGTTTATCTTTTTCTCCGCCAGTACGGGCTCACTACCCCTGCAGCCCCGTTCGGCGGAGCTCTTTTCATGCTGAATCCCTACATGACGGCCATGCTGGTGCATGGTCACGGCAGCCAGCTTATGACAGCAGCCTATATGCCGTGGATGCTCTGGGCTGTTATGCGGCTCATGAAGAGGGGAGGGCTTGCCGATGCAGGAGTGCTGGCGCTCATTGCCGGTTTTCAGCTGCAGCGCTCACATGTCCAGATTGCCTGGTACTCATGGATGCTTGCACTGCTGCTTGCCGCTGTTCTCCTTGTTTTCTGTCGCGATTCATTGCAACGTGAGAGTAGCCATAACGGCTTTCCATACGGTCGGATATTGCTTTTGATTGCCGCGCTCGTGTGCGGGGTTACCATGTCGGCTTCAATTTATCTGCCGGCTTCGGAGTATGCTCCGTATTCAGTGAGAGGAATGGCCGCAGCGGGAGGGGCTTCGTCGTGGGAGTATGCCACCCTCTGGTCAATGCACCCTCTGGAGCTGCTTACTTTTCTCGCGCCGGGTTTTTTCGGATTCGGCGGAGTGACCTACTGGGGCTTTATGCCGTTCACCGATTTTCCCAATTATGCCGGAATTGTGGTACTGCTGCTTGCGGTTGCAGGCGCATACCGTAGGCGAAAAGAGCCGATGATATGGTTTTTCAGTGCAGGCGCACTGCTTGCCCTGCTGCTCTCCTTCGGCAGGTTTTTCAGCCCGGTGTTCGATCTTTTCTACCATTTTGCGCCGCTTTTCAGTCGATTCAGGGTGCCCTCCATGGCGCTCATCATGCTCTACCTGATCATCGCCTCTCTTGCGGCAATCGGAGTGAACGATCTCTTGCAGCGCTCAACCGAACGGCTGCTGAAACCGATCCGGATCGGAGCGCTTTTCATGGCGGTTTTTCTGCTGCTCTTGCTTGCATTCCAGTCGCCGATAGAGAGTTTTTTCCGCTCACTCTTTCCTGATCCTTCGGTCGAGAGTTTTGATCTCTCCTTTATGATCAACAAGGTGCGCTGGGAGCATCTGAAAGGAAGCCTTCTGATCGCGCTTTTCACCCTCCTGCTTTTTACGGGTGTGCTCTGGCTCGGCATCAAGGGGAAGCTCTCCCACAAAATGACGGGGTTGCTCTTCTTTCTTCTGGCGCTGCTTGATCTGCTCTGGATTGACATACAGATTATCTATCCATCTGACAGCTCCCTGCGCTCGCCGGTTTTTGCGGAGAGCCGCATGGTGGCGCAGGCCTTTCAGCCTGACGACATCACCCGATACCTGGCAGCACAGAAAGGGGAGTTCAGAATCTACCCCGCCGGGCCGCTCTTCACCGAGAACAAGTTTGCCCTTTCCGGTATCGAGTCAGTCGGTGGTTACCACCCCGCCAAACTTAAAATTTACGAGGAGTTTCTTGCAAAAACTGAGAACCTCTCAAGCATCAACGTTCTCAGGATGCTTAACGTCGGCTACATTGTCACTCCTGTCACGCTCAGCCACCCAGCCCTTGAGCCGGTTAAAACCGGCACCCTGCAACTGGCAGGCGGCCCGGTACCGGTAACGATCTATCGTTTGCAGGCCACACTTCCACGGGTCCGGTTTGCAGAGCGGGTTACCGGTGTGCGGGATAGCGACGAGCTCTTTCTGCGACTGCTTGATGACGCGGCTCCTCAGGGCGAGGCTTTTGTCGATGGATCACTTTGGAGCGGAACCAGAACCTTTGCTGCGGCAACAGTACTATCGATGCAGCGGGGATCCGAATCGATGCGCCTGAAGGTTTCTGTACCCGGAGACGCTTTTCTGGTAGTGAGCGAGATCTACTATCCCCTTCGCTGGAAGGTGACGGTTGACGGCAAACCTGCCGAAATGGTCAGGGTGAACGGGCTCCTGCGTGGTGTCAAGGTTCCTGCGGGCAGCAGGGAGGTGTTATTCTATTACGATAGAAGTTTGTTCGAAACCGCCCGGCGTATCTCGTTTGCTGCATTTTTCGTTGCGCTGTTGATGGTTGCGGGAGGGGTATTCATCGGTCGTTTACGGCAGAAGGGGGGAGAAACACCGATATGACCGATACGTTTTCATTTTAACGTTTCGCCATCACGTTCTCCGGTCTGCGGCTTTGTTCGTGGCGCTCTTCTTCGACGGGGAAGCGATTCATCCTGAAGGCGGCGGCCGGGAGCATCCTCTTTGGCGATCAGCGACAAATCTTCGAGCAGCCCAAGTTCACGAAGCACCTCAACATAGAAGCCTATAGCAACCGAAGGGTCGCCATTCTCGATTTTATAGAGCGTTGGTCGTGACATGTCAGCCTTGAGGCAGACGGCCTCCATGGAGAGTCGGCGACGGAGCCGTGCATCCCTGATGCGTTCTCCGAGAGCGGTCAGCTCTTTTTGCGAAGCAGGATATATAGGTGACTCACTGTTTTTCATAACGATAATAATTATTTACATAATAACGATCATTTGTAAAATATCATTACCGTTATATGATTCTTTTGATGCAATAGACTGCATATTAAATCCGAAATACATTCATTATATGCAGGCAGAAATCACTATTTTGCACTGCATTTTTTTTGACGATTGCCCCCCTTTTTGCCTATTCCTTTGATATGTTTCATACAAATCAAGTGCATTTCCGGAACGCTTCGTGGAGGGCTGAAAGCCCTGTAACTACGGGCATTTTTGCTGTTTGAAGCGAGTGGAGATAAGGCCGTGTTGATTATTATTTCAAGAGTTGAAAAATGTTGAATTAGGTTTTGTTTTTTTTCATAATTCGCTTACATTGTCTGTCCTTATGGATTTTTAGTGTATTGCGTTTTTCGTAATCATAGGTTTTTAAATAGAAAGAGAGTTTTAGTATGCCGACGATTCAGCAGCTCATCAGGCTCGGAAGAAGTGTAAAAGCGTCAAAAACAGCGTCACCGGCGCTTGAGAAATGCCCGCAGAAGCGTGGTGTATGTACGCGTGTTTACACGACCACTCCTAAAAAGCCTAACTCTGCACTGCGCAAGGTTGCGCGTGTCAGGTTGTCCAACAAGATTGAGGTTACAGCCTATATTCCTGGCGAAGGTCATAACCTGCAGGAGCATTCAATTGTTTTGATTCGTGGCGGCAGGGTGAAGGATCTTCCTGGTGTACGTTATCACATCGTGCGTGGTTCGCTGGATACGTCCGGTGTTGCTGATCGCAAGCAGAGTCGGTCGAAGTATGGAGCCAAACAGCCCAAGGCTGGTGCAGCCGCTCCTGTCAAGGGTAAAGGCAGATAAGTCGAATCATAAATTCAGAGAAGAGCATGTCAAAAAAAGGTGGCTATAAAAGAATCGGTGTCGATTTTCGCTACGGCGATGAGAGTGTTGCCCGTTTCATTAATGCGGTAATGCTTGATGGCAAAAAGGCTGTCGCTACGAAGATTGTTTATGATGCGTTTGGTATCATTGCCGAGAAGATGAGTGGTGAGGATCCTCTGGAGGTTTACCGCAAGGCGATGTCACACATTGCTCCGGTTGTTGAGGTTCGCAGCAAGAGGGTTGGTGGCGCGACTTATCAGATTCCGATGGAGGTCAAGGCTTCCCGGAGAGGTGCGCTTGCATTCCGCTGGTTGAAGCTCTATGCGGCAAAGCGTGGAGGTAAATCCATGGCTGAGAAACTTGCTGCCGAATTGATGGATGCTGCCAACGAGCAGGGTGCATCGGTGAAAAAGCGTGATGAGGTTCATCGTATGGCTGATGCAAACAAGGCGTTTGCGCATTTCAGGTTCTAATATGTTTTTTGAAAGTGTTGAATAAAAGGCTAATAATTTGTTATGGCAAGGCTGGTTGATTTAGATAAAGTTCGCAATATCGGCATCATGGCTCACATTGATGCTGGAAAGACAACGACGACAGAGAGGATACTCTACTATACCGGTCGTCTGCACAGGATGGGTGAAGTGCACGACGGTGGTGCGACGATGGACTGGATGGAGCAGGAGAAGGAGCGTGGTATTACGATTACTTCCGCTGCAACAACCTGTTTCTGGGTGCCGAAGTTCGGTAACTATTCCGGCATCAATCACAGAATCAATATTATCGATACTCCCGGACACGTTGACTTCACGGTTGAGGTTGAGCGTTCCCTGCGTGTGCTTGATGGCGCGGTTGCACTTTTCTGTGCAGTCGGCGGTGTTGAGCCCCAGTCCGAGACGGTCTGGCGCCAGGCGAACAAGTACGGTGTTCCGAGGATTGCCTATGTCAACAAGATGGACAGGACCGGAGCCAACTTCTTTGATACCGTCAAGGCGATCAGGGAGAGGCTTGGAGCAAACCCTGTTCCGCTTCAGATTCCTATCGGCGAAGGCGAGATATTTGCCGGTTTTGTCGATCTGATCAGAATGAAGGGTATTATCTATGACAAGGAAGACGGCAGTACCTACAATGAGGTTGAAATTCCCCATGACCTGCAGAATGAAGCAAGGACATGGCGCATCAATATGCTTGAGGCGGTTTCCGAGGTTGATGATACTCTCCTTGAGAAGTATCTGAACGGAGAGGAGATTACGGAGCAGGAAGTTCGCAACGTGCTTCGTCAGGCTACGCTGAAGGTTACTATTATTCCGGTGCTTTGCGGTTCATCATTCAAGAACAAGGGTGTTCAGTTTATGCTTGACGCTGTAGTCGAGTATCTTGCATCTCCGGTTGATGTCGGAGCTGTCGAGGGTCACCATCCCCGTACCGAGGAGCCTGTAACCAGAGAACCGAAGGACGAAGAGCCGTTTGCCGGTCTTGCCTTCAAGATTGCTACTGATCCTTTCGTTGGAAAGCTTACCTTTTTCCGTGTTTACTCCGGTGTCCTTAAGGCGGGCAGTTATGTACTGAACACCATGACCGGCAAGAAGGAGCGTATTGGTCGTATCCTTCAGATGCACTCAAACAAGAGAGAGGATATAGATTGTGTTTACTCTGGCGATATCGCTGCGGCTGTCGGTTTGAAGGATGTCAGAACCGGTGATACGATCTGCGATGAAAACAATCCGGTGGTTCTTGAGAAAATGGTTTTTCCTGAGCCGGTTATCGAGATTGCTATCGAGCCTAAAACAAAAGCTGATAATGACAAGCTTGGCATGTCACTTGCAAAGCTTGCTGAAGAGGATCCAACCTTCAAGGTCAAGACTGATGATGAGACTGGTCAGACCCTGATTGCCGGTATGGGTGAGCTTCATCTTGAGATTCTGGTTGACAGGCTCAAGCGTGAGTTCAAGGTAGAGGCCAATGTGGGTCAGCCGCAGGTTGCCTACCGTGAAACCATCAGAAAGTCTGTTGAATTTGAGGGAAAATTTGTCCGTCAGTCCGGTGGTAAAGGTCAGTTCGGTCTGGTTGTACTCCGGGTTGAGCCGCTTGAAGAGGGCAAGGGATATGAATTTGTCGATGCGATCAAGGGCGGAGTTATTCCGAGGGAGTATATTCCTGCCGTTAATGCCGGTGTACAGCAGGCCATGAAGAGCGGTGTTGTTGCCGGGTTTGCGATGCAGGATATCAAGGTTACCCTTCTTGATGGAAAATATCACGAGGTTGACTCTTCGGAAATGGCATTCAAGATTGCCGGTTCCATCGGTTTCAAGGGCGCAGCCAAAAAAGCTGATCCGGTTCTTCTTGAGCCGATCATGAAGGTTGAGGTTGTTACCCCTGAAGAGTATCTCGGAGATGTGATGGGTGACTTGTCAAGCCGCCGTGGTCATATTGAAGGTATGGGTCAGAGAGCCGGAGCGCAGTTTGTTAATTCCAAGGTGCCTCTTTCAGCGATGTTCGGTTACTCAACCGATCTTCGTTCGATGAGTCAAGGACGGGCAAACTACTCAATGGAATTTGACTGTTATCGCGAAGTGCCGCGCAATATTGCGGAGGCTTTGCAGGAGAAGCGGGTAAGCAAGGATTCGGAATAAGCAGGCACTGCCTGTAAGCAGTTTTAACTATTACAAAACAATAACAGATAACCGACACGGAGATAAGTTATGGCAAAAGAGTCCTACAAAAGGGATAAACCTCATGTCAATATCGGAACCATTGGTCACGTTGACCATGGCAAAACAACCTTGACTGCAGCAATTACTTCGGTTCTTGCAAAGCAGGGTCTTGCACTGCAGCGCGATTTCGGCAGCATTGACAAGGCTCCTGAAGAGAGAGAGCGTGGTATCACCATCTCAACCGCACACGTTGAGTACCAGACGAAAAAGCGTCACTATGCGCACATCGACTGTCCTGGTCACGCTGACTACATTAAAAACATGATCACCGGTGCTGCCCAGATGGACGGCGCGATTCTTGTTGTAGCCGGTACCGATGGTCCTATGCCTCAGACCCGCGAGCACATTCTGCTTGCCCGTCAGGTAAACGTTCCTGCGCTTGTTGTATTCCTGAACAAGGTTGACATCGCAGATCCTGAACTTATCGAGCTTGTTGAGCTTGAGCTCAGAGAGCTTCTTACCGAGTATAACTTCCCCGGCGATGATATTCCGATCATCAAGGGTTCAGCTCTCAAGGCACTTGATGGTGATCCTGAAGCTGAAAAATCGATCATGGAGCTTATGGATGCGGTTGACGAGTTCATTCCTGAGCCTGTCCGCGACGTTGACAAACCTTTCCTTATGCCGGTTGAGGATGTATTCTCTATCTCCGGACGTGGTACTGTCGGTACCGGAAGGATCGAGAGAGGTCGCATCAAGATCAACGAAGAGGTTGAGATCGTTGGAATCAAGCCTACCCGTAAATCAGTGGTTACCGGAATCGAAATGTTCCAGAAGCTTCTTGATGAAGGTCAGGCTGGTGATAACGCAGGTCTTCTTCTTCGCGGTGTTGACAAGACTGAGCTTGAGCGTGGTATGGTTATCGCCAAACCCGGAACCATCAAGCCGCACACCAAGTTCAAGGCTGAGGTTTACATTCTGAGAAAAGAAGAGGGTGGACGTCACACACCGTTCTTCAACGGATACCGTCCCCAGTTCTACTTCCGTACCACAGACGTTACCGGTTCGGTTACGCTTCCTGAAGGTGTCGAGATGGTTATGCCTGGTGATAACCTTTCCGTTGAGGTTGAACTTCTTGCGCCTATTGCTATGGATGAAGCACTGCGTTTCGCTATCCGTGAGGGTGGTCGTACCGTTGGTGCAGGTTCCGTAACAAAGATTATCGAGTAAATAGATTGTATGGCGTCCCGGGACGGGGCCGAAAATCCCGTCCCTTTTTATTGATAACATAGAAACAGGGTTGACAAGTGGCTGTACAGCAAAAGATAAGGATCAAGCTCAAATCTTACGACCATAGTCTGGTTGACAAGTGGGCTTTAAGGATTATTGATGTGGTAAAGCAGACAGATGCTATCATCTTTGGTCCAATACCGCTGCCCACAAAATCGCACGTGTATACCGTAAACCGGTCGCCACATGTTGACAAGAAGTCGCGTGAGCAGTTTTCATTCTCCTCTCACAAGAGGTTGATTGAAATTATAAATCCGACATCCAGAACCATTGATATGCTGATGAAGCTTGAGCTTCCGAGCGGCGTTGATGTTGAAATTAAGTCTTAAAGAATTAGAAAAGCTAATTATATGGGTGCGATTCTTGGAAAGAAAATCGGCATGACCCGTTTATTCAATGATAAACGCGAAGCTGTATCCTGCACGATTATTGAGGCAGGTCCATGCTTTGTGACGCAGGTTAAGCGTGTTGATACAGATGGCTATGATGCTTATCAGGTTGGTATCGGTGAAAGAAGTGAGAAAAAGATCAACAAGCCTTTGCAGGGTCACTATAAAAAAGCAGGTGTAACCCCGGGTTACAAGCTGGCCGAGTTTGATTTTACCGAGCTCAATCAGGAGCTTGAACTGGGCAGCCCTGTCAGTGTTGATTCCTTTACGGAAGGCGAGAAGGTCAATGTTCTCGGCGTTTCAAAAGGCAAGGGATTTGCCGGCGTTGTCAAGCGCCATAACTTTGGCGGTGGTTCAAGAACCCATGGTCAGTCAGACAGGCTGAGGGCACCGGGTTCTGTTGGTGGTTCATCTGATCCATCAAGGGTTTTCAAGGGTACCAGAATGGCCGGACGAATGGGATCGGACAATATCACAGTTAAGAATCTTGAGATTGTAAAGATTCTCCCTGAGTCCAATCTTATCGTCATCAAGGGATCTGTTCCCGGACCAAGAAACTCCTATGTCAAGATTGTTTCTATAAAAAAGTAAATGCTGAATGCTCGTAGCTATGGAACTTAAAGTCTTAAATACCGGCGGTACTGAAACCGGGGAAGTGGTAACGCTCCGTGACGATATATTCGGCGCTGAAGTATCAGAACATGCGATCTATCTTGACGTCAAGTCGATTCTCGCAAACAGACGCCAGGGTACCCACAAGTCGAAAACCCGGGCTGAAGTAAGAGGCGGCGGCAGAAAGCCGTTACGTCAGAAAGGGACCGGTAATGCTCGTCAGGGTTCTACCCGTTCGCCACTCAACAGCGGCGGCGGTACCATCTTTGGACCAACTCCCCATGGATACGATCAGAAGGTAAACAAGAAGGTAAAGCTTCTTGCCCGTCGGTCCGCATTGAGTGCCAAGGCCAAAGACGGAAAGATCGTTGTTGTCGAAGATTTCAAATTCGACCACATTAAAACAAAGCCGTTTGCACAGATACTGAAAAATCTCGGTCTTGCCGAGAAGAAAACCCTGCTGCTTACTCCGGAATATGATATGATCATTGCTCGCTCCGGAAGAAATATAGAGGTACTTAATATCATGACAGCCGACAAGGCTTCAACGTACGATATACTGCACAGCCAGACCGTACTGGTTCAGAAGGCCGCGTTGAAAACAATAGAAGACACTTTAGGGTAACCTGCAGTTTCCAGAAAAAGGAGTTAAAGAGATGAAAAACCCGTTGTTGCGCCCGTGGTTGACTGAAAAAAGTACTGGATTGACCGAGAAGAAAGGACAGTATGTTTTTGTTGTCAAGCCGGATGCTGATAAAACAGATATCAAGATTGCGGTAGAGCAGAAGTTTGGAGTAGACGTAAAATCAGTTCGCACGGTCTACTGCCTTGGCAAGTCACGTCGTCAGAACACAAGAAAAGGTGTTGTTTCCGGTAAGAAGAGTGACTGGAAGAAGGCAATCATTACACTTGCAAAAGGACAGTCGATCGATTATTACTCTGGTACGACCCAGAAGAGCGAAGGATAGAAATCAATAAAAGGATAGATCATACATTCAAATGGCTATAAGGAAATTAGCGCCGGTCACGCCAGGGTCAAGGTTTATGTCATACCCTGCATTCGATGAAATCACAAAAAGCACGCCTGAAAAAAGCCTGCTTGTGCCCTTAAAGAAATCCGGCGGACGTAATGCTGCGGGACGCAAAACCTCAAGGCATAGAGGCGGCGGACATAAACGCCATTACAGGATTATCGATTTCAAACGCAACAAGGATGGCGTACCTGCAACCGTTGCTGCTATTGAGTATGATCCGAATCGTTCATCAAGAATTGCATTATTGCATTACATTGATGGAGAAAAACGTTATATTCTCGCCCCGAAAGGTTTGAATGTCGGTGACAAGGTGGAGAGCGGAGAGAAGGTCGAAATCAAGACCGGAAACACCATGCCGCTGAAAAACATACCGCTTGGTACTGATATTCATAATATTGAGATGAAGGCTGGAAAGGGCGGTCAGATTGTTCGTTCGGCAGGTGGATTTGCCGTACTTGCTGCCCGTGAAGGCGATTATGTCACACTGAAGCTTCCTTCCGGTGAAATCCGCAAGCTCAGGGTTGAGTGTCGTGCAACCATTGGTGTGCTTGGAAATGCCGATCATGAGAACATTGTTCTCGGTAAGGCAGGAAGAAGTCGCTGGCTTGGAATTCGCCCGCAGACAAGAGGTATGGCTATGAACCCGGTCGATCATCCGATGGGTGGTGGTGAAGGAAAGTCGAAGTCGGGTGGTGGACGCAAGCATCCGAAGTCACCATGGGGTCAGCTTGCCAAGGGTCTCAAGACCAGAAACAAGAAGAAGGCTTCACAGAAATTGATTGTACGCGGCAGAAACGCCAAATAACTATAGGGGTTAATAACAACAAGCAGAGGAACTATGCCAAGATCACTTAAAAAGGGACCGTTCATTGATATAAAACTGGAAAAACGGATCCTTGACATGAACAGCAAGGGAGAAAAGAAGGTTGTCAAAACCTGGTCCAGAAGTACAATGATTTCGCCTGATTTTGTAGGTCACACGATTGCTGTACACAACGGCAAAAGTCATGTCCCGGTCTACGTTGGTGATAATATGGTAGGTCATAAGCTTGGAGAGTTTTCCCCGACAAGAACGTTTCGCGGCCATGCTGGTGGTGGTAAGGCTGAAAAAGGCGGCTCGGCTCCAAGGAAAAAATAAATTGAATAACGCGAAAGGGTAAAGATTATAATGGAAGCTAAAGCAATTTTACGGCACACGCCAACATCGCCAAGAAAGATGCGTCTTGTGGCTGGTCTTGTTCGAGGCAAGCAGGTCGATCTGGCAAAGGCCATTCTGCTCAACTCAACAAAGTCGGCGTCACGCAATCTCATGCAGACGCTCAAGTCAGCCGTTGCAAATTATGCGCAGCTGAATCCCGATGAGCGGGTCAGTGATCAGGAGCTATTCGTCAAGGCTATATTTGTTGATCAGGGAACGACACTGAAAAGAATGCTTCCAGCTCCTATGGGCCGGGCATACAGGATTCGCAAAAGATCGAATCATCTGACGATTGTCATTGATAAGGTTAAAAATCCAGTAACTAAATAAAATAAGGAGAGCGCATTGGGTCAGAAAGTTAATCCTACTGGATTCAGGCTTGGAATTATAAGGGACTGGACCTCACGCTGGTATGATGACAGCCCTGTTATATCTGAAAAGATCAAACAGGATCATGTTATCCGTAACTATGTTATTGCAAGACTGAAAAGAGAGAGAGCCGGTATTGCCCGTATCGTTATAGAGAGAACGACAAAGCATGTCAAGATCAATATCTATGCAGCCCGTCCGGGTGCAGTGGTTGGAAGAAAAGGCGAAGAGATCAATAATCTCTCACAGGAACTGAGCCGTATCACCGGTAAAGAGGTGAAAATTGATGTTGTTGAAGTCGTCAAGCCCGAGATCGAAGCACAGCTTATCGGCGACAACATTGCCTATCAGCTTGAAAACCGTGTCTCTTTCAGAAGGGCGATGAAACAGGCTATACAGCAGGCTATGCGTTCCGGAGCTGAAGGAGTCAGAATCCGTTGTGCAGGGCGTCTTGGCGGTGCTGAAATTGCCCGTGCTGAGCAGTACAAGGAAGGCAAGATTCCGCTCCATACTATTCGTGCCAATGTTGATTATGCAAGTGTCACTGCACATACCATTGCCGGTACCATCGGTATAAAGGTCTGGGTTTATAAAGGTGAGGTACTTGTTCAGCGTATTGATGCTATTGAAGAGGATGAGCTGAAGAGAATCAAGGAGAGACGCAATGATGCCGGTGCAAGAAATCGCGATGGTCGTAACAGTAAACGCCGTCGTCGCACCAAGCGAGCATAATTACAAGTACCAACAAATCAGAAAACGAATGGAGTCGCCGGTATGTTAATGCCAAAGAGAGTCAAATATAGAAAGACAATGAGAGGCCGGATGAAGGGCAATTCCGGCAGAGGAACATTGGTAACTTTCGGTTCTTTCGGTTTAAAGGCTATTGAGTCCGCTTGGATTACCAGCCGTCAGATTGAAGCTGCACGTGTGGCAATGACCAGATTCATGAAGAGGGATGGTAAAATCTGGATCAGAATTTTCCCTGATAAACCGGTAACCAAGAAAGCTGCTGAAACCCGAATGGGTTCCGGTAAAGGTTCGCCCGAGTTCTGGGTAGCGGTTGTCAAGCCAGGCAGAATCATGTTTGAAGCTGATGGTGTACCAAGAGAGGTAGCAACCGAGGCTTTCAGACTTGCAGCACAGAAATTGCCGATCAAGACGAAGTTTATTGTCCGTCCTGATTACGAAGATTAACCGAGCAACTAATTCGACAAGAGGGTTACATATTATGAAAAAGTATGAAATTGCGGCATTAGGCAAGCAGGAGCTGGTCGACAGGATCAAAGAGCTTGAAGACCGGGTCGCTGATATCAATTTTTATAAGGTTATTGAGCAGCCGCAGAATCCGATGGTTTTCCGCAATTCCAAGCGGGATATTGCGCGCATGAAAACCCGGCTTCATCAACTCGCATCCGCTGAAGCGGTCAAGGGTTGAGGGCAAGGCAAACCAAAAAACTGTTTACTTACATGGAAGAAAATAAAACAGGCAGTGCATCTATGGAACAGAATGCTGCGGTAAGGGGAAGAAAAAAGAGCTGGTTAGGCAAGGTTGTCAGTGACAAGATGGACAAGGCTATTGTCGTTGTTGTCGAGCGCAGGGTTCAGCATCCGGTTTACAAGAAATATTTCAAGAAAACCACCAGACTCATGGCTCATGATGAGAAGAATGAAGCTGGAATCGGTGATCTTGTAAAGGTTGTCGAGTGCCGTCCGCTCAGCAAGAGAAAGAGCTGCCGTTTGGTTGAGATTATCGAAAAAGCCAGGTAAGAGTCGATTTTTATACATTTAACAAAGTTTGAAACAGGATGATCCAGAAAGAAACAAATCTGGTTGTTGCCGATAACAGCGGAGCCAAGAAGGTTCGTTGCATTCATGTATTCGGCGGAACCGGGAGGCGATATGCCTCATTGGGTGATCAGATTATCGTATCGGTCAAAGCAGCTGTGCCTGGTGGTGTAGTTAAAAAGAAAGATGTCTGCAAGGCTGTTGTCGTACGCTGCGTCAAGGAACAGAGAAGAAAGGATGGATCGTATATCCGTTTTGACGAAAATGCTGTTGTTCTTCTCAATGCGCAGGGGGAGCCAAGAGGTACCCGTATCTTCGGACCTGTTGCAAGAGAGCTTCGCGACAGAAAGTATATGAAGATCGTTTCGCTGGCACCAGAGGTTCTCTGATGTGTCACAGGCGGGAGTAACTCAGTTGGTAGAGTCACAGCCTTCCAAGCTGTTGGTCGCGAGTTCGAGTCTCGTCTCCCGCTCAGGATTTTATGAATACAATCATATAAGTGAAAAATGAAAACAGGGATTAAAAAGGTTAAGCTGCATGTCAGAAAGAACGACACAGTCGTCGTTATCAGCGGCAACGATAAAGGAAAGAGCGGAAAGATTCTGAAAGTTTACCCGTTGAAAACCCGTGTGATTGTTGAAGGGGTAAATATCCGCAAGCGCCATACGCGTCCGACCCAGTCAAACCCGCAGGGTGCAATTATCGAGAGAGAGTTTCCGATTCATGCTTCCAACGTGAAGAAAAGTTAAGTTTTCCACTAAAGACAGGATGACCAAGACCATCCTGGTAAACAGATAAAGAATACGATGGCCCAGAACAAAGAGACGACACCGGAAGGATCTTCATTAGCAAGGCTTGAGACCTTCTACAAGGAAAAAGTTACTCCAAAGCTTATCGAGCGCTTTGAGTACAAGAATGTCATGAGAGTACCGAGGCTTAAAAAAATCTCAATCAACATCGGTGTTGGTGAAGCTGCCTCCGAGCCGAAGCTGCTCGAAATCGCTATCCAGGAGCTTGCCCAGATTACCGGACAGAAACCGCAGGTCCGTAAATCGAGAAAAGCAATATCCAACTTCAAGCTTCGTGAAGGACAGGCTATCGGATGCCGTGTTACACTTCGTCGTAAGGCCATGTATGAGTTCTTCGACCGTTTTGTCAGTCTTGCCGTTCCGAGGATCCGCGATTTCCGCGGTCTGAGCGATACCAGTTTTGATGGTCGTGGCAATTACACCATCGGTGTTCGCGAGCAGATTATTTTTCCGGAAATAGACATAGATAAAGTACCGAGAATATCCGGAATGGATATCAGCTTTGTCACTTCAGCCGCTTCAGACGAAGAGGCTTACGTGCTGCTTTCGGAACTTGGAATGCCATTCAAAAAGAAGAACAACTAAATAATTCAGAAATCAGATGGCCAAGAAAAGCGTTATAGCAAGGAACGAAAAGAGGAAAAGGCTTGTGGAGAAGTATGCTGTTCTTCGTGAAGAGCTGCTGAAAGCCGGTGATTACGAAGCTCTTCGCAAACTGCCGAGAGACAGTTCTGCTACCAGGGTTCGTAACCGTTGTGTGCTTACCGGCCGTGGAAGAGGTGTATATGAGAAGTATGGATTGTGCCGGCATATGTTCCGCAAGTTCGCTCTTGAAGGAAAGCTGCCGGGTGTTAAAAAAGCAAGCTGGTAAATCAGCCGGACTGTTTTAAAAAGTAAGGTATTTGATCATTTTCGAAAGTAACCAACGTTAGCTATGCCTGTAACGGATTCTGTAGCAGATTATATCACCCGGATCAGAAATGCGGGGAGAGCAAAAAATAAAACGACCGATATCCCGTATTCGAAGCTTAGAGAGAATATCTCGCAACTGCTTCTTGAAAAAGGATACATCAAGAACTTCACGGTTATTACCGCTGAAAAGTTTCCTTTTATCCGTGTTGACCTGAAGTACACTGCTCAAGGTGATCCGGCGATCAAGGAAATTACGAGGGTCAGCAAGCCGGGTCGTCGTGTCTATGACGGAAAGGATATCAAAAAATATCTTGGCGGTCTTGGACTCTACATCCTTTCATCATCGAAAGGTGTTATCACTGATAAAGAGGCTCGTGTACAGGGTGTTGGTGGTGAAATCCTGTTCCGTATCTATTAATTCATAAGTCAAAGAGCATTAGAATACCATGTCAAGAATAGGAAAAATGCCAATACCCCTGAGCAATCAGGCGAAGATAGAGATCAGTGAGTCAAGCGTCAGGGTATCAGGACCGAAAGGTGCTCTTGAACAGCAGCTTACCGATCAGGTTATCGTTACACAGGATGGCGGTATTGTTACAGTTCAGCGCATTGATGAGAGCAAGAAGGCCAAGGCACAGCATGGTCTTTATCGCCAGCTGATCAGCAACATGATCGATGGTGTGACCAAAGGCTTTACGAGGAAGCTTGAAATATCAGGTGTAGGATACCGTGCGGAACTGAAGAACGATCTTCTTGCTCTCACACTTGGCTATTCACACATGATCTATTTCAAGGCTCCTGACGAGATCAAAATTGAGGTGCCGGATCAGACAACCATTCTTATCAGTGGTATTGATAAAGCTCTTGTAGGTCAGATTGCTGCCAAGATCCGCTCATTCAGGAAGCCGGAGCCATATCGCGGCAAGGGTATCAAGTATGAAGGGGAAGTGATTCGCCGCAAGGAAGGAAAGGCTGCAGGCAAGTAAGGGTTGAATGAAGCGTTCAGGAATTTACGCAATAACATTATACAACGGTTCAAGAGAATGAGTCAAATCGATAAAGCCTCCCGGAGGCAGAAAATCAAGGACAGAAGCAGAAGCAGTGTCCAGGGATCACAGGCAAAGCCGAGACTTTGTGTCTACCGTAGCCTTTCCCAGATATACGCACAGTTGATAGACGATGTGAACGGCAAAACCCTGGTGGCCGTTTCAACCTTGTCGAAGGAGAACAAAGAGTTGCAGGGCTCCAAGTCTGACCGCTGCCGCACCATCGGAAAGCAGATCGGAGAGAAAGCGCTCGCAGCAGGAATAACAAATGTAGTGTTTGACAGGAATGGTTTTCGTTATCACGGCAGAGTCAAAGCGTTGGCTGATGGTGCGAGAGAAGCAGGACTGATCTTTTAAAAACTTTCAAAGAGATAGGTAAATGGCGAAAACATCTGCTAAGAGTATCAGACCCGGTGAGTTAAATCTGAAAGAGAAGCTGGTACATATCAACAGGACTGCAAAAGTTGTGAAAGGCGGTAAACGCTTCGGATTCAATGCAATTGTTGTCGTTGGTGATAAAGAGGGACATGTAGGCTACGGGCTTGGAAAGGCTAATGAAGTTCAGGATGCAATTGCAAAAGGTGTTGAGGATGGCAAGAAAAATGTCATCAAGGTGCCGATTGTCAAGGGAACAATACCTCATCAGATCATTGCCAAGTACGGATCTGCCAAGGTACTCATGAAGCCGGCAACACCCGGTACCGGTCTTATTGCCGGTGGAGCAGTAAGAGCTGTTCTTGAAATGGCTGGTATCCATGATATTCTGACCAAATCGCTTGGTTCATCGAACCCCCACAACGTGGTTAAAGCAGCAATCCTGGGCTTGCAGAGTATATCTGATGCTTATGATGTTGGAGAGAGACGGTCAAAGAGCCTGAAAGAGGTTTTTGAAAGCTAAACGAAAGAGTGTGATCATGAGTGAGAAAAAAATAAAGATTACCCAGGTGCGCAGCATTATCGGTGGTACCAAAAAGCAGAAGGCTACCATCAAGGCACTTGGACTTGGCAGACCAAACTACCATGTAGACCGGCAGGATAATCCCTGCACAAGAGGACAGATCAGGGTTGTTCAGCACCTTGTGAAGGTTGAAGAAGTCTAAGATTTTACTAATAGCAAGTCGGGAATTGAAACCATGGATTTAAGCTCACTTCGTCCAGCAAAAGGTGGCGCTGTTAAAGCAACTAAACGTGTCGGCCGCGGTCAGGGTTCAGGTAATGGAACTACAGCGGGCAAAGGTAACAAGGGTCAGCAGGCCAGAAGCGGCTACAAAAGACCGATTATGGAGGGTGGACAGGTACCTGTCTATCGCAGGCTGCCTAAATTCGGCTTCACACCGATAGACAGAAAGCCGGTCAGTACGGTCAATCTTACCCAGATTAATAAATGGATTGAAGACGGTCTCATCGAAAAAGAGATTACCGTCCTTGATCTCAAGGCACTTCTTCATGCCAGCAACGCAGATTATTTCAAGATTCTCGGAAATGGAGAACTGACCAGTGCTGTTACTATCACTGCACATGCTTTCAGCAAAAGTGCAGAGGAAAAAATAACGGCCGCCGGCGGTAAAGCGGTAAAGGCATTCCGTACCCTTGAAGAAGCATCAAAAGTCAGGGATCTTTCGGTAGAAGATGCCCTCTTGAAACCAAAGGCTAAGCTGGTCAAGAGAGCCAAAAAATCCACAAAGCCCTGAATCTGTTAAAAGGCCGCTATGAAGCTTACTGAAAGTATAAGCAACATAAATAAAATCCCTGAACTTCGTCAGAGGATCCTTTATACGCTTCTTCTGTTATTTGTTTACAGGCTTGGATCTCACATTACTATTCCCGGTGTAGATGCGTCTGCTGTATCAGGCGCATCACAAGCCCACTCCAACGATCTCTTCGGACTCTTTGATCTTTTTGTAGGCGGTGCTTTCGCAAGGGCATCGATCTTCTCTCTCGGCATTATGCCGTACATTTCAGCATCGATTATTGTTCAGCTTCTCGGTGCGGTTACCCCTTATTTCCAGAAACTGCAGAAAGAGGGAGAGGATGGGCGCCAGAAAATCAGCCAGATGACAAGATACGGCACAGTTCTGATTGCAGCACTTCAGTCATGGGGTGTCAGCGTGAGCCTCTCCAGTCCGTCATCATTCGGAAAGATAGTTGTTCCGGATCCCGGTATTTTCTTTACCATAACCGCAGTTATTCTTCTTACATCAGCAACGGTTTTTGTGATGTGGCTCGGTGAGAAGATTACTGAACGTGGTATTGGTAACGGCATATCGCTCATTATCATGATCGGTATTCTTGCCAGATTTCCACAAGCGCTTGTTGCAGAGTTCCGTTCAGTATCGCTCGGAAGCAAGAACTGGATTATTGAAATCATCATTCTTGCCATGATGGCCGCCATCGTGGCTTTTGTTGTTGTCCTTACCGTTGGAACCCGGCGCATTCCTGTTCAGCATGCAAAGCGTGTTGTCGGGCGCAAGGTTTATGGCGGAAGCACACAGTATATACCCATGAGGATCAATACCGCCGGAGTCATGCCGATCATTTTCGCCCAGTCGATTATGTTCCTTCCCGGAACCTTTGTCTCTTTCTTTCCTGACAGTGAGGTCATGCAGAAAATTGCCACGGTATTTGCCTATGATTCCTGGTGGTATGCACTCATGTTTGGTACCATGATTGTTTTCTTTACCTATTTTTATACAGCTATAGCGTTCAACCCCAAGGAGGTTGCCGATACCATGCGTCGCCAGGGAGGTTTCATTCCCGGTGTACGGCCCGGAAAAGGCACGGCTGAGTTTATTGATAATATCCTCACCCGTATTACTCTGCCTGGTGCCATATCGCTTGCAATTATCGCTATTCTTCCGACTTTTCTTACAAAGTTCGGTAACGTGACACCCGGATTCGCACAGTTTTTCGGCGGTACAAGTCTTTTGATTATTGTCGGTGTCGGACTTGATACTCTCCAGCAGGTTGAAAGCCATCTGCTCATGCGTCATTATGACGGCTTCATGAAGTCAGGTAAAACCCGCGGACGACAGGGCAGGTAAGCCCGATATACTATATGATCACGATTAAAAGCGAACGCGAAATTGAGTTGATGAGAGAGTCCGGAGCCCTTGTGGCAAAAGCTCTTGATCTTCTTGAGCGGGAAATACAGCCGGGAATGACCACCAAGCAGCTTGATGCTATGGCGGAGGAGTTTATCAGGGATCATAATGGAGTGCCAAGCTTTCTCAATTATGCTCCGAAAGGCGATCCCGATGTGACCCCCTATCCGGCAACGCTTTGTGTATCGATCAATGAAGAGGTTGTTCACGGAGTACCAAGCCAGAAGCGTGTAGTAAGGGAGGGTGATATTGTCTCGGTTGACTGTGGTGCCTATAAGGGTGGCTATCACGGAGATGCCGCAAGAACATTTGTGCTTGGCGTTATTGACGAGAAGGTACAGCAGCTTGTAGATGTTACCAGGGAGTGCCTTGAACGGGGGATTGCCATGGCAGTAACGGGTAACCGTCTTCATGATATCTCATCAGCTATTGAGGATTATGCCCGTTCATTCGGGTTCAGTGTTATAGAGAATATGGTCGGGCACGGCATTGGCAGTGAATTGCACGAGGATCCGGCTGTACCGAATTATGGAAAGAAGCATACCGGAGTGCCGCTTCGTGAAGGCATGACACTGGCTATTGAACCGATGATCGCCCTCGGCCGGTCACGCAAAGCTGTCAGCCGCAGGGGTGGATGGGTTGCTGTGACAGAGGATGGAAAGCACGCAGCACATTTTGAACATACGATAGTTGTCAGGCCGGGAAAAGCAGAAGTGCTGACCCGCACTTTTCTCAATGCTGAAGAGGCTTGAGGCAAAAAACAGAACAGAACAAAGGAGAGAATAATTTGGCCAAGGAAGAAGCAATAGAGATTGAAGGCGTAATTCTGGAGGCGCTTCCAAATGCGCAGTTCAAGGTAAAGCTTGAAAACAGTCTTGAAGTCCTGGCGCATGTTTCCGGAAAAATCAGGATGCACTATATCAGGATTCTGCCCGGTGACAAGGTGAAAGTACAGATATCTCCATACGATATATCAAAAGGACGGATCACCTATCGATACAAATAAGTGCCGAAATAAGTGATCTTGATGTTGATTCTTTGATCTTTATTATTTACATTACATGCCTTTTCAGATTTCGGATAGTCGGATTAATTATTGCATTTCGGATTTATTATGAAAATATATTCTTCTATTAAGAAACGTTGCGAGCACTGCCGCATTATCAAGCGCAAAGGTAAGAGATTTGTGATTTGCAAAGTGAATCCAAGCCATAAGCAGCGCCAGGGTTGATCTTCAGAAAAACAATAGAACTTTAAAGAGCATATGAGGATAGCTGGGGTAAATTTGCCGTTAAACAAACATGCGGTTATCGCTTTAACGCACGTTTATGGTATAGGGAGAGTGTCAGCGGAGAACATTTTGCAGAGAGCAGGTATTGCTCCTGACCGCAAGATCTCTGAGCTGAATGATGAAGAAGCGCATGCGATAAGAGAAATTATTGCTGAGAGTTACAAGGTAGAAGGGCAGGCTCGCGGTGAGCAGCAGCTCGCTGTAAAGCGCCTTATGGATATCGGTTGTTACCGTGGTCTGCGTCATCGTCGTTCGTTGCCTGTTCGCGGTCAGAGAACGTCCACAAATGCAAGGACCAGAAAAGGTAAGCGCAAGACCGTAGCCGGCAAGAAAAAGGCGGCCAAGAAGTAGTAGAGTTCAGGCAATAAATCTTCGAGACTAAAGAATGTAAGTTCATGGCTACAATAAGCAGGAAGAAAAAGAAAGTCAAGGTTACCCCGGAAGGCGCCGTACACATCAAGGCATCTTTTAATAATATTATGGTAACCATTACCGATCTTCAGGGCAACACCGTTTCCTGGTCGAGTGCCGGTAAGAACGGGTTCAAAGGGTCAAAAAAGAATACCCCTTATGCATCCCAGATTACATCGGAAGCCGCAGCAAAGGAAGCTTATGACCTTGGTATGAGGCATGTCAATGTCTTTATCAAAGGCCCGGGTGCCGGACGTGATGCAGCGATCAGAGCGTTACAGGGAGCAGGTCTTGATGTGCGTACCATCAAGGATATCACTCCGCTTCCTCATAATGGATGTCGGCCTCCCAAACGCAGAAGGGTCTGATTTTATATATTCATAGAATTTCAATGAAGCAATTGATATGGCAAGATTCAGAGGTTCGATAACAAAAGTATCACGCAGGTTGGGAGTAGCACTTACACCCAAGGCTGAAAAATATCTCGAAAGACGTCCGTTTCCTCCAGGACAGCACGGTCAGTCCCGGAAAGGGAAAGTATCTGAGTATGCTCTGCAGCTTAGAGAAAAGCAGAAGATGAAGTATATTTACGGAATTCTTGAGAAGCAGTTCCGCAATTACTTCATGAAGGCGGCATCACAGAGAGGTGTAACCGGTGATAACCTTGTCAAGCTTATTGAAAGACGTTTTGATAACGTTGTATTCCGTAGCGGATTTGCTCCTTCCCGAGCAGGTGCGCGTCAGCTTGTGACACATGGCCATCTTTTGATTAACGGCAAGAAGGTGAACATACCGTCCTATCTTGTCTCGCCCGGCGATTTGATTGAATTCCGTCAGAGAAGCAAGAATATGGATGCCGTAACGGATTCGCTCAATAAAGCACCGGAGTCACGTATTCCAACATGGATACAGGTAGACAAGGCTAATCAGAAGTCGGTGTTCCTGAGCATACCAGAGAGAGTGGAAATACAGGAGCCCTATAACGAACAGTTGGTGGTTGAGCTGTATTCCAAGTGATTTTAACGAATTCAAAGGTATAAATACTATGATATACCAGATGCAGATGCCTGCAAAAATAGAGGTTGACGAAGCCAATCATACTGACAGTTTCGGCAGGTTCATCGCTCAGCCGCTCGAGCGCGGTTACGGCGTTACCCTTGGGAACGTTATGAGACGGGTTCTGCTTGCCTCACTTCCGGGAACTGCAATTACAGGTCTGAAAATAGATGGCGTTTTTCATGAGTTTGCCGCAGTTGATGGCGTTCGCGAGGATGTGCCTGAAATTGTGCTGAATCTCAAGAGGGTTCGTTTCAAGTCCACCTGTAAAAGAAACTGCAAGACCACGCTGGCCATTGTCGGTCCAAAGGAGTTTACGGCCGGTGATATTATTGCCCAGGAAGGCGAGTTTGAGGTGCTGAACAAGGATATGCATATTGCTACGGTCAATGCCGGTGCAACCCTGAAAATCGACCTTTATGTTGGACGTGGACGTGGTTATGTACCTGCTGAGGAGAACAGACCCGAAGGAATGCCTATTGGATATATTGCTATTGATGCCATTTACACTCCGATCAGAAATGTCAGGTTTACCGTTGAGAATACCCGTGTAGGCCAGCGTACTGATTATGAGAAGATGATTCTTGATGTTGAAACCGATGGCTCCGTAACCCCTGATGACTCTATCAGTCTTGCCGGCAAGATCATCACTGATCATGTCACCTTTTTTGCGAATTTCTCGCCAACAGAAGAGGAGTTTACCGAAGAGGAGTTCAAACAGCAGGATGATGAGTTTGAGACCATGCGCAGACTGCTGCACACCAAGATCGAAGACCTTGACCTTTCGGTACGTTCACATAACTGCCTGAGGCTTGCTGAAATCGATACCATCGGTGATCTGGTTTCACGCAAGGAGGATGAGTTGCTCAACTACAAGAACTTCGGCAAGAAATCCCTGACGGAACTGAAGGAGCAGCTTGAAAAGTTTGACCTGAAATTTGGTATGGATATTACCAAGTATCAGATGAAGTAGAAAAGTACAGTTACCGATTTTTAGAAATATTGAGAACAGAAACAAGTCATGCGTAAAGTTAAGCCGGCAAGAAAACTCGGAAGAACCGCTGCCCATAGAAAGGCGACGCTCAGCAACCTGTCGACACAGCTGTTCCTCCACAAGCGTATTGAGACGACTGAGGCAAAGGCAAAGGAGTTGCGCCGCGTAGCAGAAAAGCTCATTACCAAAGCTCGTGTTGGTACTGTTCATGCACAGCGCGAAATCTTCAAGGATATCCGCGACAAGCAGGTAATAAGAATTCTTTTCGAAGAGATTGTTGCCAAAGTCGGCACTCGTAACGGTGGATATACAAGGGTTATCAAACTTGCTCCCCGTTTTGGTGATGCAGCAAAAATGGCCGTTATCGAGCTTGTTGATTATGTGGAAGCCTATCCCGCAGCCCCAAAAGCAGGCAAGCAGGATCGTGCAAAACGTGTTAAAGGCTCCAAGAAGACAGAAGAAACAGCAGCAGCAGCAACAGCCTGACAGAGGTCTGACTGCACCGCCCTGTTTTGAAAATATAGTAGTCATTGCCTTACAGATAGACGCTATCTCCGGGCAATGACTATTTGTTTTTCCGAGAAAATTGAGCTGACGGTGCTGATCGGGTGAAGCTCTACGGTCAACGGCAACCCGTTGTTCTTTTCCCTCGACTCGATTGCCTTGGAAATTTCCCTGTCGAGGTTTCCGCCCTTCAGGCAGATAAGCGTGCCATCGGGCTTCAACAATCTTGCTGCATACCGGCAAAGTTGCTCAAGAGGTGCAACTTGTCTTGAGAGTACGGTATCGAATACAACCCCTTTCAGCTCCTCCACCCTGGTATGCATCGCTATGGCATTGTTGATGCCAAGCTCCTTGATCATAGCCTGGCAGGCTGTGATTTTTTTACCTGTTGCATCAACAAGCAGAAATCGGGTATCGGGAAATGCAATTGAGAGAGGTATTCCCGGCAGCCCCCCTCCTGTGCCGAGATCAAGCACTCTCTCCTCCTTTCTGAACGAGTGATAGCTGCTTATCAGAATTGAATGAAAGATATGTTTGATGATGACAGGCGAATCCTCCTTGCGGCTGATCAGGTTTACCTTAAGGTTCCACTCTTCGAGGAGGTGGCCGTAATGCACCAGCTTTTCAAGCTTTGCGGTATCAAGTTCTATAGAGTGTTCTGCACATAATGCCTGCAGTGTTGTTAACTCATCATGCAATTGTTCCATCAAGGTAATCCTTCTGTTCAGTGGTTTACCCCCAAAAAACGACATTTTAGGATGAATGACAAATGAGACTTGACAATCACCTGTTCATAGCAATCCATTTGCCTGTAAATAATCGTAAATTTCATGAACAGCTCAACGGTGAGCACCGCACTATTAATTCGACAGGAAATCAGGATCCATGAAAGACGCTTCGACTCATCATGTATTTGCATTGATAATGGCCGGGGGTGCAGGCAGGAATCTGTGGCCTGTTTCGAGAAAAAAAATCCCAAAGCAGTTTCTTGATCTTTTTGATGAAGGGACCATGATTGCTCAAACGGTTGAGCGAATAAGGCGTTCCGTCAGGGATGAGAATATTCTGGTTATAACCGGAGAAAACGGTCGTAAGCTGCTTTTGGATAATCCATGCGGGATATTGCCTGAAAATATCATTGTTGAGCCTTCAAGCCGTAACACAGCCCCGTGTATAGCACTCGGAACTGCACATATCAAAAAAAGGGATCCCGATGCCATTACGGTGGTAATCCCTTCCGATCATCTTGTTCTTGATGAGGATGCATTTATAACCATTGTTGATGCAGGTATTGAGATGGCGAGAGAAAGAAATGCTCTTGTTACTATTGGCATAAACGCCGACAGGCCTGAAACGGTTTACGGGTATATCCAGGCTGATGAGGAGCTACCGCTTCCGGCGGCATTATCGGGAGGTTATGATTTCAGGTTCTTCAAGGTAAAGGCGTTTGCGGAAAAACCTGATTATACGACGGCGGTTCATTTTCTTGAAAGCAGGGATTTTTTCTGGAACAGCGGGGTCTTTATCTGGCATATCGACGCCATCGCTCTGGCATTTGAACGTTCAATGCCTGATCTCCACAAGGATCTGCTCAATATTTATCATCATCTTGGCACTTCTGAAGAGCAGAAAGTTATAGAGGATGTCTACTCCTGGATTCACCCTGTTTCAATAGATGTGGGAGTTATGGAGAAGGCTGAAGAGGTGTTAATGCTGACCGGTGAGTTTGGCTGGACCGACCTTGGCTCCTGGGATGAGGTGATGAAGGTTGCCGGGAGTCGCGCACTGCTTGGTGAAGTCAACTCCGGGAAAAGTCTGGTGCAGATAGATTGTGAGAATATCTATGTCAGAAAACCGGCGGGCAAGATTGTCTGTACCATAGGAGTCAGTGATGTTATTATTATTGATACAGAGGATGCACTGCTGGTCTGCAACAAAGGGCTCTCTCATCGAGTAGGAGAGGTAGCCGATGTGCTGAGGAGGGAGGGGCTGCAGCAATACCTGTAGTGTTATAAGCAAATCTGTTGCGCGGAGTGATTCCTGTGACGGGCGGTACTCAAAATCCTCTTGTAGTCACACCGCTCACAACGATTTGTATTGATCCTCCTCGGATCAGGATTTTGCTGACCAGGTAGCACCTTCCCTGGTATCCTTTATTTCGATTCCCGCTTCAAGCAGCCGGTCACGCAGTTTGTCACTGAGCGCGAAATCCTTGTTTTTTCGGGCTTCTGCACGAAGCTCAAGAATGAGAGTCATAACCCCCTCAAGTGCTTTACCCGCTTCTTCACTCTGTTTATCACCGGACCTGCCTCCGGGCTGCAGGATTCCGAGAACCTCTGTTCCCGCCATATCCAGAAATTTCCCGGCTTGCTCTCTTGCGGTTTCCGATACTCCTTCACTCCGGTCAAGAGCCGTATTGAGTGCTTTTGCACACTCAAAAAGAACCGAAACGGCAATAGGAGTATTGAAATCATCATTCATCGCTTCGTTAAAGCGGTCTAGATAAGGTTCAACAGCAAACATGCCGCTTCCGGAGTTTGTTTCTATAAGACGCCGGTAGGTTTCATGAAGCTTTTCAAGGCCGGTTTGCGAAGCGCGGATTGCGACGTCCGAAAAGTCGAGGGGTGAGCGATAATGCGACTGCAGGATGAAGAATCTGATGACAATCGGATCGAAGGTTGAAAAGAGCTCCTTCAGGTTGACAGAATTCTTCAGGGATTTACCCATTTTAATGCCGTTGACCGTCACCATGTTGTTGTGCATCCAGAACCTGACGTAGGGTTTTCCGGTGACAGATTCAGCCTGGGCGATTTCACACTCATGGTGTGGAAACTTGTTTTCCATCCCGCCACCGTGAATGTCAATCGTTTCGCCGAGATACTTCATCGACATGGCCGAACACTCAAGGTGCCAGCCGGGATAACCGGTACCCCAGGGGGATCGCCACTTCATCAGATGGTTCTCTTCAGCTTTTTTCCAGAGCGCAAAATCAGATGTGTGGCGTTTTTCAGAGCGCACTTCCACCCGGTTACCGGACTGCTGCGCTTCCATGTCGGTTCGTCCCGATAATCTGCCGTATCCGGGAAACGACTCTACGGAGAAGTAGACGTTGCCGTTGACCTCATAGGCGTGACCAGTTTCCACCAGGCGCTCAATCAGTGCAATCTGTTCAGGAATATGGGCGGTCGCTGCAGGAGCAATATTGGGCCGGAGAATGCCGAGCCGATCCATATCCTCATAGAAACTGCGGGTATAGAACTGCGCGATTTCCATGGGGTCGGTTTTTTCAAGCCGGGCCTGCTTCATGATCTTGTCTTCACCCTCATCGGCGTCATCGGTCAGGTGGCCAACATCGGTGATGTTCTGGACATATTTTACCTGATACCCGCAGTGACGCAGCCAGCGTACGACAACGTCAAAAGAGACATAGCTTTTTGCATGACCAAGATGGGAGTGGCCATAGACGGTTGGTCCGCATACATAGATGCTGACGAATCCAGGGTGCAGGGGTTCAAACTGCTCTTTGGTTCTGCTGAGTGAGTTGTATATGAAGAGTGACATCTTCTGCTTGTTCTTCCTTTTTGGAGGATGGGCACCGCGCTAAATTTATTGCGCAACTCGATTGCTTCGTCGGGCGATGCTCGAAATCCTCATGTACTCCGTGTACACTCCGGTTTCTGCGCTCCGTCCGCCTCGCACTCAAGCCGCTCATGACAATTTATAGTGAAGCCGGGATGTAATACGTAAAAAGCCGGATGAAAGTTAAACATTTGGGTTTTTAACGCAAGGTTTTTAGCTTCCTTTTTGTTGCTCTTTTTTATGGGCACCCCTTTTGATTGCTCTTTTTGTATGAAGATTACCAGTGCTGCCTTTCACATAAGTGTTTCCGCTCTTTCCGGACTGCCGGAAGAATCCACTCCTGAAATTGTTTTTGCGGGCCGATCCAATGTAGGAAAATCGACCCTTCTCAACTCTCTTACCGGGCTGAAAGCTCTTGCCAAAACCAGCTCAACACCTGGAAAAACAAGACTGATCAACTATTTTCTGATCAACCAGGAGTTTTATTTCGTTGATCTTCCGGGTTATGGGTATGCTGCCGTCGGCCAGGAACAGAAAGCGGCCTGGGGTCATCTGCTCTCCTCATACATAGAGCAGCGCCGGAGTATATCACTGGTCGTTCTGCTCTTCGATGCCCGCCATCCGGCTATGGAGTCTGACCGGGCAATGCTGGGTTTTCTTGAGTATCATGAGCGGCCATATGGTATTGTGCTGACCAAGTTTGACAAGCTGACACAAAAGGAGATGGTAAAGACCCGGCGGATTATGGAAAGTTGCGCGGCGAAAGCCAAATTTATTGTAAATTATTCATCTTTTTCCGGAAAGGGAAAGAGTGAGCTGCTTGCTCATTTAGATAATTATATCCGTTAAAACCAATTGTCGTGGAATCAAAACAATTCATTACACCGTCCCAGTCTGCAACCGTCATAGTCGGCACACAGTTCGGTGATGAGGGCAAGGGAAAGCTCGTAGACTACCTTTCGGACAAGTACGATATCGTTGTCCGTTACCAGGGTGGGGCAAATGCCGGTCATACCATCTGTTTCGATAATAAAACGGTTGTTCTGCACCTGATACCTTCGGGCATTTTTAACGAAGGGTGTGTCTGTGTTATCGGTAATGGTGTCGTTATTGACCCTGTCGCGCTGCTTGAAGAGATTAAAAAAGTCGAGGAGCTTGGTTTCACCGTTAAAGGGCGGCTGTTTATCAGTCACAATGCCCACCTGATCATGCCTTACCATAAACTGCTTGATTCATTGCACGAAACCGCCCAGGGTGACCAGAAGATCGGTACGACCGGTCGTGGAATCGGACCAAGTTATGAAGACAAGTTTGCCCGCAAAGGCATAAGGGTTGTTGATCTGCTTAATCCGCAGGTGCTTGAGGAGAAGATCCGGGAGAACCTTGCCGCCAAGAACAAGGTGTTCAAAAATATCTATGAAAAGGAGGAGGTAGATGTTGAGGAGATGGTGCGTGAGTATCAGGAGTTCGACAAGATTATCGACCCCTATGTTACCAATACCCAGCTCTACCTGAACCGTCGGCTCAGGGAGGGAAAAACGGTTCTGCTCGAAGGTGCACAAGGGTGCTTGCTCGACGTGGATCACGGAACCTATCCCTATGTGACCTCCTCGAACCCCACATCCGGTGGAGCCTGTACCGGATCCGGCATCGCTCCAAACTATATCGGCAAGGTGATTGGAATCAGCAAGGCATATATGACCAGAGTCGGCAATGGCGCATTCCCCTCTGAACTTGATGATGAGACCGGCGAACAGCTCGGCAGAATCGGTCATGAGTTTGGTGCCACGACAGGACGAAAACGCAGGTGCGGCTGGATTGATCTGGTTGCCCTGCGCTACTCACTAACCGTTAACGGTGTTACTGAAATTGCGCTGACCAAGCTCGATGTACTTGACACTTTTGACGAAGTCAAGGTGTGTACTTCCTATATGCTCGACGGCAAAGAGATCCATGATTTTCCGACCGATCATCAGACTCTTTCAAGAGTAAAGCCGGTTTTTACCACAATGAAGGGGTGGAAAGCTTCAAATGCGGATGCCCGGACATTCTCCGATATGCAGCCTGAAGCACAGAACTATGTCACTTTCCTTGAGCGTGAACTGCAGGTTCCGGTAACCTTTATTTCTGTCGGGCCCGGCCGCAACGAGACTGTTTTCAGATAACATCCTGAACTGTTTGCTATGGCTTTGATGGATATTGCCGTTATTCCCCTTGACAGCAGGGAGGGGAGCCTGAGCGGCTTTGTCGCCGGCCTTCAGGAGCTTCTTGCTGAAAGCGGCTGCAGTTTCAGGCTGCATGATATGGGGACCACGGTTGAAGGACCGGCACCGCTCCTGTTTGATCTGGCTCAGAAGCTCCATGAGTATTCGTTCAGCAAAGGAGGAAGGCGGGTCTATACGGTTATAAAAATTGATGACCGCCGGGATCGGGCAGTTCGTCTTGGTGAGAAAACCGCTTCCGTTAAAGCAAAAATAGCCTCAGAGAGAGCGTTGGATGAGTAGGGGGATTACCGAAAATATTTTATCTTCAGTTTCTTTAAGTTTACCGTTGTAACGCCTCTTCACGCCCTCTGAAGGGTGTTACCAGCGGGCAGTAACAATCAGGAGGAGATACTTCATGATGCAGGTTCCCGGTGATGTTCAGATAATCAAGGAAGATAACGTTACACACAGTTTTTGCGGCCTGGCCTGTGTCGGTTGGATGTATCAAAAGATCAAGGACAGCTTTTTTCTCATTCTCGGTACACATACCTGTGCCCATTTTCTGCAGAATGCTCTCGGCATGATGATCTTTGCCAAACCCCGTTTTGGCATTGCCCTTATTGAGGAGGGTGATCTCTCCAAGAGTGAGCCTACCCTTGAGGAGATTCTCCGTGAAATAAAGGCTGATCATCACCCTTCAGTGATCTTTCTTCTCTCGTCATGTACACCCGAGGTGATGAAGGTCGATTTCAAGGGTCTTGCCCACCATCTCAGCACTCCGGATGTTCCGGTGCTCTTTGTCCCTGCCAGCGGTCTGGTCTATAACTTTACCCAGGCGGAGGATTCGGTGCTCCATGCACTGGTACCGTTCTGTCCTGAAGCACCAGCCGGAGAGAAAAAGGTTGTCTTTCTCGGATCAGTCAACGATGCCACAGCCGATGACCTCAGGGCTGAGGCCGAAGAGCTTGGTATTGCTGTAGGCGGTTTTCTTCCTGAATCCCGTTTTGACAGGATGCCTGCGATTGGTCCTGATACCGTACTGGCTCCGATCCAGCCATACCTTTCAAGGGTTGCCGTCAAGCTTGCCCGTGAAAGGGGTGCCCGCGTTCTTAACTCGCTTTTTCCCTTCGGTCCTGACGGAACCAGAGCGTTCTGGGAGGATCTCGCCCGGGAATTCGGTATCACGGTCGATCTTCGTGACCGCGAAAAAGCCGCATGGGAGAAGATTCGCAAACAGACCGATCTGCTCAAGGGCAAGAAGGTATTTCTGACTGCTGATACCATGCTGGAGCTGCCGCTGGGACGCTTCCTGAAAAATGCCGGAGCTGACGTTGTGGAGTGCAGCAGTGCCTACATCAACAAGAAATTTCATTCACGTGAGCTTGAGGCGCTTGAAGGCGTCCGCGTGGTCGAACAGCCGAACTTCCATCGACAGCTTGTGGATGTCAAACGCATCAAGCCGGACCTTATTGTTACATCGCTGATGACAGCCAACCCGTTTGTCGGTCATGGATTTGTTGTGAAGTGGAGTATGGAGTTCATGCTGACCTCTATTCATAGCTGGTCGGGTGTCTTTCCTCTGGCCAATCTGTTTGTTTCACCGCTCCAGCGCCGCAGTTTGCTGCCGGCGTTTGACGAGGAGGTGTGGCTTGAAGGGGTCATGCCGAGCGCTGAATAATTCACTGAAGGAAAATGCAATAACAAACGTTTTACAAGTATGCGCTTAGCTTTCTGGCTCTACGAGGGCACAGCCCTTCACGGTATCAGCCGGGTGACCAACAGTATGAAAGGGGTTCACACCGTCTATCATGCTCCCCAGGGAGATGATTACATCACGGCAACCTACACCATGCTTGAACGGACACCGGCATTTCCGGGCCTCTCAATCAGCGTTGTCCGCGGACGGGATCTTGCCCAGGGAGTATCCCGGCTTCCTTCAACACTGCAGCAGGTTGAGCACCACTATCATCCCGATCTTACCGTCATTGCTCCGAGCTGCAGTACCGCACTGCTCCAGGAGGATCTCAACCAGCTGGCGCTGCACTCCGGTGTACCGGAGGAGAAGCTGCTGGTCTATGCTCTCAACCCCTTCAGGGTTTCGGAAAATGAGGCAGCAGACGGGCTCTTTACCGAGTTGGTCAAGCGTTATGCCGCCCCACAGGAAAAAACCGCAGTTCCTTCAGTGAACCTGCTCGGTTTTACCTCACTTGGATTTCACCTGCGAGCCAACCTCACCTCTCTTCGCCGGATGTTGCAGACTCTCGGTGTTACGGTTAACGTTGTGGCTCCCTGGGGAGCAGGAATTGACGATCTCGGCAAGCTGCCTGCGGCATGGCTCAATATTGCTCCTTACCGTGAAATCGGCACCACGGCGGCCAGATATCTTGCCGACAAATTTGCCATGCCTGCGATCTATGAGGCACCTATCGGTGTTGAACCCACCCTTGCATGGCTCCGCTCAGTAATTGAGCAGCTCAACATTACCTGCGCTGAACGTGGTGTGCCAACGATTACGATGCCGAAGCTGCACAACTTTTCACTCGACGGCATCAATGCTCCGAGCGGTGTTCCATGGTTTGCAAGAACCGCCGATATGGAGAGTTTCAGCAACAAGCGGGCGTTTGTTTTCGGCGACGCAACCCATACGGTCGGTATTGTGAAGTTTCTTAAGGATGAGCTCGGCATGAAGATTATCGGTGCCGGCACCTATCTGGAGCAGCATGCCGACTGGGTACGCAAGGAGCTTGAAGGGTACCTTCCCGGTGAACTCATGGTGACCGACAAGTTCCAGGATGTCTCGAAATTGATCGATGAGGAGATGCCCGATCTGGTCTGCGGTACCCAGATGGAGCGCCACAGCTGCCGAAAGCTTGATGTTCCCTGTATGGTGGTCTGCCCCCCGACCCATATTGAAAATCATCTGCTCGGTTACTATCCCTTCTTCGGCTTTGACGGCTCTGACGTTATTGCCGACAGAGTCTATCTCTCATGCAAACTCGGTCTTGAAAAGCACCTGATCGACTTTTTCGGTGATGCCGGTCTGGAATACGAGGAGAGCTCCCCTTCCGGTGAGCCTCATGAAGCACTCTCTGCTGTTTCCACGGGCAACGGCCAGGCAGCCCATGGAGTTACCTCTGAATCGGAACAGGTTTCCGGTGATGGTGATATGATCTGGACTGACGATGCCGAAACCATGCTGAAAAAAGTTCCGTTTTTTGTCCGCAAGAAGGTAAGAAAGAACACCGAGACCTTTGCGCGCGAAAACGGTGCAACACAGGTCTCTGTAGAGGTTTTCCGCCAGGCAAAAGAGTCACTCGGCGGGTAAGGTTTAACTTTCAATCATTTTCTCTGATATCATTATGAGTTTAGTATTAGCGGTATATGGCAAGGGCGGTATTGGAAAAAGCACCACCAGCGCCAACATTTCGGCGGCACTTGCCCTGAAAGGCGCCAAGGTACTTCAGATTGGCTGTGATCCGAAACATGACAGCACCTTCCCCATTACCGGGAAGTTGCAGAAAACCGTTATCGAGGCTCTTGAAGAGGTGGATTTTCATCACGAGGAGCTGAGTGCGGAGGATATTATTGAAACCGGTTTTGCCGGTATTGACTGTCTTGAAGCCGGTGGACCTCCTGCCGGAAGCGGCTGCGGCGGATACGTCGTCGGTGAATCTGTCACCCTGCTCCAGGAGCTCGGCCTGTATGACAAGTATGATGTGATCCTCTTCGATGTGCTTGGCGACGTTGTTTGCGGCGGCTTCAGCGCCCCCCTGAACTATGCCGACTATGCCATCATCATTGCCACCAACGATTTCGACAGCATCTTTGCCGCCAACCGCCTCTGCATGGCCATCCAGCAGAAGAGTGCACGCTACAAGGTGAAACTTGCCGGTATCGTTGCCAACCGAGTTGACTACACCACCGGCGGCGGCACCAACATGCTCGACCAGTTTGCCGAGAAGGTAGGCACAAGGTTGCTTGCCAAAGTGCCCTACCATGAACTGATCCGCAAGAGCCGGTTTGCCGGAAAAACCATGTTTGCCATGGATGACACCCCAGACAAACCAGAGTGCCTCAAGCCATACAACGAAATTGCCGATTTCCTCATCCAGGAAAATCCGGTAGCAGCAGTGCCCGTACCGATCGGCGACCGTGAAATATTCGCCATGGTCGGCGGCTGGCAGTAAGCTCGGTTTCTTCTCTTTTCTTAAAAAAGGCAGCTTTCGGGCTGCCTTTTTGCGTTCAAGGGGAAAGTCGAAGAGGAGCGATAGAAGAAAAATCCCGGCAGGCTGAGGGATAGGAGGCTATCCATCGATTCCTGACGGGATTAATTTGGCTGTTGACCTTCAGGTGAGGTCGAAACGATCGAGATTCATCACTTTGTTCCATGCGGCAATAAAGTCGGTCACGAATTTCTCTCGGGCGTCTGAGCTTCCATACACCTCCGCAATGGCCCGGAGGCGGGCGTTAGAGCCGAAGATGAGGTCAACGCGGGTGGCAGTCCACCGTGCTTCACCGGTTTTGCGATCACGACCTTCGAATTTGTCTTGCTCTTGCGAGATCGGTTTCCACTCCGTGCCCATGTCGAGCAGATTCACAAAGAAGTCATTGGTGAGCGTTTCCGGACGTTTGGTGAAAACGCCATGCGGCGACTGTTCGAAATTGACGTTCAGCACACGAAGGCCGCCCAGAAGCACGGTCATTTCCGGAGCGGTAAGTGTCAGTAACTGCGAGCGGTCAACCAGCATCTCTTCTGCCGACAGGCTGTATTTTCGTTTGGTGTAGTTGCGGAACCCGTCAGCGAGCGGCTCGAGCACGGCAAATGACTCCACGTCGGTCTGCTCCTGAGAGGCATCCGAGCGGCCCGGTGTGAAGGGAACGGTTACGAGGTAGCCGGCACGTCCGGTAGCCTCTTCGAGAGCTGCGCATCCACCCAGTACGATCAGATCGGCAAGCGAAACCCTTTTTCCTCCAGTCTCGGAGCTGTTGAAATCCTGCTGGATTACTTCGAGTATCTGCAGCACCTTTTTGAGTTGCAGCGGCTGGTTGACTTCCCACTCCTTCAGTGGCGCAAGCCGGATACGTGCGCCGTTGGCTCCGCCACGCTTGTCCGAACCCCGGAAGGTGGAGGCCGATGCCCAGGCTGTCGAGACCAGTTCCGGAATTGTCAGACCGGAGGCCAGGAGCCGTTGCTTGAGTTCTGCGATCTCTCCATCGCCGATCAGCTCATGATCGACTGTTGGTACCGGATCCTGCCAGATCAGCTCCTCTGCCGGAACCTCGTTGCCGAGATAACGGGATCGCGGGCCCATATCGCGATGGGTCAGCTTGAACCATGCGCGCGCAAATGCGTCAGCAAACTGGTCAGGATGGTCATAGTACCGCCGTGCAATCGGCTCGTAGACCGGATCCATACGCATCGCAAGGTCTGCAGTGGACATCATGGTCGGCACACGTTTAGACGGATCGTGGGCCGCCGGTGCGAGATCCTCCTCGGCTACATCTTTCGGTTTCCACTGCCATGCGCCGGCCGGGCTCTTGGTCAGCTCCCACTCGTATTTGAAGAGCATACCGAAATAGCCCATATCCCAATGAATCGGGTCGGGCGTCCATGCGCCTTCCAGTCCGCTGGTCATGGTCTCGTCCCCCTTCCCGCTGCCGTAGCCGCTCTTCCAGCCAAGCCCCTGCTCCTCGATGTCAGCGGCTTCGGGTACAGGGCCTATCAGTTTCGGATCGCCGACGCCGTGACATTTGCCGAACGTGTGCCCTCCGGCGACGAGTGCTACGGTCTCCTCGTCGTTCATGGCCATGCGCGCGAAGGTTTCTCGAATGTCTCTGCCTGCGGCAACAGGGTCCGGCTTCCCGTCCGGCCCTTCGGGATTGACGTAGATCAGCCCCATCTGCACGGCGG
>NZ_JAAORA010000001.1:300000-500000 GCF_011601315.1 Candidatus Chlorobium masyuteum | reverse complement strand
GATGAGGTGAATATGCTCTATACCGGAGTGGAAAATGTTGACCTGCTTACCACAACTTCGAAGCGTTATGCCGAAGAGATTGTGCATGATGGTGTGCAGACCTACGGGCTCGGCCGGGTACTTGAGGAGCATCAGGACAATTTTCACGGAATTGTCAACGGTATAGATACCCGCCAGTGGAATCCCTCGACCGACAAGCTGATCAAAAAACGTTTCGGTCTGGAGAATATGGAGGGCAAGCTGGACAATAAAAAAACGCTGCTCGAAGAGGCCGGACTACCCTATCGTGAAGGCGTGCCGGTCGTTGGTGTTATCGCTAACTTTGACGAGTTCCAGGGCGCCGAGCTCCTCCAGGCAAGTCTTGAACAGCTTGTTGCGCTTGATATTCAGCTGGTGATCTACGGTTCGGGTGACAAGAAATATGAAAAAGTATTTCAGGATTTTGCGGCGGAGCATCCCGAACAGGTGAGTGTTCAGACGGAGTACTCCGACACCTTCTTCCATCTTGCGATTGCCGGACTCGACATCCTGCTTATGCCCGGAATGATTGAGGCGTGCGGAATGATCCAGATGTTTGCCATGAACTATGGAACAATTCCCGTTGTCTATGCAGGAGGCGGTATTGTTGAAACAATTGATGAACTTTCAGGCAGCAACGGTTCCGGATTTATTTTTCATGAGTATACCCCAGAGGCTCTGACCCTGAAGCTTCAGGAGGCCATTGAGTGCTATCAGAACGGGGAGTTCTGGCAGCAGATTGTCAGTGAAGCTATGAACCGTGATTTTGCCTGGAAAAACTCGGCTGAAGAGTATGGCGAGTTGTATCGCAAACTTCTTGAAAAGCCGTAAAAGATGTCGGAGACCATAAAGGTTCTTTTTCTTGACCGGGATGGAACCATCAATCGCGATACCGGTTCATACGTTTATCTGAAAGAGCAGCTGATTCTGATTGAGCGCGCCGATGAGGCTATTGCTCTGGCAAAGGCGGCCGGTTTCAGGATCGTTATTATCAGCAACCAGGCGGGTATTGCCCGGGGGATTGCGACGGTTGAACAGGTTGAAGAGGTGAACCGGTATCTCAATGAGCTGCTCTCCCGGCGGAGTGCAGCGTTCGATCGATGCTACTACTGCCCCTCCCATCCGGACTACCCCCATCCACTCTACGACCGTTACAGCGCGTGCCGGAAACCGGAAACAGGAATGGTTGAGCATGCCATACGGGACTATCAGGCAGAAGGACTTGTAGTCGACAGGAGTGCCTCTTTTTTTGTCGGAGATAAAACCATTGATGTCGAGTGCGGCCAGCGGGCCGGACTGAGGCCTGTGCTTGTGCGTACCGGTCATAATGAGGAAGATCTCTGCTTGAAGAAAAATATCATTCCTGAATTTGTTGCTGATGATCTCTATCAGGCCGTTACGGAGTATATCCTTGCCCCTGTCTGAAGCTCCCGCTGAACAGCCCGACGGCTCTTCTTCTTCCATGCTTACACTTTATGTCCATATTCCATTCTGCCGGAGCCGGTGCAGCTATTGTGATTTTTATCTTGTAACCGCAACAAAACATATTGAAGCGTTTTTCAGGGCTCTCGCTCTTGAGACGGCTTTTCGTGCCCCGATGCTGCAAGGCCGAACCATCAGCGCGATTCATTTCGGGGGAGGTACGCCATCCATGGTACCGGTACACTACCTTGCCGGATGGCTTGAGCAGGTTGCCTCCCTGTGCACGTTTTCTCCCGATATCGAAATAGCTCTTGAGGCAAATCCGGAAGATCTTGCGGCAGGGGCAATGGAGGAGATTCGTGCGGCAGGGATAACAAGGCTGAGTATCGGCCTTCAATCCTTTACCAATGAAAAGCTTCGTGCACTTGGTCGTGCCCATACAGCCCTTGAGTCGATGCAGGTAACAGAAAGGGCTCTGAAGCAGTTTGATTCGGTCAGTGTTGATCTCATCTGTGGAGTTCCGGGTGAGCAGATGCCGCTCTGGAAGGCCGATATGGAGCAGGCGGTTATGCTGCGGCCTCAGCACATCTCAGTCTATATGCTCTCTGTGGAGCCGAAGACCCTGCTTCACCGCAATCTGATGAACGGATCGATTACTGTTCCGGATGAGAGCGTGCAGGCTGACCTCTATGAATATGCAGGGCGGAAACTGGGTGAGGAGGGGTACCATCATTACGAGGTTTCCAACTTCTGTTTCGGTAATCATCACTCCCGCTATAATCTGGCAAGCTGGAAACGTCAGCCATACATCGGTTTCGGTCCCTCGGCACACAGTTTTTATTGCTCAGGGGGACGTGAAATCCGCACGGCAAATGTTTCAGCTTTGAGCCGCTATATCGCGAACCCGGAGGCAGTGGACTCTTTTCGTGAGGAGCTGACGGATGAGGAGATCTTTACCGAAAAGGTTTTTCTTGCGCTGAGAATAAACAGTGGTCTATGTGTTGAGTTTTTGAGAAAAGACAATAAATTAGGGCTTCGCCTTTCAGAACGCATTGAACGATTCGAAGCGAAAGGGTGGATACGACTTGCAGAGGAGAGGCTCTATCTGACAGAAAAAGGTTTTTTGTTTGCCGATCTCATTGCCGGGGATCTTATTTTCGGACAGGCTTATTGACAACGTTTCAGATCTATGACACACCGGACGATTAATCGTACTCTTGCGGCAGTTCTCTTTATTGCAGCGGAAATTTTATACCTCGCCACCATGGCTCCCACCTTCTCGTTCTGGGATTGCGGGGAATTTATCGCTACAGCCTATACCCTCGGTATTCCGCACCCTCCGGGATCACCGCTTTTTCTTCTGCTCGGGCGCCTCTTTACCATGATTCCCCTGTTCACTGATATCGGAGCCAGAGTCAACCTGATCAGTACGCTGGCAAGCGCAGCATCCGTCAGTCTGACCTATCTCATCATTGTCCGGCTTATTATGCTCTATCGAAAGAGCGATCCGGCTGGCTGGAGCATGGCTGAAAAGGTATCGGCTTATGGCAGTGCCGTTATCGGAGCGCTGGCCCTTGCCTTTTCCGACAGTTTCTGGTTCAATGCCGTTGAAGCCGAAGTCTATGCCGCCTCATCGTTGTTTACTGCCCTTATTGTCTGGATTATCCTCCGCTGGTATGATGAAGAGCCCAGGCCGGGCAATGAACGGTGGCTGCTGCTGGTCATGTATATGATCGGTCTCTCTATCGGTGTTCACCTGCTCAGTCTGCTGGCGGTTTTCCCTGTTGCCCTTCTCTACTATTTCAAAAAACATAAGGTTACGGTTAAATCGTTTGCTTTGCTCTGCCTGGCCTCATCGGGGCTTTTTTTCCTGATCTATATCGGTATTATCAAAGGGCTGCCCATAATTTTTCAGCTTACCTCGTGGCCCGGTTTTTTCCTCTTTCTCGCGCTGCTCATCTATGGCACCTGGTATAGCCATAAACACCGGATGCCGCTTTTGAACACGCTTCTGGTGTCGCTCTTTCTTATTATTATCGGATACACCTCCTACGCGCTGATCTTTGTGCGGGCACAGGCCGGTCCGCCGATCAATGAAAATAACCCGTCGACTCCGACAGTCTTTTTCTCCTACCTGAACCGTGACCAGTATGGAGATATGCCCCTCTGGCCGCGGAGGTGGTCACCCGAGCCGGTGCATCAGTATTTCTACGAGCAGTACTCGAGCGATCTCGACTATTTTCTCACCTATCAGATGCAGAAGATGTACTTCCGCTATTTCGGCTGGCAGTTTATCGGTCGTGAGCATGATATGGAGGGAGCCGGAGTTGACTGGTCGGTGCTGTGGGGCATTCCATTTCTTGTCGGGCTTGTCGGTGCAGTCACTCATTTCAGGCGTCAGTGGAAGATGGGGCTTGTCGTTACGGCGCTCTTTGTCTTTACCGGCGCAGCTCTTGTTATCTATCTCAACCAGACTGAACCTCAGCCGCGCGAGCGGGATTACAGTTATGTCGGCAGCTTTTTTGCTTTTGCCCTCTGGATAGGCATCGGGGTGGAGAGCATCTGGCAGATGGCCAGCGATCGGCTGAAAGGAAAAGGCAGAAACACGCAGTTGATTCTCGCCTCGCTGACGGTTACCGCAGCGTTTCTTTTGATCAACGGCCGGATGCTGCAGGCAAACTACCGGGTGCATGACCGCTCCGGCAACTATGTGCCATGGGACTGGGCCTGGAATATGCTGCAGAGCTGTGAAAAGGATGCCATTCTTTTTACCAATGGCGACAATGACACCTTTCCTCTCTGGTACCTTCAGGAGGTCGAGGGAATCCGTACCGATGTGCGGGTGGTCAATCTCAGTCTGGCCAATACCGGCTGGTACCTCGATCAGTTGAAAAACAGCCGTCCAAGAGGAGCCAAGCCGGTTGCATTGAGTCTGAGTGATGGGGAGATTGCCGATATCACCTACGTTCCGATTGATTCGGTGGATGCTGTTCTTCCTTCGTTTCCGGCCCGCCAGCAGCTTGTCCGTGACATCTCTCAACGCGGGGTTTCGCTGCCCGCAGAACCGCAGGATACCATGACCTGGCTGCTGAAACCCGGACTGACCTATGACGGTCAGGGTTATCTCCGGCCCCAGGATATAGCGGTCTATGAGATTCTGATGAACAACTTCTCCACCCGGCCAATCTATTTTGCTCTGACGGTAGATACTGAAAGCATGATTGGCATAGAAAACTATCTCCGTCTTGACGGACTTGCCTACAGGGTGGTTCCGGTTAAAAGCGCTGACCCGATGAGCTTTGTTGATCCGGTGCTGCTCTACCGCAATCTTGTTGGTGTTTACCGCTATCGGAATCTTAATAACCCTAAGGTATTTCTTGAAGAGACCGCAAGACGGCTTTGCGGCAACTACACCCCGCTCTTTGTACGGCTTGCCCTTGAGCTCGCTGCAGATCCTGCGGGAGAGATCACCATCCATGAAGCAAACGGTTCCATGCGCACGCTGCGCAGGGGTGCACTTGCCCTTGAGGTTCTGGACAAATCGTCCCAGCTTCTGCCGCTCGCCCAGTACCCGTTAAATCCTGAACTTGCCGGTTCGGTCATTGCGCTCTATGTTCGTCTTGGTGAAAAGCAGAAAGCCTCTTCGTATATTAAATATCTTGAAAAACTGCGCAGCCAGTCATCTCTGGAGTCCGATCCCCGACTTTTTTATGTGCTTGCACGGGCATATCGCGATTTCGGAAGGGAGGATGAAGCCAATCGCATCATCGCCCGGCTTGCTACCGAGCTTCGTCAGCCGGGACTTATGGAGAAATTTAAAACAATGAAGCAATAAGCCTATGCAGAGCACTGTTCATGCAACTGCCGTGATCGGCCAGAATGTCGTTCTCGGAGAAGGGGTCACCATTGGGCCCTACACTGTTATTGATGATGATGTTGAAATCGGTGACGGTACCACGATAGCGCCACACGTTTACATTGCATCCGGCGCACGCATTGGCCGTGATTGCCGCATCCATTCCGGTGCAGTGCTTGCTACCGCTCCCCAGGACCTCAAGTTTGCCGGAGAGCAGACCTATCTCTATATCGGCGACCGGACGGTTATCAGGGAGTGTGTGACCCTTAACCGCGGGACAAAGGCGAGCGGTAAAACCGTTGTCGGCTCTGATAATCTTATCATGGCCTATGTGCATGCCGGTCACGACTGTGTGATTGGCAACAACGTTGTTATCGCAAACTCTGTTCAGTTCGGCGGTCATTGTGAAGTTGGCGACTATGCGGTGATCGGAGGCCTTGCCGGAGTTCACCAGTTTGTACGTATTGGCCGCTTCGCCATGGTAGGCGGTATCGCAAGAGCTTCGCTTGATGTTCCCCCTTTTGTGATGGCAGGCGGGCATGACTCTTTTCGCTATGAGGGTCTGAACGCTATCGGTCTGAAACGGCGGGGTTTTACGCCGGAGAAGATAACGCTGGTTAAAAATGCATACCGGATTCTTTTTCAGTCGGGGCTTCTTCTGGGTAACGCCCTTGAAAAGGTGAAGAGTGAACTGCCTCAGGAGCCGGAGATCAGAGAGATTCTTGACTTTTTTGCCTCGGGGCAATACGGCCGGAAATTCATCAGGCCATACAACAACTAATTTTGAGGGTGCTGCATTATGTCCCGTTGGGCAATCGGTATTGACCTTGGAGGTACGGCGATCAAGGCTGCGGTCGTCATGGAGGAGCGTGGAATCCTCACCGAGAGGAGTATTCCAACTGAAACCGCATCCGGTCCTGCGGGGGTTGTGGTACAGCTTGCATCCATTATTTCTGATCTCTACCGGAGTGCACTGCTGACTCTTGATCCCGAACGGTTTGCCGGTACCGGACTTGGCGCACCGGGTGCGGTTGATGCTGAAAAAGGGGTGTTGAGCTATCCTCCGAATCTGCCGGGCTGGACCATCTTCGCGTTGCGGGATGAATTGCAGAACTGCCTGAAGAGAGAGGAAAATCTTGAGATGCCGGTGATTCTGGAAAATGATGCCAATGCGGCGGCATTGGGGGAGGCAGTGTTTGGCGCCGGCCACAGCTTCCGGGATTTTCTGCTGGTTACACTCGGTACCGGTGTTGGCGGAGGGATAATTTTGAACAGGAAACTCTATCGCGGCCCGAATGGGACCGCCGGCGAACTCGGGTTCATGATTATCGATTTCGAAGGGGAAGCCGTTCATGCCGGGATTCGGGGCACCATTGAAGGACTCATCGGCAAAGAGCAGATTGTGGCACTTGCACGCCGGATGATTGAAGCGAGCGCCACCGGCTCCTCGGTCGGCCTGCTCTGTAATCATGACTATACCAGGCTTTCGCCCCGCCATCTTGAAAAAGCAGCACTTGAAGGTGACGAACTCTCCCTTGCAGTCTGGAACCGGGTAGGCTCAATTCTTGGTGTGGGGCTTGCCAGTGTCGTGGCGCTTATGGATATCCGGAAATTTGTCATCGGCGGAGGTATTTCGGCTGCCGGAAACCTTGTGTTTACTCCTGCCCTTGAGCAGATCAGGCGCTCCACGCTTCCTCCCATGCATGAGGGGCTTGAGCTGGTTCCAGCCCGTCTTGGCAACAAGGCAGGAGTGTATGGTGCCGCAGCGCTCTGCTTCGGCGGAACATAACCGGTGAGATCATGCTTGAAGAGCTGCTTCATCTTCTCTGCCCCAATGTCTGCATTGTCTGCAGAAAAGGACTTGTTCCCGGCGAAAAGTATTGCTGCAGCTCCTGCATGGAGGAGTTCGACTCGTTTTCAACGCCATCGTCATCAGAAGCGATGCTTCGTCATACCATAGCTTCGCGTTTTGGCGGAAAATTCCCCTTTGAAAAGGGGTGGTGCCGTTACCTCTTTCACAAAGAGAGTTCGCTGCAGCAGGCGCTTCATGCCATGAAATATGAAGGGCTCTTCAATCTCGCAAACAGTTTTGGCCGGCAGTTGGGAGAGTGGATGCTTGAGGGGTGTAACACCCCTGATATTGACTGTATTGTTCCGGTTCCGCTTCATTCGCTGAAAAAAATCGAACGCTCCTATAACCAGTCCGATAAAATTGCAGAAGGGATCGCCGCGGTATTGCACAAGCCTGTTCGCCGGGATCTGCTGAAGAGAAAACGCAATACACGCTCTCAGACCGGACTTTCGGCAGCGGCACGGAAAAAGAATGTAGATGGAGCGTTTCAGACTTTACCGGCCCTCACCGTGCGCCACCTGCTTCTTGTCGATGATGTGGTCACAACAGGGGCGACCATGGCTGCCGCCGCCGCCGCACTCCGTGACGGCGGTGCCGAACGTATTTCAATTGCTGCAGTTGCTTTGGCTGCAAAGGAGTAAAGAGGCTATGGAACTGTTTTATACAACACGTGAGCATATCGATATTGATGCCGGGCGCATCGTGATTGACAGCGATGAGTTTCATCATCTTGCGCGTGTTTTGAGAAAACAGAAGGGAGAGTTGATTCTTGTAACCGATGGCAACGGCATTCGCTGTGAGGCCAGGATTTCAGAGGTCGGCAAATCGTCGCTTGAAGCGGAGATTCTTGACCATCGTCTTGTCGGTGAGCCGAAAACCGGCGTTACAGTCGCGCTCTCCATGCTCAAGAATCCGCAGCGGTTCGAGTGGTTTCTCGAAAAGTCTACCGAACTCGGCGTCTCGTCCATCATTCCCATGATCACGGCGCGCACACTCGCCCAGCCATCAAAAGAGAGGGTCCAGGGGCGGCTTAAACGGTGGAAAACCATTGTGCTCTCAGCGGCACGTCAGTCAAAACGCTGCTATCTGCCCGCGCTCAGTGAGCCGCTCACCTTTGCCCAGGTCTCAGCGCTTCAGGGCTATGATCTCAAGCTGATTCCCTACGAAGCCTCGGAGGAGGCCCCGAAAGTAGAGTGTGCCGGCAAAAAGACGCTTTTCATGATCGGCGGTGAAGGCGGATTTACAGATATTGAAGTGGAGAAAGCCAAAACCGCCGGTTTTTGTGAGATTTCGCTGGGAAGAACCATTCTCAGGGCTGAAACCGCCGGCATATTTGCGGTTGCACTGGTTCGAACCCGGTTGCTTGGGGAGGAGCGCTCCGAGTGGTTTTAGGGTTCGGGGTGGTCAGCAGAGAGAGAATGAAATCAAACAACCATAATTATGAACAGCATCAAAGCCAATCAGGTCATACTTCTTCTTGTATTACTGTTCATGTCGGCCCTGTTTTTTGCCATGATCCGCTATTTTCTCATGGCTATTTTTCTTGCGGCCATCTTTTCTGCGCTTGCCATGCCGCTTTTCAACCGCTACAAGAGATGGTTCAGAGGGCGCCAGAGTCTTAGTGCGGCCATGACCATTGTCACGCTTCTTCTTGTTGTTTTTCTCCCTCTCGCGGCGCTCCTTGGTGTTGTCGCTTCCCAGGCAGTCCGCTTGAGCAGTATCGCGCTGCCCCTGATACAGCAGCAGATCAAGGAACCTGCAGCTTTTGATCAGCAGCTGCGTACGCTGCCCTTTTATGATGAACTTGCGCTCTATCGTGAGGAGATTCTCAAAAAAGCAGGGGAGCTCGCTTCACAGGCAGGGTCACTGCTTTTCAGCTCGATCTCCTCATTTACCGTTTCCGCGGTCAATGACCTGTTTCTGCTCTTTATCTTTCTCTACACCATGTTCTTCTTTTTAAAGGACGGGCAGCTTTTTCTGGACAGGATTCTCGCCTGTCTTCCCCTTACCAAGAGCGATGAATTCAGGCTTCTTGACCGCTTTCTTTCGGTGACGAGGGCTACGCTCAAAGGGACTCTCGTCGTGGGAGTTGTCCAGGGCTCTCTTGCCGGCCTTGCGCTGCATTTTGCCGGAATCGAGAGTGCCATTTTCTGGGGAACCGTAATGTCGGTCATTTCGGTTGTGCCGGTTCTCGGTCCTCCGATCGTATGGGTTCCTGCCGTCATCTATCTTGCCGCAACCGGGCAGTATCCTCAAGCTATAGGCGTTGCGCTCTTTTGCAGCATTGTTGTCGGTCAGATTGACAATATCATCCGTCCTATCCTGATCGGGCGCGATACACGGATGCATGAACTGATGATATTTTTCAGCACGCTTGGTGGCATCGGGCTTTTCGGACTTTTCGGTTTTATTCTCGGTCCCATTATCGCAGCGCTATTTGTTACGCTGTGGGAGATGTATGCCGAGAGCTTCAGCGAATTTCTTACAGAGATTAAAGGCGAAAAGCCAGCCGGGGAGTGATGAACGGCTATGAGCAAAAGAGCGGAGCTGTAAACACAGCAACAAAAAAAGCGACCCGGTGGTCGCTTTTTTGTTGTATTTGCAGGTGATGCGCTCAGTTGCTTCTGACAACCTCTTCGGCTGCGAAGAAGAACGATGCCTCGATAGCGGCGTTTTCGACAGAGTCAGAACCGTGGATGATGTTCTCACCCTTGCTGTCGGCATAGAGCTTGCGGATCGTGCCTTCATCAGCCTGGGCTGGATCGGTTGCACCGATTACGGTACGGAAATCAGCGACGGCATTTGCTTTCTCAAGAATCATCGGTACGCAGGGGCCTGACGACATGAACTCAACCAGTTCGCCGTAAAAAGGGCGTTCACGGTGTACGGCATAAAATTCTCCGGCGGTCTCTTTGGTGAGTCTGGTCTTTTTCATGGCTACAACCCGGAAGCCTGCGCGTTCAATTTTGTCGATAACTGCACCGATAAGCTGCTTGCGGACACAGTCCGGCTTGAGGATGGTAAGCGTTCTTTCCATGGTGTGTGTATGCGTTTGCGTTACTGAAGAAAAAAGTTTGAGCGAAGATACATAAACTTGCAGGATTATTGAAAAGTATGTGCGGATTTCCCGCTCTTGAGTCGCTGAAACGCTCGGGGAGCACCACACTCAGGCAAGTGGTAAAATTTGATGATCATGAATTTTACCTTTATCTTTAAGAAACCTCTTCAGGCAGTTTTTTCTGCCGGGGATTCCTTTTCTGTAATGACAAGGTCATCTTTATTAACCCCCAATGAAATCCATCATGAAATTCATTGCACCAAAACAGATCGTCCGTCTCTGGATCGTGTTACTGCTTAGTGGACTGAGTATGGTTACGTTTTCTACGCTATCGAATGCGGCAGCTCTCGGTGATGCGACAGGTGGAGGTATTGTCTTTTTTGTCGATAAAACAGGTGAGCATGGCCTGATTGCCGCCAGGCAGGATCTGCCGGGTCACTCAGCCGGTATTAACTATGACGGCTTTTTTACCTGGAAAGATGCCAAAAAAGGTTGTGAAAATCTTGAACTGAACGGCTTCAGCGACTGGTTCCTGCCAAACAAGGAGCAGTTGAACCAGCTCTTTGCCGCCCGGGTTCTGGTCGGTGGTTTTGGCGGAAGCGACTACTGGAGCTCCACCGAGAATGGATCAAAAGCAGCCTGGGGTCAGTACTTCCTGAGCGGCGTTCAGTACTCCGGCACCAAAACCCACGTTGACCGTGTCCGGGCAATCCGGTCGTTCTGATTCACCTGCTATTTATTGTGTAGAGGGCGGGCCACCGCCCTCTGACAATTTCACGGTTCCCCTTTTTCTGTAAAAAGAACCAAAAGGAGTTCAGGGAGAGCAAAGACCAGGAGCAATCCCAGGGCACTTTTTTCTCAACATTCATTTTTCTTCAATACTGTCCCCGGCGTCCACTTAAGTCCACCATTTCTTTGTCCACTTGAGTCCACTTCTCTTTTCCTGTAACTCTTGTGCATCATCATGAGCTCTCAGCGTATCAAAACATTTCTTGAAGCTCTCTGTATTCATGGAGAGGAACGCTACGACCTTGTGCAGGCATTGCGCGAAGTTGTGCTTGCTCTGGACGACTCGATCACCGAGGAGATTAAATATGGCGGGCTCCTCTTCTCTGCAGGTAAACCATTCTGCGGTATTTTCTCCTACGCAAAGCACGTTTCGCTTGAGTTCAGCGAAGGCGCGGTTCTACCTGACCCGCACAGGGTGCTTGAAGGTGAAGGGAAATTCCGCCGTCATATCAAGCTTCTTTCTCAGGAAGAGATCCATTCAAAGCACATCCCTGAATATCTTGCGCTGGCGTTCAAAGCTGCCGGGACGAATTGATTACCACTAACTGATGGAGCGAGTAAAAAAATGGAAATAGAGCCGATTGGAATTATACATACGCCCTTCGAGTCAAAGAAGGAGTGCCCAATGCAAACGGTTTATGCATCGGATTCGCCTGGTCGCATCGAGATATTCATGAACTTTGAAGCCGGCCTGAAGGATATCGAGACCTTCTCTCATATTTATCTACTCTATCTCTTTGACCGGGCCGGAAGCATGGAGCTGGTACGTCCGACATTTCTTGATGATGAGCCGCACGGCATCTACGCGTCAAGACATCCATGCCGCCCAAATAGCATAGGGCTCTCTGTCGTAAAGTTACTACGCCGGGAAAACAATATTCTGTTCGTTGAGGGTGTTGATATCCTGAACAAGACACCGCTATTGGACATTAAACCATACATACCAAAGTTCGACGCTGTTGTTTCAGCATCAGAAGGGTGGACTGCCGGAAAGCCATGGCGTCCAAAACCGGAAGGCAGAGAGTGATATCCGTATTGTTTGTCTACCAATATCGCGCTCCTCTGGCGCTTGGAGATGTAATCTTGCGATTTTTTGTTTTTTTTCAAATCCCGTAGGGATGACATATTGGTAAAAGAGGAGATGTTGATGGCTTATTAATCAATCATTGGTGATTCGGATGGCAAACAGCTATACGCAGATTCACATTCAGGCGGTATTTGCTGTAAAACGTCGTGAGCATTTATTGCATGATGTTTTAAGAGATGAACTGTGCCGATATCTGACTGGAATTATTCAGCAAAATGGTCACAAGGTGCTTGCCATCAATGGCATGCCCGATCATCTGCATGTTTTGTTTGGAATGAGACCAAATCAGTCTCTTTCTGAGCTGATGAAAGAGGTTAAAGCACATTCAGCAAAATGGATCAATGAAAATCAGAAAGTTCACGGCCATTTTGAGTGGCAGGAAGGGTATGGTGCTTTTTCGTATGAAAGATCAGCGTTGCCGAATGTCATTTCATACATCATGAATCAGAAAGATCATCATAACGTTAAAACCTTTATGGAGGAGTACCGGGAGCTGCTGAAGGATTTTGAGGTGTCGTTTGATGAGAAATACCTGTTTCATGTTCCGCAATAATCCCTGAAGGGTGCGGTGGGGATATGATTTATGGGTCGCCGCATTTTCGCTCTCTACCAATATTTCGCTCCTCCGGAGCTTGAAGATGGAATAACGATTTTCGTTTTTTTTAAATCCCGTAGGGATGACATATTGGTAGAAGATGAGCTATTGGTAGAGAAGATGGACGGATAAACCCACCTTTTATTTCCCCCCCTCCGCGAAATGGTGAGATGTTCGGTGTGGTGCGCTGCTTCGCTTTCTACCAATATTGCGCTCCTCCGGAGCTTGAAGATGGAATCACGAATTTCGTTTTTTTTTAAATCCCGTAGGGATGACATATTGGTAGAAGATGAGATATTGGTAGAGAAGATGAATGGATAAACCCACCCCTTTTTTCCCCCCTTCCGGGAAATGGTGACATGTTCGGGATGGGTCGCCGCTTCGCTTTCTACCAATATTGCGCTCCTCCGGAGCTTAAGGAGGGAATAAAGCGGATCGTTTTTTCTTCAAATCCCGTAGGGATGAGATATTGGTAGAAGATGAGATATTGGTAGAGAAGATGAATGGATAAACCCACCCCTTTTTTCCCCCCTTCCGGGAAATGGTGAGATGTTCGGGATGGGTCGCCGCATTTTCGCTTTCTACCAATATTTCGCTCCTCCGGAGCTTGAAGATGGAATAACGATTTTCGTTTTTTTTTTAAATCCCGTAGGGATGACATATTGGTAGAAGATGAGATATTGGTGGAGAAGAAGGCCGGATAAACCCACCCCTTGTTTTCTCCCCTTCCGGGAAATGGTGAGATGTTCGGGATGGGGCGCTGCTTCGCTGTCTACCAATATTGCGCTCCTCCGGAGCTTGAAGATGGAATAACGTGATTCGTTCTTTTCTTCAAATCCCGTGGGGATGAGATATTGGTAGAGAAGATGGACGGATAAACCCACCTTTTGTTTCCCCCCCTCCGCGAAATGGTGAGATGTTCGGTGTGGGGCGCTGCTTCGCTTTCTACCAATATTGCGCTCCTCCGGAGCTTAAGGAGGGAATAAAGCGGATCGTTTTTTCTTCAAATCCCGTAGGGATGAGATATTGGTAGAAGATGAGATATTGGTAGAGAAGATGAATGGATAAACCCACCCCTTTTTTCCCCCCTTCCGGGAAATGGTGAGATGTTCGGGATGGGTCGCCGCATTTTCGCTTTCTACCAATATTGCGCTCCTCCGGAGCTTGAAGATGGAATAACGTGATTCGTTCTTTTCTTCAAATCCCGTGGGGATGAGATATTGGTAGAGAAGATGGACGGATAAACCAACCTTTTGTTTCCCCCCCTCCGCGAAATGGTGACATGTTCGGTGTGGTGCGCTGCTTCGCTGTCTACCAATATTGCGCTCCTCCGGAGCTTGGAGACGGAATATCACAGTTCTGTCTTTTCTTCAAATCCCGTAGGGATGAGATATTGGTAGAAGATGAGATATTGGTAGAGAAGATGGACGGATAAACCCACCCCTTTTTTCCCCCCTTCCGGGAAATGGTGAGCTGTTCGGTGTTGGGCGCTGCTTCGCTTTCTACCAATATTGCGCTCCTCCGGAGCTTGGAGGCGGAATAACGCGGATCGTTTTCTTCAAATCCCGTAGGGATGTAATATTGGTAGAAGATGAGATATTGGTAGAGAAGATGGACGGATAAACCCACCCCTTTTTTCCCCCCTTCCGGGAAATGGTGAGATGTTCGGTGTTGGGCGCTGCTTCGCTTTCTACCAATATTGCGCTCCTCCGGAGCTTGAAGATGGAATATCACAGTTCTGTCTTTTCTTCAAATCCCGTAGGGATGACATATTGGTAGAAGATGAGATATTGGTAGAGAAGAAGGCCGGATAAACCCACCCCTTGTTTTCTCCCCTTCCGGGAAATGGTGAGATGTTCGGGATGGGGCGCTGCTTCGCTGTCTACCAATATTGCGCTCCTCCGGAGCTTGGAGACGGAATATCACAGTTCTGTCTTTTCTTCAAATCCCGTAGGGATGACATATTGGTAGAAGATGAGATATTGGTAGAGAAGATGAATGGATAAACCCACCCCTTTTTTCCCCCCTTCCGGGAAATGGTGACATGTTCGGGATGGGTCGCCGCATTTTCGCTTTCTACCAATATTGCGCTCCTCTGGAGCTTGGAGGCGGAATATCACAGTTCTGTCTTTTCTTCAAATCCCGTAGGGATGAGATATTGGTAGAAGATGAGATATTGGTAGAGAAGATGAATGGATAAACCCACCCCTTTTTTCCCCCCTTCCGGGAAATGGTGAGATGTTCGGTGTGGTGCGCTGCTTCGCTTTCTACCAATATTGCGCTTCTCCTGAGCTCGAAGATGGAATAACGCGATTCGTTCTTTTCTTTAAATCCCGTAGGGATGTAATATTGGTAGAAGATGAAACCGGCGATCCCCCTTTTTTTTCTGATTTTACAATCTGTCGGGACAACGCAGTAATCAAACTGCGTAACAGATTTTTAGCGGCGCCCCTATGCGGCGTCTATTTTCGCTAACAGATCCCTCATCGGCTGATAGGTAATCGGCAAGAGATCGCTGTAGGAGAGTACTACCTCTCCGAGTTCGTCAATAAGCACATAGGCGCGCTGCGACATGCCGAGGAATCCGAGGGCGTCGTAGGCTTTTGCGGTTGATTTTTTCGTGTCGCTGAGCAGGGTGAAGGGGAGCTGATGTTTCTCTCCGAACTTCTTATGTGACTCTACACTGTCAGAGCTGATGCCGAGCACGACAATGCCCCGTTTGGTGAACTCCGTCACGTTGTTCCGGTAATCGCACAACTGGGCGGTACAGACCGGTGTGTCATCACCCGGATAGAAGATAAGCAGCACTTTTTTGCCGATGAACTCCGACAGTGAAACCATTTTTCCGTCACTGTCCGGTAGGGTGAAAGCCGGTGCTTTTGTGTTTTCAGCTATCATGGTGGTGTATGGTTTAACTATTTATGTCTGGAGCGAGATAATAGAACACTTCTTACAACACGGGAGTTGCAGGTTTCAGATATAAAGGTATTTTTTCCTCCATTGCAGTAAAATAAGCAGTTCTGTATTTCACCCGTCCCGTTTGATTTGTCATTGCAAGGAACGGTTCAACACCGTTACGGTGTTACGTCAGAGTGAAGTAACAATACAGGAGAGCAATTATTATAGTCAGATTTCAAAATGCGTTACCGGTTACACAACTACATTGGTTTTTTTTATGGGAGCCGGAGGCTCCGTGGTATGCATATTCGCCTCTTGCCGATCTTCTCGGGACTTCTTCTTCTCGGGTTTTCTTTTTTTTCTCTCTCATGCAGTTCGGGCAACAGTGCAGAGGAAAACCCGACCAAACTATACGAGCAGGCATCGGCATATAAAAACAAGGGGGAGTATCTCAAAGCGATCGACTGTTACAATAAAGGGATCGCTCTTGACAGTCTGAACATTACCTCGCCGAAAGTTGTTGCTGCATTGCATGAGAAGAGAGCGCTTGAGGGAGTGACCGGTTCCTACTACGACGCACTGAGAACAACACTGCGTCTTGAGCAGCTTCCTGAAGGAGTGCTCTCCGATTCACTTCGTAACGCAATGCTTGCGGAGAAGGCGGCCTGGCTTCGGGAGCTTGGAAGTTTTCGGGGGGCAGCTGCGGCACTTGAAAAACTCTCTTCTCCGACACCGCAAAACCGTTTCGAGCTGGCATCGCTCTACCGGGAGATTGGTGAGTGCCGAAAGGCGGCGGAGATCTATAGTGAGTTTACCGGTATGGAGCGTGACCCGGTCATTCGGATAACGGCCTTGGCCGGGCTGCTTCAGTGCAAGGTTGCTGAGCCGGAGCTCAATATCGATAGTGCTGATGCCATTGCCGGAAAGATTGCTGCGGAGTCCGGACGGGTGTTTGGCATGCAGGAGGCCTTGATTGAAAGGATTCAGGCGCTCCGTACCGCATCAAAAAGTTTGCAGCTCCTTCCGAACCATAAGCGTAATGCCAGCTACCTTCTCTTCAGGGCGCTTACGCTTGCCGAAGAGTCCAAAAATCAGCTGCTCGTGCAGATTCTCCGCTTTGAATCCAATGCGGTTATCGTGCGCAAGCCTGACTCTTTTCGTGAGGCCGCCGAATATTTTCGGTTGAAAAACTTGCCCTATGCCCGCTCAGCAGCACTCTTTATGCTGGCTGAAAGCGACGGGATTGATGATGCAGAGAGAGTCTCATCCCTGCAGCAGGGCTTTTCTGTCAGCCGTAACAGTGCCCCCCCCTGGCCCGGAGAGGCCTTTCTTCAGCTTGAAAAAAATGCCGGGAAACGGCTTGTCGGCCTTCTGCTTGAAAAATCAAGGATTTTTGAGCTCTTTGATGCTTCCGAACAGACCGGTTTTCTTGCACTTCAGCGATCAATACAGCAGGATCGGCGAAGTTTACTGCCGGGGAAAGAGCATGCGGCACTTAATGCCGAGATATGCCGGTTACAACACGAGCTTTCAGGATTGCTGCAGCGCAAAGCCGATATTTTTTTCCGTGGTGAAGGTTATGAAAAAAACAGAGCTGCCGATCAGGCAATAAATATAAAGAGAGGCCGCTTGCTGGAGCTCGTTTCGAGGGTGCGCAGTATAAATCCGCGTGCGGCTGAAATCATGCGGTTTTCCCCTGAAGCACTTCAATCTGTTCAGGGAAGGCTTAAGGATGATCAGGCGATCATAAAGCCATTGATTTCCGACTCACTATGCGGAGTTATGCTTATCGGGAAGCGACAGTTGCAGATTGCCGTAAGCAGCAGCTTTGATTCTCTGCATACCGCCGATTCATCCATACGTGCGTTCAGGCGTGAATTGGCTCACGGAAATATACACCAGACAGTCGAAAAGGAGTGGTTTAGAAAAGCGTTCAGTGAATCACTCCAGGGCTCAATTGAGGGTTATCGGCATCTGGTTATCATTTCCGCGGATCTATTTCCATTCCATATTTTGGCAGAAGGGAATCATTCCATGGATGAAAAAAGGTATTCATATCTGCAATCCATAACAGAGTTTTCTCTGTTATCACAGCCGTTGAAGCCGGAGATCGGGGCTTCAAAAATATATTTTTATCCGGTTGATAATGTTTCAGGAGCAAGGATACATAAACTTTTTGCCCCCCGGGACAGGATTTTTCTGCTCTGGAAAGCGTACCGGAATTCAGAGCTTGATGCACTTCGCCAACAGATAGCCCTTGCAATGCAGGGTACCGTATCTGCTTCTGAAGCAATGGTTTCTATTGCTGAAACATCTGCAGGAGGTCGTGAAATATGGCGATATGTTTCTTTATACGGTGATGATTAAGCCAAAGGGATTGTTATATGCTCTCTATAGTGTTTTTTTAAGCTTTTGTTAATGCTTCTTATGGATTGCGATATATACTTTGTGGATAAAAACAGGTAAAACAATTTTTATAAAGGGAATAAATACTATTTGTTTATTGAAAGGCGTTCAGGTTTTTTTTAAATTTACAAATATTATTGTTTGTACTTATTCTTATGTTACTCGTAATCCGGACTCATCTCTATGACGGACAAGGTATCAAGCAGTAGTGCGCTGGAGCTTATGGCAAGGGAGCTGAAGAGAGCCAGAATGGAGAGTAATCTCCCCCTTGAGGATATCAGCCGACAGATCACCATTCAGAAAAGCTATCTCGAAAATATAGAGGAGGGGGATTTCACTTTCCTCTCCAGAGCCTATATTTTTGCCTATATCAAGTCCTATGCCAGGTTTTTAGGTGTCGGCAATGATGAGATACTTGAGCAGTGCAGAAAAGATCTGCAGGTCTCCGGAGCAACTACTCGAGCTGCGACGGATGAAGGCGCTTCAGCAGAGAAACAGAGAAGAATCACTGACGAATATCCTTCGGAAGTCCGGATTCAGAAATCATTGGTTTCATGGAAAACGCTTACGGCATTGATTGTTCTCATTGCTGTGGCTGTTCTTGCCGCTCTTTATTTCTCCGGTAATTTCCAGTTGTCCGTAACTCCGGCTCCGACTCCGGTTGCTATGCCATCGCCAGCGGTGGAGGATACCGTTGCGGTTGCCGAGCAGATCGTTGATTCTCTTGCGGTCAAAAGTGACGATAAATCAAACCCCTCTGTGGATCGCGAGCATCCTGCTCCTCCGGAAATCCAGACTCCGCCGGCTACGCCTGCATCTCCGGAACGTCCGGCTCCTCCGCAGCCTCCCGCCCGTCGGGAAGCCCCTGCTGCCGAGGAACCCGCTGTTTCCCGTTAGACTGTCAGGGAATAGTGAAGCCAGTGGACATTAGTGGTCAATGTAATGGTGGACAGTAGTGGACAGGGAAAATTGAACCTTGTTCATCGCCTCTTTTTTCTTTTATAAGTCCCATTTGTCCTGTACCTCCTATTCCCCTCTCCCTGAACTCCTTTTGGTCTTTTTTTGTGGACAAAAACCCCGTTTTTTCCACTCCTCCTGTTTTTTCTCCCGGCAGCTATTCCTGCTCTTTTTTGAAATAAGATAAAAAAAGTCTAATTATTGGAATTAATAGTACCGATTTACCATTTCTTAATGCATATTCATGACTGGGCATAAAATAGTAATGCAGGATGCAGTGCTCAGGGGTATAATGTAATGGATGGCGGGCGGTAGTGTGATCTTGTGCTTATTTTCTGTGCCGCTCGATGTTGTGCTTTTCATGATGAGATTTTTCGCCTTTGCCGGTTGCACTCCTTGTTGTAATAAAGAGCGTATATTGGCTATTATTAGCATCAATCAACCACGGCCAAGGCCGTAACCACGAATATTGAAGTATTATGGCAGACATGAAGGTTTATTTTGATCACAATGCCACCACTCCACTGCATCCGGAGGTGAAAAAAGAGATGATTGCGGCCATGGAGATGTTCGGCAACCCTTCGAGCATGCACGCATACGGACGTGAAGCACGTGCAAATGTTGAGGCGTCACGCAGGAAAGTAGCTGAATTTATCGGGGCGCACGATGAGGAGATTATTTTTGTCGGCAGCGGGTCCGAGGCAAACAATACCGTGCTATCACTCTTTGTCTGTGCGACGAATCAGTGTGTCGGCGGTTGCGGGATGCGCAGTACGATTATTACCACGAGAATCGAACACCCCTGTGTGCTTGAAACGGCTGAATGTCTTGCACACCGCGGGGCAAATGTCAAATATCTTGATGTTGACCGTTACGGCAAAATCGATCTCGATCAGCTTCAGGGTATGCTTGGTGATGATGTCGGTCTGGTTTCGGTTATGATGGCAAACAATGAGATCGGTACCCTTCAGGATATTGAAGCCATTACAAAAATGGTTCATGCAAGCGGTGCCTATATGCATACTGACGCCGTTCAGGCAGTAGGGAAAGTGCCTGTTGATGTCCGCAGGCTCGGTGTGGATTTTCTGACTATTTCAGGTCACAAGATATATGGTCCTAAAGGTGTCGGTGCTCTTTTTGTGAAAAAAGGAGTCTCCTACTGCCCGCTGATCCGGGGCGGTCACCAGGAGAGGGGACGGAGGGCCGGAACGGAAAATACGCTCGGCATTCTCGGCCTCGGCCGTGCTGTAGAGATGAGAGCGCTTGAAATGCCTGAGGAGCACAATCGGATGGTTCAGCTTAAAACGGCCCTTAAAGAGGGGATAGAAGCGCGTATTGACGATATCTCTATCAATGGTCACCCGACAGACTCTCTTGCTGGAACGCTTAATGTCTCTTTTGAAGGCGTGGAGGGCGAAGCAGTTCTGCTCTATCTGGATCTGGAAGGCATAGCCGTCTCAACAGGATCAGCCTGTGCATCGGGTTCTCTTGACCCTTCCCATGTTCTTCTTGCTACCGGTGTGGATGCCGAGCGTGCGCACGGCTCAATACGGTTCAGTATGGGACGGGAGAGTACAATGCAGGAGGTGGATTATCTTCTTGACGTATTACCAAGAACAATTAACAAAATAAGAAACATGTCAACGGCATATATAAAAGGAGGAGTACATGCTGCAAGCAGGTGAGTGGGCATATAGCGATACGCTGAAGGAACATTTCATGAACCCTAAGAATATTCTGCAGGGTGAGAATACCGATGATTTCGATGGAGTAGGTATGGAAGGCAACCTGCAGTGCGGGGATCAGATGATGGTGGTCATAAAGGTAGACCGCGAAAAAGATGTGATCACCGACTGTCAGTGGAAAACATACGGTTGTGCAAGTGCAATTGCCAGCACTTCGGTTCTTTCCGAGATGGTCAAGGGTCGGACGCTTGACCAGGCATTCAATATCTCCCCGAAAGAGGTTGCCCTGGAGCTTGGAGGTCTTCCGGATAACAAGATTCACTGCTCGGTGCTTGGTGACAAGGCTCTGCGGGCAGCCATCAACGACTACTATACCCGTAACGGCATGACCGACAAGGTCAAGAAAGCGGATGTTAAGGTGATATGCCAGTGCATGAATGTTACCGATCACGATATTGAGGATGCTGTGCTTGAAGGTGCCCGTACCTATCTGGAGCTGCAGGAACACACCAAACTTGGAACGGTATGCGGCCAGTGCAAGGATGAAGCTGAAGTGCTGCTTGAAAAGTTCAAGCATATCCATTTTGGTGTCTGAATGAAAGGAGCGTATCTTCCGCAAAGATTGAGCTGGAGAACAAGAGGTAAAAACAGGGAAGCAAAGTGCCATCTCCTGTTTTTGCCTCTCTTCGCTTGTATTGCCAGGCCATTCCATGATGATACCGGAACAGAGAAGCCATGACGCAACGATGGAGAAAAACGCTCTCATTTTCCGCAGCCCTCCCGTTAACAGCATTTCTTCTCAATTTCTGCTGGGAGTCCCTGCACGGACTGCTGTTTGAGGCACACCCCGGAATGCCGGCAGACGAGTATGTTCCGATGATGCTCTTTATGGCGTTGATGGATACACTCGGCATCGTCGCACTCTATCTGTTTACCGCTCTTATTGTCCGTCGATGGAGCTGGGTGTGCAGTTGGCGCAACAACTCCATTTTTTTTCTTTCCGCTCTTGCTGCGGCATTCACTATTGAGTATATCAGTATCAATGTGCTGCATCTCTGGCATTACCGAACGGCAATGCCTGTGGTGTTCGGGGTTGGTTTGCTGCCCCTTGTTCAGCTTGCCCTTACCGGACTCTTGTCTGTTTTTGTTGCCGGACGGTTTGCATCAAACAGCTGAGGGCCTTTTCCGGATGGCGAGAAGGGCATGTTGTTGTTCTGACAGAACATTTATCAATGAGAAATACGAATCATGAGCACTGAACGGAGTAACCGTTTCTATATCCACACTTTCGGGTGTCAAATGAATCAGGCTGACTCTGCAATCATGGCTGCGCTGCTGGTGGAGGATGGCTACGTTCCGGCAGAGAGCGAGGGTGAGGCGGGGATTATACTGCTCAATACCTGTGCGGTTCGGGAAAATGCGGTCGAGCGTATTGAGCACTATCTCCAGCATCTTCTGGGAATGAAACGAAAACAGAAGGATCTCATTCTCGGTGTTGCCGGATGTATTCCCCAGTATCAGCGTGAGGAGATGTTTTCAATGTCTCCGGCGATTGATTTTCTTGCCGGTCCGGATACCTATCGTTCACTCCCCCTGCTTATCAGTCAGGCTCGATCGGGAAAGAGAGCTTCATCGCTGGAGTTCAACCCGGCTGAGACCTATGAGGGTATTGATCCGCGCAGGCAGGGATTGATTACGGCCTTTGTGCCGGTAATGAGAGGATGCAATAACATGTGTGCTTACTGCGTTGTACCCTTTACCCGTGGCCGTGAACGCAGTCACACCATGAGTTCGGTTCTCGATGAGGTACGCAAGGTTGCTGCTTCAGGATACCGGGAGATCACGCTGCTCGGGCAGAATGTCAACTCCTACTCTGCCCCTGACAGGGATATGGATTTTGCGGGATTACTTGAGGCCGTCAGTCGCCAGGCCCCTGAGCTCAGGATTCGCTTTACCACCTCCCATCCGAAAGATATCTCCGAATCGCTTGTTCGCATCATAGCCCGGCGACCGAACATATGCAATCACATCCATCTGCCGGTTCAGTCCGGTTCGTCAAGGGTTCTGGGTCTTATGAACCGGGGGCACACCATAGAACAGTACCGCGAAAAAATAGCCCTTATCCGTTCGGTCATTCCCGATGTTTCCCTTTCAACAGATCTCATTGCAGGATTCTGCGGTGAAGATGAGGCCGATCACCAGTTGACACTCAAACTGCTTTCAGATATACGGTTTGATGCGGCCTATATGTTTTTCTATTCCACACGGCCCGGCACCCTCGCCGCCCGCACTTTGGAGGACGATGTTCCCGAAGCGGTCAAAAAGCGGAGGTTGCAGGAGATCATTGATCTGCAGAACGATATTTCCGGTGAACTGCTTCAGCAATCCATCGGTTCGGTGGTTGAAGTCCTTGCCGAATCTGAAAGCCGGCGCTCTGCGGCGCAGCTTATGGGCCGGACGGATACAAACCGGGCGGTTGTTTTTGATCGAAAAGGCTATCAGCCGGGTGATCTTGTCAGCGTGCTGATCACGTCGGCCACATCAGCAACAATGACCGGGACTCCCGCCGCTGAGAGGGGGTAGGAGTCAGGAGGATTGAAGAGATTATGGATTTTGGATGTTGAATTCCGGATTGAAAGCCGAGGACAAGATAGAAGAAAGTGGACGGAGTGGACGAAGAGATGGTGGACAGAAGTGGACTCAGTGGACAGGAGAGAAGCGATTATGGTTTCCGGATTGAAGCCTTGTAGGGGCGGAATGTTGGTAGGCCCCGACGGGAGTCGGGGTTTCCGTCGGAATAGGGCTTTTTTATCTTGAGCCGTATTTGTAAATTGTCCCTTTGATCTCAATCATTTAACAGTCCCCCGTCGGGGCTCCGGAGAGAAGTATAGTATGCCAGTTCCCGCAAGACTCGGTTTTACCGATAAAGTTAGAGCACACCTTGAACTCCTTGATCCTGTTACCTGGATCAGTGTATTTCCCTGTCTTGCTGCAGGTGTCATGGCTTCAGGAGCCATGAAGCCGACTCTTCACGACTATCTTCTCCTTTTTGCCATCTTTCTCATGTTCGGTCCTCTTGGTACCGGTTTCAGTCAGTCGGTCAACGACTGTTTTGATCTTGAGCTTGACAGGGTCAATGAACCAACGCGCCCGATTCCCTCTGGCCGTTTAAGTGAAAAAGAGGGGTTGTGGAACAGCATTATTGCTCTTCTCTCAGCCATCGGTCTTGGCTTGTTTCTCGGTCTGCATATTGGCGGGGTTCGTGGTATCGTGATTATCGCGTCCATTTTATCGGCACTTTTTGTAGCCTATATCTATTCAGCCCCTCCGCTTAAGCTGAAAAAAAATATTCTTACCTCAGCACCCGCCGTCGGTTTTTCCTATGGCTTTGTCTCTTTTTTATCGGCAAATGCCCTCTTCGGTGATATCCGTCCTGAAGCTGTTCTGCTCGCCAGCCTGAACTTTTTTATGGCAGTAGCATTGATTATTCTCAACGACTTCAAGTCGGCCGAAGGAGATAAGGATGGCGGTCTCAAGTCGCTTACGGTCATGATTGGTGCAAAAAAAACCTTTCTGGTCTCCTTTATCATTATTGATCTTGTCTTCTCTGTCCTTGCCTACTTCTCTTTTTCAGAGGGGTTTATGATCCCTACGGTTTTTGTTTTTATCGGTCTTGTGCTCAATCTCTATCTTCAGGTGCAGCTTCTGCGTGATCCCAAGGGAGGAATCTCATTCCTGCAGGGGGCTGTTGATGACGGTTTCGGTAATGCAATCGGCAAGAGTGATGTTCAGGAACACAATGCGTTTCTCCGCTTTCAGGTGGCAAACAACATTCTGTTTTTAATCAATAATCTTCTTGTTGCCGGTATGGTCGGCATGAAATACCTGTAAGGTTGGATTGTGTTTTTTACAAAGCGTGCAGGATACTCTTCAGTGATGATCGGGCTGTCTGTTTTCAATAGTAATAGTTAAAAATAATAGTGCTATGGATACTCTTCAGTCTACTTTTTTTTCGCTGCCGGTGGTATGGCACAATGCACTGGTTACCCTTATGACCTTTGTCTATGTATTCAGTGTTCCGCCGCTGATGGACTATTTCGTAACCAACCACGCTCTTCCGCGCGATATCAGCCGAAAAATCACCCACATCTGTGCCGGATCAGTTATTGTGTTTCTTCCCCTTTTTATTGACACGGACTGGTCACACTATCTGAATATTACCGTTTTTGCTGTCTGGACCCTGCTTTTGATCCAGAAAGGGCTCTTTGCTGCCGATGATGACCAGGCGGTAAAAACCATGACACGAACCGGTGACAAGCGTGAGCTGCTCAAGGGAACGCTCTATTTTGTGGTTGTTGCCATGATCTGCGGAACGGTTTACTACAAACAGCCGGCCGGGGTTCTTGCCATGGCCGTTCTCGGTTGGGGAGATGGTCTCGCTCCGATTATCGGCACCCGCTTCGGCAGGTTGAAATATCGGGTACTCAGCGATAAAAGTGTTGAAGGGAGTCTTGCTTTTCTTGTAGGAAGTATTGCCGCAGGCCTTTTCTTTGTGCAGCTTATCGTGCCAGGATCCATAGCAACGGACAAAATTATACTGATTGCAGTTATCGCAACTATTGTTGAAGGTGTCAGTCCCAAAGAGGTCGATAACCTGACTATTCCGGTTGCAGTTATTGCTGCTGCCCGTTTTTTGTAAAAGCAGGATTAACGCATGACGACAGGACCGGCGAGCTATTTTATCAGCGACTTTCATGCCGGGCTGCAGGATGAAAAAACCGAGCAGCTCAAGCTTGACAACCTCGAACGACTTTTTGCCATCATCAAGGCAGAAGGTCGTTCGCTTTATATGCTTGGCGATATTTTTGATTACTGGCTGGAGTTCCGCCATGTCATTCCAAAGGGATTTACCAGATTATTTTGTTTATTGTCTGATCTTGTTCGCAGCAACATAGAGGTCGTTTATGTTGCCGGCAATCACGACTTTTTTCTCGGGCGGTACTTTGATGATGAGCTTGGCATCCGGACGCTCTATGGTATGCATGAGCTTCAGATTGACGGGAGCAGATTTGTTATAGCCCATGGTGACGGACTGGGAAAAGGGGATCTCGGTTACAAACTGTTTGCCCGTCTTGTCAGGAACCGCTTCAATCTTGCGCTGCTTTCCGGTTTTCAGCCCGATCTGGCAATCGGTCTGATGAAAAGGCTCTCACAGCTCAGCCGGAAGCATAAGCCTGATAACCGTGTTTTTGAAAATGACCGGTTACTGAACTTTGCCGAACTGCTGGCCACTGAAAAAGAGTTTGACTACTTTTTATGCGGTCACAACCATGTAAAGGGGATTACGGAACTGGCCGGAGGCCGGAAAATATATGTCAATCTCGGATCGTGGATTGAGGGCGGTACTCCCTATGGAGTTTTCATGGATGGTGTATTTCATCTTAAAGAGTTACAGAACATTAACAGTTAATATCATAGACAGTATCTACCATGAGTAATACAGACAAGGTGCTCAAGCTTGGTTTGCCGAAGGGAAGTCTCCAGGATTCGACAATCGATCTTTTTGCACATGCAGGGTTTCATTTTTCAGTCCAAAGCCGATCCTATTTCCCCTCTATAGATGATGATGAGCTGGAAGCCATTCTTATAAGGGCGCAGGAGATGGCCCACTATGTTGAACTCGGCGCCTTTGATGTAGGGCTTACCGGCAGGGACTGGATCATTGAAACGGATGCCGATGTTGTTGAGGTGGCAGATCTTGTCTATTCAAAAGCCTCCATGCGTCCGGTCCGCTGGGTGCTTGCTGTGCCTGAAAACTCGCCGATCAAGTCGGTCAAAGACCTTGAAGGCAAGCATATCGCTACTGAAGTGGTCAATATCACCAAAAAATATCTTGCAAGTAACGGTGTCACGGCCTCGGTGGAGTTCAGCTGGGGAGCTACCGAAGTCAAGCCTCCCGATCTTGCCGATGCTATTGTTGAAGTGACCGAAACAGGCTCTTCACTCAGGGCCAACAAGCTGAGGATTGTCGACACGATTCTTGAATCCAATACCAAACTGATCGCCAACAAGAGCTCATGGAACGATCCGTGGAAGCGCGAAAAGATTGAGAGTATGGCGCTGATGCTTCAGGGAGCAATTAATGCACAGGGCAAGGTCGGCCTGAAAATGAATGCGCCGAAATCAGCGCTCGACAAGATTATAGCCATTATTCCTGCCCTGCGCCAGCCGACTGTATCGCATCTTGCTGAAGAGCAGTGGGTTGCACTTGAAGTTATTGTAACTGATAAAATCGTCCGCAAGCTTATTCCTGAGCTGAAAAGAGCCGGTGCCGAGGGTATTTTTGAGTACAATATCAATAAACTGATCGATTGAAAGGCTTTGAACGCATCATGAACTTTCAGGCTGCCCGTAAGGGCGGCCTTTTTTAACGCCCATGCTCATCTATCAGATTGCAGTACTCTTGTCACTGCTGGCTTTTTTTTCGATCCTGCTGAGGAACCTGATCGATCTCCGGGCAATGCCCGCAAATCCCTCTTGTAAAGGCCCGCTTGTCTCGGTACTTGTGCCGGCAAGGAATGAGGCACTTAATATAGAACGCTGTGTGCGCTCCCTGTTGATGCAGGACTACGCTGCCTTTGAAATTCTGGTGCTCGATGACAGTTCAACTGATGCGACTCCTCAACTGTTGCAAACGCTTCTCGATGAGTCCGGCGGACGGCTGAGGGTGCTGAAAGGTGAGCTGCTTCCGGATGGATGGCATGGCAAAGCCTGGGCCTGCCTTCAGCTCAGCCGTCAGGCAAAAGGTGAACTGCTGCTCTTTACCGATGCCGATACAAAGCATGAACCGGATGCTCTCCGCCGCTCGGTTGCAGCATTGAACTCGGCAAAGGGTGATATGCTCTCTCTTACACCCTGCCAGGAGCTCGGCTCGTTCTGGGAAGAGCTTGTTGTGCCTCTGGTTTATGTCATTCTCCTGTGTTATCTGCCGCTTCGCCTTGTCCGGACCAGCAGGAATCCCGCTTTTTGTTTTGCAAACGGCCAGTTTATTCTTGTCCGCAGGGAGTTCTATGAAAGGATCAACGGTCATACCGCTGTCCGGCAGGCTCTGGCAGAAGATATCGGGCTCTGCCGGGAGGTGAAGAGAGCAGGCGGCAGGGTTGTGGCATTCAATGGTTTCGATGCGGTAAGCTGCAGGATGTACCGTTCATTCGGGGATATCTGGGAAGGTTTTTCAAAAAACCTCTATGCATCGCTCGGTTACAGTACCCCCGGGCTGTTTCTGCTTATGACGCTGACTGCGGCATTCTACATTGCACCCTATCTGTTTTTCTTTTATGCACTGATTACCGGAAAGTTCACGGCGCTTTTGTTCTGGCTGCCTCTGACACAGATTGTTGTCGCCCTTCTCTCCCGGGTTATCATTGCAAGGCTGTTCGGTCAGTCAATAGCCATGGTTTTTCTTAACCTCTTATCGCAGCTTATCCTTATTGCTATAGCCTGGAACTCTTTCTGGATCATACAATCCGGCAGAGGAGCCAGATGGAAGGGGCGGAACTACAATTTTTCATGAGGGCTTGCAAGATTTCGGTGAAGGCGATTAATTTTTGTAAATTGCACGATTAATGTAATATGGCAATCCCTTATTCCGGGGAGAGTCTTTCAATTCAAACGAGAGCAGTACTATGGGTTTCTTATCGAAGATATTCGGAAAAAAAGAGGTTGAACTGAAACTTCCCGGTATTAAAGAGGACATCAATGTCATAAAGACTATGGAAGGTCATCTCGACCGGGTTCTGGGTGTCAAGTTCAGCACGGATGGTAAAAAGCTTGTCAGTGGAAGCTTCGATGAGAGCGTAATGCTGTGGGATGTAGAGTCAGGAAAATCGCTTTTCACCATGAAAGGCCATGAAACATGGGTTGAGTGCATTGACTACAGCCGTGACGGAAAACGTCTGGCGAGTGGCAGTACTGACAGTACGGCAAGAATATGGGATGCCGCAACCGGCAAGTGTCTCCATGTCTGCAAAGGTCATGATACGGCAGTCCGTATGGTGGCATTCAGCCCCGACAGCAAGGTTCTTGCAAGCTGTTCACGTGATACGACCATCCGGCTCTGGGATGTTGAAACAGGTAATGAGCTCTCCGTGTGGCGGGGTCATAAATCGTATATCGAATCGCTTGCCTACAGCCATGACGGCAAGAAAATAGTCAGTTGCGGAGAGGAGCCGGTACTTAAAATCTGGGATGTGGAGAGCGGAAGAAATATCGCTAACTACCGAACCAATGATACACTTTCGCACGCGGTTGTTTTCAGTCCTGACGACAAATTGATCGCTTTTTGCGGTCGTGATGCCAAAGTCAAGATTGTTGATGCAGCAACAGGAGAGATTCTCAAGGTACTTGAAGGTCATGAAGACGCGGTGCGCAGTGTCTGTTTCAATCCGGAGGGAACGAAGGTCGCAAGTGCGGCAAATGACGAGTCGATTCGCTTGTGGGATGTAGCGACAGGCAAACAGCTGCACTCCTATCGTGGTCATACGCTCGAAGTACAGTCAGTAGATATCTCGCCTGACGGAAAAATCATCGCAAGCGGAAGTGATGATCGCAGAATAAAGCTCTGGGCTGTAGTATAATTGAGCGGTTTCTTCGGTGTTTTTGCAAGGGGGTGCTCTTCAGCAGGGCATCAGGGATTTTTTTTGATTGATTCTAAAAAAGTGGGTTAAACTGCACAACTTTCTTTTTGAATTAGCTTAAAGTGAGTAAATTAATTTTCACGAAAAATAAATTCGTTTTTGAGCGCTTCATGTAGAAGTTCGCTCATTGTAACGCCAAGTTTAACTGGCAAAAATAAAAAAGAGGTAGATATGGGTACTCAGGTTGAAGGAACTGTCAAATGGTTCAACGAAGAAAAAGGTTACGGTTTTATTGAGCAGAAGGGTGGAAAAGACGTTTTTGTGCATCACAGTGCAATCAACGGCACCGGACGCAAAACGCTTGTTGAAGGTCAGAAAGTTTTGATGGAAGTCACACAGGGCGCAAAAGGCCTCCAGGCTGAAAATGTAACCCCTCTCTAAAGTAGTTCTGAATCACAGGGCGGTTCTTCACATCATTTTGTTCGGGCGGTTTCGACGGTTGGTCATTTATCGGCACTCTTTGCTTGTTTTATGATGGCGGTTGTTATGCTTAACCGCATCCGGTTTTTTTACTGAAACCGGAGCTCCCGGGTTTTTGATTAAAAACACAGGGCGTAATTTATGCGCCTTGTGTTTTTTTTGTTTCCGGCACATCGGGTTCATCAATTACCCTGAAATCAAGTCAAGGATAAAAAAGAGTTCAGGGACGGCAACGACGAAGAGAACCATTTGCCAAAGGGCGATCACGCAGGATCGCTTTTACAGCAATTCAACACCCGGAATATTTGCACTTCGCTTTTAACCTGAACGCTTATGAGTACTATTTTACTTGATATCGGCAATGTTCTTGTTTCGGTTGATTTTCTCTCTTTCTGCCGGGGAGTTCTTCCCGACGGGAGCGCTGACGAGCAGTCAATCTGTCAAAAATATTGTCAGGGAGAGCTTAAAAGCCGGTTTGATCGCGGAATGATTGCCCCTTATGACTACATGGCAATGATTGAAGCTGATCCGGCGACAAAGAGCAGCAGCAGCCTTGAGATTCGTGTGAAGTGGCAGAATATCTTTACCCCCATGCTCGGAGCGGAGTATGGCGTTGAGATTCTCGGAAGAGAGCACCGGCTCTGGATTATGAGTGATACCGATCCGCTCCACTTTCTCTTTCTTTTGAATAACTTTCCTCTTTTGAAAGGACGGGAACGCTACTATCTCTCTTATGAGCACGGAGTTCTTAAAAACTCCCCCGAGGCATTCCGCAATCTGCTTTCCGATTCAGGAGTTCCGGCAGAGGAGTTTCTGCTTATTGACGACAGGCCTGAAAACTGCAAAGCGGCTTCGGAAGCCGGTATACGAAGCATCCGGTTTACATCCTGGCCGGAAACCCTTGCGGCAATTACTTGAATACGGCATTGCAATATGATATTGGATGAGGAGAACCGTTATGCAGAAGATTACAGTCAGGGAAGAGGAGCTTGAACTGCACTCCATGCGTTCACAGGGCGCCGGTGGTCAGAATGTCAACAAGGTCGAGAGTGCAGTTCATCTCCGTTTTGATATCAGGGCATCATCGCTCTCTGATGAGCTCAAGGAGCGCCTGCTTGCCCTGAAGGACCGGCGTATTTCAAAAGAGGGTATCCTTGTTATTAAAGCGCAGCGTTATCGGACAAAGGAAAAAAATCGTGAAGATGCGCTCCAGCGGTTGCAGTCCATTCTTGAGAGTGCAGCGGTTATACAGAAAAAGCGCAGGGAGACCAAACCAACCGGCAGTTCACGGCAAAAAAGACTTGAAAGCAAGGAGAAACGCTCGGCAGTCAAGCTGCTGCGAGGGCGAATCGACTGGTAGGGTAATAAAAAAGCAGGGCTCCGGAACTGGAGCCCTGCTTTTTTATATATACTCCCGATCCTGTCAGTTGAAGCGGGAGGTACTACGATGGGGTATGTCAGATAGTCTGTGCGGTAATCGTGAACGATCCTGCATGGGCACCGGACTCTGTCGTGTTCGAGAAGTTGAGAGTCATCTTGACATCTCCAACGGTCTGGGTCTGGCCGGTAACACCGCGAAGCAGTGTTGTAACCGTTGCGCCTGTAACCGCGCCGCTTACACCATTGGTTGAAGCAAGTCCGTATCCGGTTACACCGATCTTGGAGGTTGAGCCGACCCTCGTTGCCGAGAAATCAGTTCCGGTAATCGATACGGTTGCGGTTCCGCTGCTTGACAGACCGGCAATCGCCCAGGCATTCTTCAGCGTGATGTTGGCGGATGTCGGGCCGACCTCTGATGCCGATGCAGCAAGAGTTGTTGAGGTATCACCGAGGGTTGTCCAGGTTGCCGATAACGGTGAACCGGTCTGCGATGCGCTTGACGAGGTGGCCGAGAAGTTCAGGGCAACCGCGCTGTAGTAGTGCAGAACAAGGTACTCAGGCATCGTAACGGTCGTGGTGGTCGTTCCTGACTGGGAGACCGGTGCTGCCATAACGGATGACGGCATAACCGAAAGACCGAGAAGTGCTGCTCCGAGAGCAAGGGTGCGAAGAGATTTGTTGTTTTTCATGATCGTATCCTGTTTGGTCGTAGTTGATAATTTCGTGTTTCTGATTCTGTATGTAATGCATCAACTACCGTGCCAAATGGCTGAAAATGGTTCATAACCGGTTCGCATGAACGTTCTTTCATTGACGATATCTCTTAATATTGTATGGTTTTGCGGATAAATATGCTCCTGTTTGCAGGTGAGACATAGACCCGGCGAAAACGAGCCTGCTATAACGGTATTCGGAGGTGATACGTCTCGTTTTTGATGCTGATACCCGTTTAACGAGACATATTGTGAGACGATTTGTGGTTCCCGTGAGGTGTTGATACGCTTTGCCCGGGCAGTAAAATCTGTCGGGATATACTTGTTACTCCGTAACGCTGCTGTAATGGATGACTGCTTGAAAGGAGTCGATAAAGAGCTTTGCAACCGCTCGTTTGATTGGAGGGTTTCGGGTTTTTTGTATTTTCCTGAACCCCTGTTTTACTTTCAGGCACTCTTTCCAACTGACGGAATCTTCTGTTTGATCGCTCAGTAATAGTATGCATGACTAAACTGTATGACCATGGCCGGTGAAGCTGACCTGATTCCGGATATTTTTAGTTATTGTGACCGCTGGTGTGAGCGTTGTGCATTTACCGCTCGCTGTCTTCAGTTTCAGGTTGAATCCGGGGAGCAGCAGAGCGGCAGCGCTCTGCAGGAGTTTGATGCACTCAATGCCGGGTTTTGGCAGGAGATGGGTGAAGCTCTTGTCAATGCTATGCGTTACATTCGGGAAATGGCCACCAGGCAGGGTCTCGGTGTTGATGATCTGCAAAAAGAGACCGTGCTCTCAGAACCGCCAGACAGTAAGTATCGTAATGCCCGTGAACATCCCTGCTCTGCAGCAGCTCTTCTCTATGCCGGTATGGTCAATGAATGGTTTGCTGTGGTTGATGATGTTTTCGAGCAGGAGTCTCTGCTCATGAACCCTGATCAGCCCTCTTTCAGCGAACCGGTTGAGATTATAAAGCACTATCAGTATTTTATTTATCCGAAAATTGTCCGTGCTGTTGAAGGCAGAATGAACGATATCGCTTCCGGGATCAATGAACCGGATAATGATGCCAACGGCACGGCCAAAATTGCTCTTATTACTATTGATCGCTCACTTGCCGCATGGAGTCTGCTTTATACCGGATTACCCTCACAGGCGGATAGTACGCTCTCTCTTCTTGTTCATCTTGATCGGCTTCGCCGTTCCGTTGAAGTTGTTTTTCCTGCAGCAAGGTCATTTATACGACCGGGACTTGATGCATAACTGTATGTGCCTAATAACCATTATCAAGAAGTCATGCTTAAAACAAACGAACCGCATTTAGTGGAGTTTTTACTGCAGTGTCAGCCGGGGCAGCCGAGAACCAGAGGTAACTGGGAGGTTGACCACCACGGCACGCCGTTCATTCTTCCTTCAATCGGAGGTATTACCCTGAATGTTCAGGCGGGAGATCCGGCATTCGGATGGCAGGGGGATCATATAGAGCCGGGAGTAAGCTGTACTGCCGATACCCAGAAACCTTTCGAGCATCCCAACGTAGGCGTGCAGATCTACTCCTGTGCAGGCAATGTTGCCACCGTTGTCACCGGTGAGGCCAAAGGAGCTGAAGGTCGTGTTCTCGGCCATCATGGAGGGTCAGAGCATGTGATTGTCGATTTCACGCGTGAAGTAAAGGAGAAGCTGCTTTACAGCGATACCATTATTATCCGGGGGAAAGGTCAGGGGCTTAAGCTCACGGATTATCCGGCTGTTACCCTGTTCAATCTTGATCCCGACCTGCTTCAGGCCCTGAAGATCCGTGAACTTGAGGGTGGTGTGCTTGAAGTTCCGGTTACCACCGTTGTTCCTGCTGTCTGTATGGGTTCAGGTATCGGTTCCGCACACGTTGCAAAAGGTGATTATGATATTATGACGAGTGACGGTGAAACGGTCAGGGAGTATGGTATTGACAAAATCCGTTTCGGTGATTTTGTTGCGTTGCTGGATCATGATAATCGTTATGGAAGAGCATACCGCAAGGGCGCAATCTCTATCGGTATTGTCGTACACAGCGACTGCATGGAAGCCGGTCATGGACCGGGGGTTACTACGCTCATGACCTGTGCTTCGCCGCTTATCAGGCCGTTTATCGATCCTGAAGCCAATATTGCCGACCGACTTGGCTTTGGAACCACCCTGAAAAAGCTTGCCTGAGGATTACTCTGAAACGTAAGGGCGGATGCTTTTACGATGTTTGATGCATCAGGCATCCCGCCCTGTGACACGACGTTCAGAGATTTGAAGAGTGCTGTGACGGAGCTCTCTGCCGGTCGAAAGAAGCAATGATTATCGCCTGCCCTTTCCTCTTTTTATAAGCGAAATTTAAGTATTTCTTAAGAGCGGTTTAATGATGCAATGGTTATCATAAAATCGTTGTAGTTGTTAACTTAAACGATAAAAAGAGATGAGCGAAAAATATCTTGCGGCAACGGACCAGAATTTCACAACCGAGATTCTTGAGTCGGATAAAGTGGCTCTGGTTGATTTCTGGGCAACATGGTGCGGTCCTTGCATGATGCTTGGTCCGGTTATTGAAGAACTTGCCGGAGAGTATGCCGGCAGAGCAGTAGTAGCAAAAGTCAATGTTGATGAGAATCCTGCCACAGCAGCCCGGTATGGCATCCGAAGTATACCGAGCCTGCTTATTTTCAAGAACGGCCAGGTCGTAGATCAGTTGCTCGGCGCCATACCGAAAAACCAGATTTCGAGGAAAATGGATCTGCATATCGCATGATTATGCAGAAGCAGGCAAGTGGGTAAAGAGTTTTATTAATTACATCATCATGATCAATATGGAAAGAGAAGTGCGTGATATCGTTATCATGGGCACCGGGCCTGCGGGATATACGGCGGCAATCTACACCGGAAGATCCAATCTCAAGCCGCTTATTATTGAAGGTATGCAGCCGGGCGGTCAGCTCATGATCACCACCGAAATCGAGAATTTCCCCGGTTTTCCCGAAGGGATCCGCGGACCTGAACTGATGTCGAAAATGCGTGAGCAGGCAGCAAAGTTCGGCGCGGAATTTCTTGCAGGGAGCGTGACCGAGGTTGATCTTTCCAGAAGCCCCTTCTCTCTTCAGCTTGAAGACGGTCGTGAACTCTTTACCCACGCACTCATTGTTGCAACCGGGGCCTGTGCCAAATGGCTCGGTATCGAGTCGGAAGACCGCTATCGCGGCAAGGGTGTTTCTGCCTGCGCAACCTGTGACGGATTTTTTTTCCGTGACAGCAAGGTTTTTGTGATCGGTGGCGGTGATACGGCCATGGAAGAGGCGCTCTACCTTACAAAATTTGCCTCGGAAGTCGTGCTTGTTCATCGTCGGGAAGAGTTCCGGTCATCAAAAATCATGAGTCTGAGAGTTCAAAAGAATCCAAAAATCAGGATGCTGCTCAATGAGGTCGTTGATGAAATTCTCGGAGATGGCATGCAGGTAACCGGGATCCGTCTGAAAAACGTCAAGACCGGCGAACTTGTTGAGCACTCATGTGACGGGGTGTTTCTGGCTATCGGTCACTCTCCGAATACCGCTTTGTTCAAGGGGCAGCTTGATCTTGATGACTACGGATATATCATGACCAAAAAATCATCATCGGAAACCAGTGTGGCCGGTGTTTTTGCCTGCGGTGATGTTCAGGACTTTAACTACCGCCAGGCTGTTACAGCCGTAGGAACCGGCTGCATGGCAGCGGTTGATACCGAGCGCTTTCTTGAAACCATACGCTGAGCCGCAAAGAAGGTGGGCAATGATGTCATTCCGGACATCCCCATTGTCATCCCGAACTGAAAGGAGGGATCTATCTTTTGTTCAGGGAGATCTCTCTCTGCGTTCGAGATGACAGATGACAAGGTCTTCGGTGCTATCTCTTATGCCTCACCCCTGACACCTGACATCTTCTTCCTCATCCGCCGGGAATTTTTTTCATGGTGGATGTGTTCTTGTTCTTCCTGTTGTGATAGATTCAAATTCGACTTTTAAAACCTTTAAAAGATGGAGATGCAGTCATGTCACTCAAACTGTATGGACGGGATCCGCTGAGAATGTTTGAGGATGTTTTCAACGACAAGGTGTCACCTTTTTTCTCTTCTATGGTTGCCCCCTCCTTCAAGGTTGATATCAGTGAGGATGAGAATGCCATCAATATTGAGGCTGATCTTCCGGGTGTGAAAAAAGAGGATGTAAAGGTCTCAATGGATGATGATGTGCTTTGCATCACTGCTGAAAGAACCCAGAATGAAGAGGAGAAGAAAAAGGGATATCATCGCATTGAACGTTCGTGGGGAAGCCTGAGCAGGAGTTTTACCGTAGGAGAGAACATCAATGCTGACAAAATCGAGGCATCCTATGATAATGGTGTGCTGAAGATCGTTCTCCCCAAGTCGGAACCGAAGCCCAAAACCGGCAAGGAGATTTCCATCAAATAGGAAACAGCATGTGTAACAAAAAAACCCTCCGGAGTGGAGGGTTTTTTTGTTGTAACCGGTCAGGAATGAATCAGCAGTTGCGCACGGTTGATGAGGTGCGGTCCTTGATGGTGGTTTCATCGAACTCATCCCAGTTATGCTCGTCATGCTCACGCTGATAGCCAGCCTCCTTGAGACCGAAGCTCATGTCGGCAACCATCTCCGGACGCAGTTCCTTGAGGTTTTTGACCTCATTCTGTGTCAGGATTCTTGACTTGTCAAATCCAAGATCGATTTCAATCTTGTTGTTCTTGGTCTTGACGCGGTCGATATCGTAGAAACGCTTGGTAATGGTGGTTTGCGCAAAAGCCTTCAGGCATCCGAGCATGTACTTGCGCACATAGGGGTCCTTGATCCAGGGGTAGCTGAAGAAGGTTTTGCGGGCATAGAACCGTGCATACGATTTCAGAACGCCCTTGAGCACATCTTCACGCTCCATGTTATCCGGCTTGATGATCGGCGTAACGAAGTTATACTTGGAGTAGTCGCGAACCTCAACCCTGTCGCCAAGTTCCTTGAACAGATCGGAGAATGGCCATGGAGTGTAGATGGTCCAGTTTGCCATATCGGGATCCCAGTCCTTGCAGAGCTGGTAGGTCTCCTCAATGGTCTCGGGAGTTTCATGCTCAAGTCCCATCACAAACTGCGCTTCGGCTACAATACCGTTTTTCTGAAGCAGTTTGATGGCATACTTGTTCTCCTCAATGGTTGTCTCTTTACGGAACCGGTTCAGGTTCATCTGGCTTGCAGCCTCGGTTCCAAGCGAGACGTGCACAAGGCCCGCCTTGCGGAAGAAGGGAAGCAGGTCGGCATCACGCATGATGTCGGTCACGCGGGTGTTGATACCCCAGGAGACGTTGAGTTTGCGGTCGATCAACTCCTGACAGAGTGAAACGAACTTCTGCTTGTTGATGGTCGGCTCTTCGTCGGCAAGGATAAAAAATCCAACGTTATATTTTTTGACCAGCACCTCGATTTCGTCAACAAAAAGTTTCGGGCTGCGTGCACGGTACCGGCGCCAGAACTGCCACTGTGAGCAGAAGGTACAGGTAAAGGGACATCCTCTTGCGAAGTTCGGTACAGCAAGACGGCAGTTGAGCGGGGTGTAGATATATTTATCCCAGTCGTAGAGACTCCAGTCGGGGGTAAGGGTATCGAGGTCCTCGATTACCGGATGTGCTGCGGTTGCAAACACCTTGCCCTCGTCATCAAGATAGGCGATACCGGTGATGTTTGCACGGTTCTCTCTGTCGGTACCGGCGGCAATCTCTCTGATGAGGTTGACGGTTACCTCTTCGCCTTCACCTCGTACCACGTAGTCGGTTTCCGGTGCCTCGCTCAGTACCTGCGGGTACATGAAGGTGGAATGAATACCACCCATGATGGTTCTGATCTTCGGGTCGACCTTTTTGGCGACCTTCATGATATCCTGTGCCTTGAAGATAGATGGGGTAATATTGGTGGCCATCACAACATCAGGCTTGTTTTTTCTGATGATCTCTTCAATCTGATCGTCTTCAAGATTGTCGGCCATGGCGTCAACGAAGCGCACCTGGTCAAATCCTGCCTGTTTCAGGGCGCCGCCGATATAGGCGACCCAGCTTGGCGTCCAGTTACCTGCAATTTCAGCTCCACCTGAATGATAATTTGGCTGAACCATCAGTATTTTCATCAGTCTTCACCCTCCAGATATGTTTTTTACAAAATAGGAATCTCTTTACGCGGTAACGGGAACGCCGATCTGCCAGAAAAAAATCCCTTGACTTTTAATTTACAATTTATTTGGAAAAATCTCTTATGGTTTTAACATAAACCTCTTCTACTTGTGAGATGCATTCATCAGCATGGTGTGATAAAAACCAAAACTGATCTTTTCGCGACTTTTCACCTGCATGCCGGCTTTTTCCATTGCCCGTTGCATCTCCTCATCGCGGATCATCTGGATGGTTGTTCTCCTTTCCTTTTTTGGGAAGTAGCCTCCGATCCAGTGCTGGAAAGCAAGAATATTGTTATAGGGAGCGTAGGTGAAAATAACCGACCCTTTTGTCAGGCTGCTCAGATTCCGGAAGGCCTCGGCAAATCCTTCTGCAGGGTAATGGATCAGCACGTCAAAACAGACCACAGCATCATAGGTGCCGCTGACCGATTCAATGGTATTGACTTCAAACTCGATGTTTCTGTCGACACCCTGCTTTATGGCCTCCTCTTTTGCCTTTCCTACCATCTGCGAGGCTATATCTACCGACTTTACCTTATAACCGGCTTTTGCAAGTCTGATGCTGAAAAGTCCTGTACCGCATCCTGCATCAAGCACGGTTGCTCCTTTCGGCAGTCCAAGTTTCTGCAACCAGTCAAATGCCTTGTCCATCATGACCGCATGCCCCTGACGGACGGTATTGCGTACGGAGGAGAGTTTGTCATCTCCGTATATGGAGGCCCAGCGCTGGAAGCCCTGCCCATTGAAATACGAACGGAGCATTTTTTTGTGCTCTTCAGCATTGAAAGAGGAACTGCTCATGGTAAAAGTTTTGATGTTTCGTGATGTAGTTAATAAAAGTTGCAGGCACTCACTGATGAGCCCCTTCGATTCTTGTTTCAAGGTCTGCATAGAGCTCCTGCAGCTCCTCGATCGTTCCCTCGTCTGCTTCCCAGAATCCACGAGAGTGCGCCTCAAGCAGCCTCCGGGTCATCGATATGGTGGCATGCGGATTAAGAGCTGTAAGGCGTTCCAGCATGGCTTTATCCTGGAGGAATGTTTCACTGAACTGATCGTAAGTCCAGTTTTTTACTGCTGACGCCGTAGCACTCCATCCATAGGTGTTGCTGAGATGGGACTCAATCTCACGAACTCCCTCATAACCGTGTTCCAGCATGGCATCGTACCATTTCGGGTTGAGCAGCTTGGTGCGGGCTTCAAGCGAGACCATTTTTTCAAGCGAACAGATTCTCTGCTTTTTACCCGTACCGTTGATATCGCCCACCATCACCTTCGGTTTTGCCTTACTCAGCTGCTCCACGGTTTTTGAAACTCCGCCAAGATACTCATAATAATGATCAATATCAGAAATACCGATTTCATAGCTGTCAATATTCTGGAAAGTGAGGGTCACATGTTTCAGTGCGGCGCGAAGGGCCTGAGGGCACTCCTGCCACTCTCCGGCCGGGGTTACGGCAAAACTTTTGCGACTGACGAAGGCATCGGCAAGCTGGTTCTCCTCCTCCCAGCTGCTGCTCTCCACCAGGTGATTGACATTTGCACCGTAGCTTCCGGGAGCGTTCGAATAGACCCTGTTCGAGGCCTCCTCAAAGGAGCATGCACTCTCCTGCATCTCCGCCAGCACATGCTTGCGTATGAAGTTCATCTCTTCCGGCTCATCTGCTGCCGCGGCCATCCGTGCCGCCCTGTCGAGCAATCGAACCTGCAAGGAGAGCAGATCGCGGAAAATACCGCTGATGGTTATGACGACATCAATGCGCGGGCGACCAAGTTCGCTGAGGGGAATGAGTTCGACATCGCTGATCTTGCCCAGTTCATCGGTTTTGGTTTTTACTCCCATGAGTGAGAGTGCCTGGGCAATACCCTCGCCATCACTTTTGAGGTTATCCGTTCCCCAGAGGATCAGGGCGATGGATTCCGGCAGCTCGCCACTCTCCTCCCGGTAGTGAAGAAGGAGTTCTTCAGCAAGCCGTTTCCCGCTCTGCTGTGCAAACGAGGAGGGGATCGTGTATGGGTCGAGACTGTGAATGTTACGGCCTGTCGGAACGATCTCCGGATTGCGAACCAGATCATTGCCGGGAGATGGAGGGGTGAATTTTCCCTCAAGGGCGTGCAGCACAGCCTTGAGTTCCCGGTTGTCGGCAAGATGTATCAGTACTGTGTTCAGGAAGTGCCACAGGCGATGGAGTTCTGCGGGCTTGATACCGGTTTCACGACGAAGATAGTTATCAGCGTCCGTGATTCTGACAGCAAGGCTTCCTTCAAGCAGCCTTGCTATAGGCAGATCGGGGTGGTTTTCAGGATCAAGATGTCCTATAAAGAGCCTGACTGCTTCACGGGCGATTGCTGATACTTCCTGCCATTTTACCTGTGCATCCCGGTCACTTCCCATAAGATCCTGCAGTTGATGGAAGTCATAGTGCAGGTGACGGCAGATCAGTTCGTTGAGTGAAATCCCGTCAAGTTCGGGGCGGCTGTGTGCCGAGAGAAGCGTGAGATGATCAATGAGGCTGTTTGGTGCCTGCGCTTCACCCATGATGTGCAATCCGAGCGGAATCATCCGTTCCTCTATGGTGTAGAGTTCACTTTGCAGCCGCGTGATATACTCCCCGGTCTCTGACTCATTCACGGCGGTGTCGAGCTCAAGAGCGGCAGCCAGCTCCCTGATCTCAAGAAGCAGCTCATCGGAAGATGCCGTGCGGAAAGCAGCAGCCAGATCCTTCAGCTTTCGCAAATCCTTGTAGAGACCGGCATGTTCAAGCGGAGGGGAGAGGTAACTCAATAGGGTGGCAAATCCCCGGCGTTTGGCAATTGCACCTTCGCTTGGATTATTGACAGAGTAGCAGTAGAAGTTCGGCAGAGAGCCGATCAGTTGTTTTGGCCAGCATGCGGCTGAAAGACCGGTCTGCTTGCCGGGCATGAACTCAAGAGCTCCATGGGTACCGAAGTGAAGAACCGCATCAGCATTGAAAACGTGTTCAAGCCAGGTGTAGAAGGCGGAAAAGGCATGGTTCGGAGCTGCGTCTTTGGCCATGAGAAGACGCATCGGGTCGCGTTCGTAACCGAAACTTGGCTGCTGACCGATAAAGATATTGCCGAGTGAGCAGCCGAGAATATGGAAACGGACTTTGTCGTTAAGAATTTCGCCCGGAGCGTCGCCCCAGAAGGGCTCAATACGCTCATAGGCCGGAAAGAGCCTTCGGTACTCTTCCAGGGGGAGATGGGCTTCCACATTTCCGTCAGTGCCGTAGATGAGCCGGTTCCCCTCAAGCAGCAGATCTTTAAGCGCTTCAGCGCTTTCCGGTACCTCTACGGTATATCCTGCCGCGTTCATTTCGAGGAGCAGGCGGTGCAGGCTTTCGAAAACATTGAGATAGGCAGCCGTTCCTGCATTGCCGAGATTTGGCGGAAAATTGAAGAGAACGACAGCAATTTTTTTGTCGGCCAGCGGTGACTGCTGAAGTTTAAGCAGTCGCTGGACTCTGCGGGAAATGATCTCTATCTCCTGCACAAGCGGAACGGTCTGCTCACTTCCGGTTTCTGTACCGGCATAGACCTGTGGCTCTATGGTGCCGTCCAGTTCAGGCACAGCTACACTCAGTGCGGTCTGCAGTGGGGTCAGGCCAAGCATGCTTTCACGCCACTGCTCGATGGGCTGAAAAGAGAGCGGTATGAGATTGAAGCAGGGGATATCAAGTTTTTTCAGCACGGCAACCGCCTCAGCAGCCTTTGTTTCAGCAGGCCCCCCTACAAGAGAAAATCCTGTGGCGTTTACCAGCAGTGAGGGTTTCAGTGAACCGGGTGTTTCAGGATTGAAAAACTGTTCGAGTGCCGGGCGAAAATCCAGCCCGCCGCTGTAGGCGATAAAGCTGTTGATCCCTTTCCTCTCAAACGATCGAACCAGAGCATCGAGGTGCGCCGTGTTTTTACTCAGTACGGTTGATCGCATGGCAAGGATTGCTACAGGACCGAGCTTGAGCTCCGGTCTCTTTTTTTGCTGCCAGTCGAGAAATTTGGAAGCCGTAAAAAATGGTTCGGGCGCTTCGGGATGGCAGATGGCAGCATCGGGATAAAAGAGCGGATCCTCCTGCGGCAGTTTCCCTTTCCATCCGGGAGCATACCGGTCAACCAGAAGAGAGAGAAAGCGTTCCAGATTCTCCTGTGAACCATTCAGCCAGAACTGATGTGCAGCAATAAAGGTATGGATATCACGAGCCTTCCCAGGGATGTGCTTCATGATTTTGCTCACGCTTCTTACGAGTGCCAGCTGGCGCTGGCTCTCACCGTGGCTCTGTTTTGGTTTCAGCTTAGCCGCCCATTGCTGGAATATCCCGGTTTCCTTCGACTCATCCTTTTTTTGTTTGCGAAGCGAAAAACGACCGAGCCTGGTCTGGGAAACCAGGGCGGGATTGCTTGTTATCATGCACACCGGGCATGAGAGTGTGTTCAGCATCTTTTCGAGGGGTCGAACAATATCCTCGCTGAAGAGCATTGAACCAAACACGAAATCGGCATTTGGCAAGGCTGTTTCAAGCGTTTCCCAGAGTTTAACGCTGTTATGGAGTCCGAGACTGAAGACTGAAACCTCCAGATCGAGTTGGAACTTCCTGTTAAGCTCACCGGCAGCCGCTTTGAGGGTGCTGTTATTGGTGGCTTCCATGGTCAGAAATACAAAACGCATAGGGTAAACCTCTTTATAGAACGTGATTGCCAAACGCTTCCACCCTCTTTTGAGGTGTCCGGCATCGTGAAGCGTTACTCTTTTCAGATAGCTGCAATGGCAGCTGAAGAGCTGGGAGCGTAAAGAGGTATCAGATCAGCAGGATTCGATTCTGCTGGAAGAGGTTGGAGGGTTTACCGAGATATGAAGGTGTTGAAACTATCCGGTTATTCAGGATATGGATGCAGCTCTGAAGGGTATGATAAGGGATATGCAGTATGGAAGTGAATCCGGGAAACGAAGGATGGGATCTCTCTGAACCGAGAGAAACGTTTAATAACCCGCTCAGACGATCAATTCCAAAACCAGGGGGCAGTGAAATACCGGGAAGTGAACGATCTCCGGAAGCTACAATACCCTCAGAGAGAGAGTTCGTTTTTGACTTGGAGTTTAGTGACGAAGTCTTGACAAGCAGGTTAAAGCCGACAACGGAGACTACGAAGAAGAGGAACACCTCAATTGAACGCCAGATGTTGCGTGCTATATTGCAGTGCCTTTTGTTCATAGGGGTTGTTTTAGAAGTAATATACCAAAAGGCCTGATAATAAAGAAACAGGCTTTCTCAGGAGTGCCGGGTGCTGAGAAGATTTGTCTAAAAAGACAAGGATTGTAAAGGACAGCAGTGACTTCAACGACGAAGAGAATTATCAGTGCAACCAATCAATTCAAGCTAAACCTTCTTTCAGGATCTTCAATCTCCCATAAGTCCTGTAAGTCATAGAGGTGCTGTAATTCCCGGCCTCCGCCGCTATGCAAAATCTTTTTACTCTTGTCCACTCTGTCCATTAGAGTCTACCATTTCTTCGTCCACTTCTCTTTCATTAAAACAAAAAAGCACGGGGTAAACCGTGCTTTTTTGTTTTAATGATCTTTGTGTAATGCGGCTTACACCTCGATACCTTCCAGACGGTCTTCGAGATCGGAGTAGATCTCCTGAAGTTTTTCGATCATCTCCGGATCGGCACTCCACATTCCTCGGCCGCTTGCTTCAAGCATACGGCCAACAATGTTCTTGAAGGCTTTTGGATTGACCTTCATCAGGCGTTCACGCATTTTCGGGTCCATTGCGTAGGTTTCAGCAGCCTCCTTGTAGACCCAGTCGTCTACGCCCTTGGTGACGGCGTCCCACCCCAGCATGTAGGTAAACCGGTTGCTGATTTCGGTAGCTCCGCTGTGTCCCTGCTCCAGCATCGTCTCAAACCATTTCGGGTTGAGCAGCTTGCTGCGGAACTCCACCTTGAGCGCCTTGTCGGCATCGTCGATTTTAACATCGGCCGTAAAGGTCTCTACGTAGTTCAGTTTCACATTGTCGCCTTTCGGGTTGCGGCGTCGGGCAGAGAGCTGAAGTGCTCCCGATGAGGAGAAGTAGCGGTCAATATCGGTAATGCCGAACTCTGCCGAGTCAACCTGCTGGACAACCCGGTCAACCGTACTGAGCAGACCTTTGAGAATATCGGTCTGCTGGTCACCGTAACGGTTGCCGCCGTAGGCAAAACCGGTGCGCTTGATGAACATATTGTCAAGATCCTCTTCGGACTCCCATGCGGAATCTTCAACAAGCTCCTCAACCTGTGAACCGTAAGCTCCGGGTGCCTGGGTGAAGAGACGCGAGGTTGCACTCTCGAAATCACTTCCCGCTTTGAGTGCTGCATCCACATGCTTTTTGATATGGTTCATCTCATGCGGCTCTATGGCTTTTGCGGCATCCTTTACCAGTTTGTCGAGGTGATCGACAAGGACTCCGAAGGTGTCGCGGAAGATTGAGCTGATCTGGATCAGGACATCGATTCTCGGACGGCCGAGCTTTTCGAGAGGCACGAGGCTGTAGTGGCTGATTTTGCCCTGTGCATCGTATGCCGGTTCAGCTCCCATGAGATGAATGATGACGGCTACAGCTTCACCCTTGCTCTTTATGGTGTCAAGTCCCCAGAGCACCTGTGCAATAGTTTCCGGGTACTCGCCGTTGTTCTCTTCGACGTGGCGGTTGATAATGGAGTCGGCAATCTGCCTTCCGCGCTTGAATGCCAGTTCCGAAGGAATGCGCCAGGGGTCAATGGCGTGGATGTTGCGTCCGGTCGGCAGAATCCCTGCTCCATCACGCACCAGATCACCACCTGAGCCCGACGGGATATACTGGCCGCAAAGGGCGCGGAGGAATCCCTTCATCTCATTGCTGTTGTCCTCCAGCGCGCGCTTGAGAGCAACTCCTTCCTGGAGTGCGGTTTTTATGGCTTCACCCATCTCCTGCGAAATTTTTGCTCCGCCGGTAAGCACGTTAAAGACAGTTGCCGGATTGCTCTGGCCGAAAATGGTCTGCTGGATAAACTCGCGTGTATGATCGTCCACCTGTTCACGGGCCTTCATGGCCTGCGGTTCTCCCTTGCGGGCGCGGGTTGCGAGCGAGGCATAATCGCCAAAGAGTTTGTCTTCACCGATAGCCTGCATGATGATGGATGGCAGCGATTTTTCATTGCCGCGTACTTTCAGGTATTCGGTAATCGTTGTTACCTGGGTTTCAAGCTTCGGTGTTTCGCCAAAGACGTGCAGCGAGTTGGAGATCAGGCGTCCTTCAAGCTCCATCATGTAGGTGTAGAGACGGCTGATATAGTCCTGGAAGCTTTCGCCCTCGATGCGCGGGCAGTCATCAGTCAGATTGAGCTGCTGCGCCTTGGTGAGAATGACCTCTTCGGTTTCGACATCCACAATCTTTTCAAGTCCGCGCTCGCGGTAGTCATTGAGCATCTCTTTGAAAGCAGGCAACTCCTTGTAGAGGCCGGCTCTGGCAAGCGGAGGAATGTTGTGCGAAATCATGGTGGCATAGCCGCGACGCTTGGCGATGTTGGCTTCGCTCGGGTTATTGATCGGGTAGATATAGAAGTGCGGTACCTCACCGAGCAGGGCGTCAGACCAGCAGTCACCGGTTACACCGAGCTGAAGGCCGGGCATCCACTCAGCCGTGCCGTGCATGCCGATATGCACCATGGCACTGGCGCCGAAGACGCGGCTGATCCAGCGATAGAAGGCTATATACTGATGGTGCGGCGTGTTCTCCTTGTCGAAGAGCAGGCGCATGGGGTCACCCTGGATACCAAGGCGCGGCTGAACACCGATAAAGATGTTACCGAGCGTGAGTCCGCCGATAAAGAGTTTGTCGGGCTTGATCGGTCCGATCTCTCCGGGGAAACCGCTCCAGCGTCCTTCAATGCGTTCGCGCTCTCTTGAGCTGGTGATGCTGTTGAAGGTATCTCGGTCAATAGCAAAGCAATCCTGCTCATGTGCCTGAATTTCGTAATCGGTTGCTTTGTCGAGCATCGCAAGCAGAGCTTCCGGTGATTCCGGCAGTTCGCCGACATTGTACCCTTCAGCACGTAGCGTCAACAGAATATTGTAGATACTTTTCGGTACATCAAGCAGTGCAGCGCTGGCCTTTTTACCCATGCCGGGCGGATAGTCGTAGACTACAAGAGCAACTTTTTTCGCCTTGTTTGGAAGTTGACGCAGTTCGGAAAACTTTTTGGCGATTCCTGCAAGCCGTTCAAGGCGGTCAGGAACAGTCTGAAGACGGCCATCCTTGATGGCGCCGAGCACAACCGGGCATACGGCACCGTCCATTTCCGGCAGTGAGTAGGTCATGGCTGACTGAAGCGGTACAACACCCTGCGATTTCCATGAAGCCACATCCTGTATGAAGAGCGGCTGTGAAACAACGTATGGCGCATTGATTTTACCCAGAATTTCGTCACGTGCGGCTGATGATGCGCCAGGTGTTGTTGCGCCTGCCGGGCCACCCACAAAGCCGAAACCCATCATGTTGACGAGCATGTCGATGTTGTTGTGGGTAAACCACTCCCTTGCGGCAACGTGACCCTCAACACCCATAACAAAGACCGGCAGGGGGTTGAGCCCTTTTGCTTCAATAGCCCGGATTGTATTGTCGATATACTCCTTCTCCTGCAACAGATGCTTGCGGAAAAAAAGGAGGCCGATGTTTCTGTTTTTGTCAGAACCTTTCTTATGCTTGTGCAGCCATTTTTCGTAGTGGTGGAGATCCTTCTGGTATTCCGGTGCATCCGGGTGATAGAAGCCCATTGTTGGTACTTCAACCACCTTTTCAACCTTGACTCCCGCCTCAAAGTACTCTGCCATGATGTAGTTGAACATCGATGCCAGATTATCAGTGGTCGGGTTCATCCAGTAGGTGTAAACCTGCATCCAGTTCTTGAAATCCTTTGCCTTTTTCGGGATGAGGGGCAGCATGGTGCGCATGATTTTCAGCAGCTTCATGTAGCCGTAAAGTGCATCCTCATCGCGTCCCTTTACCAGCATCTTGGCAACCTTCTTGACGATATCGGGCATGCCGCTTCCGTCTCCGGAGACGACATAACTGCCTATTTTTGTCATCTGCATCACTTCAGGCATAGACTCATAGGCAAAGATGGTTTTCACCTTTGACTGTTCGATCTGCTCCTGAAGCCAGTCAGCCTGTCCCTTGAACTGTATCAGTGTGGTGAAAATGCAGTCGGCATTGCGGATGGCTTCAGCTGTTTCAGGATTCTGATGCTCAAGGTCCTGATCGGTCCATTGGGTCAATTCGGCATGTGCGGAAATTTTAGCCGTGACCTCGCGCCATACCCGCTGATTGCATTGCTCCATCCCGACAATAGCGGCAATTCTGATTTTATCGTGCATAGAATTACAAAAGATGTGCGTTTGATGTGGTTGTAACAGGATTGAAAATGTAATAAAATCCCTTGATGAATGCTAACGATTAAAAAAGCCAGCCCCTCTCGGGGAGGGGCTGGCGTCACAAGTGATAGCTAAAGTGCCTGCGGATCTCTCAGAAGGTGAAATCTACACCGGCAACATAACTGCGTCCCGGAGCACGGAACCATTCGGCCTCTTCGTACTGTGTGTTGTTGATGTTTTTGCAAAGCAGGCTCACCGAAGCGGCTTCGCCAGCCTGATACTTCAGACCGGTATTGAATATCACAAAATCACCAGGATAGTTGGCTCTGGTCGAGTTTGGATGTGAACTGACTGATTTGTACTGCGAGACATAGCGACCGTTCACATTAAGCGAAAGCTTGCCGGTTGGTTTCCATGTTGCTCCGGCTGAAGCGGTATGCTCAGGCCGGTAGGGGAGCCAGAATGGATCAGGATTGAGATGCTGCATATCATTCAGGTTTGTAACATAGGAACGGTTTTTGGCAACCATGTAGGTGTATGCAACGTTAAATGCCCAGTCACTTGCCGGTCTGTAGTTCAGGCCGGTTTCGATTCCATAGATACGTGCTTTTGTGATGTTCTGGTATTCAAACTTGTTACCGGGTGATATGACAGACTCGATAAGGTTATCATAGTTGTTCAGGAATCCGGCTATATCCAGAGAGAGCTGGTCTCCGAACTCTTTGAACATGCCAACCTCATAAGCGGTCATGGTCTCCTTGTCCAGCGCGGCATTCGGGGAGCCGGTGTAAGGCCCGGCACTGCGAACAAAACGTTCGTAGAGGGATGGAGCACGGAAGCTCTTGCCCCAGGAAGCGCGCAGGGACATATCATCCATTGCCTTGAAGTTGAGTGCGACACGGGGACTGAACGCATCGACCGACTTGTGCTGAATGGCAACCCATGGACCTGTAGCTGAAGTCACTTGTGCAATATCTGCATTGATGCCGCTCCAGTCATAACGGAGTGAGAGCAGCGATGTCAGTTTCTCTGTCAGTTTCAACTCATCCTGAACAAAGAGAGCACGGTTATTCTCCTTGATATTGCCGAAAGTATTGGCTGTTGGCCACTGGGCGAGAAGCTGTGTTGTCGTTACATCTACCACACTCCCCTCAGCTCCGAAAAGCACACGGTTGTTGTCGTTTGCTCTCCAGTCGAGTTTTGCTCCAACACCGATACGATCGGAATAGGTTTCGTTAAAGTCGCCCGCTGCCTTGTTGTAATAGGGAATTGGCACAGAGAGCTGTCTTGCACTTGTTGTATTGTATTCGTAACGGGTTGCGTTATGAGTATAGAATACTTTGGTATCAAGACTGAGATTGTCACCGAGTAGGTTGACATAGTTCAGGCCGACCAGCGCATTCTTGCGCTTGATCATGTCATCGTAATAGTATGAGCTGTTATTGATATCATAAGCGCGTTCAGGATGGGCGGTGAATACCGTGAAGCTGTCTCCGGTATACCACTCATAGGCGTAGCCGCCTTTCGTCTGATTGTAAAAGGCACTGAGCAGAAGATACTGGCTGGCATCGATGTCGTAACGCGCTTTCAGTTTTATATCATCCAGCAGCGTATTGGCATTCTGGCGGTAGCCGTCATCAGTGCTGCTTGTGTAGAGGATGTTGTAGTTCAGTTTTCCGCTCTTGTTGCCGAAACCGACATAGGTGTTCCAGAACCACGGGGTATGCTTGTCATTGTAAAACACACTCTGGTCGGTTGACGGGGGCTGAGCGTAGAAGCCGCCATTCAAACCGGCTTTTACTTCGAGTTTGTCCGGAAGATGACCGAAAACGTTTACAACACCACCCATGGCACTTGAACCGTACAGGGTAGCTGCGGCACCTTTAAGAATTTCGACCTTGTCGGCGGCATTCATGTTGACCGAAGACCATGCGACTTCACCGGATTCCGGTGCATTGATGGGGAAGCCATCGTAGAGTGCGCTTACACGGGTGCCGATACCGCCACCCTGATAGGTGTTTGAGCCGCGGACCTGAACGCCGGAGGAGGTCTGTCCGCCTGCGCGTGTTACCACAACACCCGGAACATCCTCAATTATTCTGTCAAGAGTCGGGTTGGCCTGCTGCTTGATCTTTTCCTGTGAGACCACGTTGGCGGTTACCGGAACATCAAGGCGGTTCTGCTTGTAAAGTGAAGCGCCGACCACGACTTCGGAAGCCATAATGGTGGTCTGACCGATCTGCAGGTTGATCTGGTAGGTCTGGCCGTTAGCAACGGTAACAACCTGGCTTGCCGGAGCGTAACCTACAATGGAGATGGAGATTTTCTGCTGTTTTGCGGGAACACTGGAAAGTGTAAAGTTGCCGTTCATGTCAGTAGTGGTGCCTATAGAGGTGCCGGCAATACTGACCGAAGCTCCGTAAACGCCTTCACCGTCTGCTTTGTCGGTGATTTTACCTTTTACTATGCCGTAGTCAGCTCCGAGGGCAGGGAGCGGCATCAGTGTAGCCGTCAGGCAAAATGCCGACAGAACAAAACGGGCAACGCGATACTTCTGCGCATGTTTTGTTTTCATGGTTGTGTGTTGTCTGGTTGCAATGATACGAACGAAAAAAAACAGGATAAAACTTTGTTAATCTTTGTCAGCTTTGCAATAATCATCAACACGCTATATCGGCAATCACTACTGATACAATAACCTGAACATCATTCGTCATATGGCCATAGTACTTCCAATTTATTAAAAAAAAAGGGAATTGTGCAAAAGTGCAGGTGAAAGTGTCGTAAATCAGGGTGAGGGGAGGAAAAAAGAATCCCCGGTTTTGGCCGGGGATAATTCAAATAAACCATGTAATTGCAGCTCAGATGACCCCGAGTTCTTTGCCTATGGTGGAGAATTCGGTGATAACCTTGTCGAGGTGCTCCTTGCGGTGGGTTGCCATAAAGCTTGTGCGCAGCGCTTCGTGACCGGGCATAACCCCGGGGCGGATAAAGGCATTGACATAAACTCCGGCATCAAACAGCTTTTTCCAGAAAAGCAATGTTTTCATCTGGTCACTGATCAGAACGGTCACAATGGCTGTCCGTGAGGGCATGAGCGTGAAGCCGGCTTTAAGCAGCCCCTGGCGAACGTAATCGGTATTCGCTATCAGTCGCTCGGTGAGCTCGGGCTCATTGCGGATTATTTCAAGTGTTGCCAATACGGCAGCTACGCTTGCCGGTGTGGGCGAAGCGCTGAAGATCAGCGATGATGCGTTGTGTTTGATATAGTTGATGACGGAGCGGTCGCCTGCGACATATCCTCCGAGTGAGCCAAAGGTTTTTGAGAAGGTGCCCATGATGAGATCAACCTCGTTTACCAGGCCGAACTCCGATGGAGTGCCCCGGCCACCTTTGCCGATAACTCCCACAGCATGGGCGTCATCAATAAGAATGCGGGCGTTGTATTTTTTCGCCAAAGCTACAAGTTCGGGAAGATCTACAATTTCACCGGATACCGAAAAGACGCCATCGGAGACAATCAGCCGTCCGGCAGTTTCAGGGATTTTCTGAAGCACCCGCTCCAGATCCTCCATATTATTATGGTTGTATCGGACAAGGTTTGCTCCTGCACCCTGCGCCATGATGGAGGCAGCGACAAGGCTTGCATGGTTGTCGCGGTCGGAAACAATATATTCGCCACGCTGCACGAGGGTAGGGATGATGCCCTGGCCTGTCTGGTAACCGGTACTGAAGAGCAGGCAGCGCTCCTTCTCGAAAAAGTCGGCAAGCTTCTCTTCAAGTTCAATGTGAAGATTGACGGTTCCGGTCATGTATCGTGATCCGCTGCAGCTTGTTCCGTATTTGTTGATCGCCTTGATTGATGCCGCTTTGACCCTGGGGTCTGCAGTCAGGCCGAGATAGTTGTTGGAGCCCGCCATAACGAGCTTTCGTCCTGCAAAGGATACTACCGGCCCTTCATTTTCGTCTATCGGATGAAAAAATGGATATACACCCTGAGCCTTAACTTCATCGGCAAGGGTAAACTCAATACATTTTTTAAATAAATCTTTTGTTTTATCCACAGGAATGCAAATTTATCTCAGCTTTACAAAAAAAGCTGGAATTTCTTGTTCTTACGGTCGTACTGTTTTGTTTTTCTGTCGGTGACCGGGTTTCATCAGGGCGCTTTTAGCCTTGAACCGAAATGTATCAAATTTTTTATTTTTTTTGTCAAAACACGATCCGGTTTTTTTCCTTTCAGACCGGAAAGAGCCGTGTAATGGGCGTAACTGTTTTATAAAAATGAACAAAAGCGAATATGGGTGAAACAATATTAGTGACGGGTTCAACGGGCTTTATTGGTTCGAGGCTGTTGAGTCTGCTTGAAAAGGAAGGGGTAGAGATAAAAGTTTTTCTTCGTCCCGAAAGTGCCGGAGCACCCGTATCCGGGAAGATCGAGATTATCCGGGGCAGTTTCACTGATGATGAAGCGCTTGCCGGTGCAGTGAGGGGTGCTGACCGGATTGTACATCTTGCCGGGGTTACCAAAGCAGCAGATGAAGCTGGTTTTGAAGCCGGTAATGTTATGCCGGTCCGGAAACTGCTTACGGCAGTAAGGAGGCATAATCCCGGGCTCAAGCGCTTTCTGCTTGTATCCTCCCTTACGGCTGCCGGCCCTGCCTCGGATGGGCTTTCAGGTGTCAGGGAGTCAGAGCAATGCCACCCTGTGAGTGCCTACGGGCGAAGCAAGTTAAGGGCGGAAAAGCTCTGTATGGAGTATGCAAACGATATTCCTGTTACCATTATTCGTCCTCCCGCTGTATACGGACCGGGTGATCGTGATATTCTGCAGGTATTCCAGATGCTTGCAAAAGGGGTGCTCATATCAGCAGGCAGAACCGGGAGGCAGCGTTTCAGCATGATCTATGTTGACGATCTTCTTGAAGGTATTTTGCTGGCAGCCCGCGCTGAAAAAGCTGTTGGAGAGCTCTATTATCTTACCTCTCCCTGTTCGTTCAGCTGGGATGATGTTATTGCTGCTGCCCGACCGGTTCTTGGTTTCAGCAGGCTTTATAACGTCTCCCTTCCGGTTCCTCTTGTTTTTCTTGCCGGAACCCTTTTTGGTGCTGCCGGAGCATTGACCGGCAAATCGCCACTTATCAATCGCGATAAGGCCAATGAACTTGTCCAGGACTACTGGGTCTGCTCACCGGAAAAGGCTGAACGCGATCTTGGTTTTATTGCCGGTACCCCCCTTGACAAAGGCGTTGCCATAACCATTGACTGGTACCGGAGAAAGGGCTGGATGTAATGCAGGGCAAAGCTATTCTGCTTCTTTTATAAGTCCTGTAGGACTTATGGAAGATATAAGAGCAGAAAGAGGGTGCAGCGGGAGTTGAAAAGGTTGCCATTCACCCCAGCAGTTTCTGCATGAGCTTCAGGAGGAGGAATTTTTCATCCGGGAAGGGGAGCAGTCCTTTGAGTGCGGCATCGGTTTCCTTCAGGGCGGCTATTGCCCGCTCGGTATCGGAGAGTGAAAACGACCTGGTGTAGGTCAGGTAGTTTTTTACGAAGTACTCCTGCTTGCCGTACATGCCGAGAATTTTGGCGATTTCAGCCTGGGGCAACTGTCGGACTTCGGGCAGAGAGAGTTTCCAGAGACGAATATAAAACGTGGCGAGATACCGGACGATGTTTCCGAGTCCCTCCTTCTGCCCCTCCTGATCCATAATCATCAGAGAGATACCGCTGCATAGCCTGAGATTGCGTGCTGCAAGAGCTTTTTCCAGTTCAAAGACATTGTAGGTACGTGATATGCCCACGCAGTCAAGCACATCGGCAGCGGTGATAAGCTTCAGGCCGGTTCGTGCGGAAGCATACATAATGATTTTATCAATCTCATGGCAGATCTCCCGAGCGGAGGGCTGGATATAGGCCGTGAAGGCCTTGAGCGCATCAGGTTCGAACTCCCAACCGGAGGATTTGGCCCTGTCGGAAGCAAAGAGATCCGGATTTTTAATGACCGGAAACTCTTTGCGGTACATTTTCAGCGTGCTGAACGGTGGTTTTTCCTGCTCCTTTTTCTCGATCTGGTCGGCATCGATAACAAGCACAGTGAAATCTGCCGGATTCTGCATGTACCGGCTGAATTTCTCTTCATGCTGTTTTTGCAGCTCTTTTGTCGGGGGCTTTTTGATTTTTTCAAACTGCCGGATAATAATAAGCTGTTTTTGGGTGAACATCGGGTACTCGGATGCTTTCGATACAAGCTCTCCCGGAGTGAGGTCCGGGCCGTAAAGGATATGCGTATTGGCAGCAGCATCGCTCTCCGAAGGAAAGAGAGCCGTTTTTATCATCTCCGCAACCTCTTCCTTCAGGTAGCTTTCCGGGCCGTAAAGGAAATAAACCGGAGCGATCGTTCCGGCCCGAATACTCTTTTTCAGTGCATCCATTTATTTAAAGATGAGATTATGGATTTTGAATTCTGAATTTTTGATTGGAAAGAGGTTTGTCCCTGGATTACAAGAATTACGACCGGATCGGGGAGGCCTTGCTCTTTCTCTTCGTCGTTGCTCTCCCTGAACTCCTTCTTGTCACTTTACTCGATTTTAGGGGTGCCCTGTTGGGAGGTGTTGAGCACCGGGCGCAGAGAACCCGGTACTCAGCACTTTCTCTTTAAAACGGAAGGTCATCCTTGTCGTTCTCAAGCAGGGGTGCAGATGGAGGAGCAGATGGGGAAGGATAGTCAGAGTCGCTCTGCGAATAATCGCGTTGCGGAGTTTTGTCTGGCTGACGTTCGTAATTCGATGCACCGCCTTCATTGTATCCGCCCATACCGGCACCCTGATCCCTCTGTCCGCCGAGCATCTGCATATCAGTGCAGATAATGTCGGTAGCATATTTCTTTTCGCCGCTTTTCGGGTCATCCCAGCTTCGTGTCTGCAGTTTCCCCTCGATATAGACTTCGCGTCCTTTCGTCAGGTATTGCTGGCATACCTCCCCAAGTCGTCCCCATACGGCAATGTTGTGCCACTCGGTCCGTTCCTGTTTCGAGCCCTGGGCATCCTTGAATGTTTCGCTTGTGGCTATGGTGAAGTTGCATACGGTGTTGCTGCCAGCCTGACGGCTAACCGGATCTTTGCCAAGGCGGCCTATGAGCATTACTTTATTGAGTCCTCTTGCCATGGTGTTTCAGGGTTCATTGAAAAAAGCTTTCGGGAATGCCTTTCCCATGTTTTTTGAAGATATATCTCTGTGTTCTATAGTACAAAAAGTTCAGCATCGATGACGGGGCCTTCTTTGCAGAGCAGGAGAGTGCGTGTGCTTCCGTCAGGAGTATTGATTTCAACACTGCAGCCGTAGCAGATGCCGATGCCGCAGCCCATAACCGATTCAAGAGAAAGTTCGCAGGGGATATGATGCTGCCGGCAGCATCCTGCAAGTGCTTTCAGCATCGGATTGGGCCCGCAGGCAAACACTTTGAGTCCTCCTTTTGTTTCAAGAGTGGGCAGTACACGCTCAAGCAGCTCAACCACATTTCCGCGGAAGCCGGCTGAACCGTCATCTGTCGCGAACATCAGGTTGGTAAGTCCGGGGGCTATCAGATCCTCTTTTGTTCGACCTCCTACCAGATTGATTACCGTTTTTTGGTCAAGGGCAAGTGCTCTCTCCAGAAAGAGCATCGGTGCAGTGCCTACTCCTCCCGACAGCAGGATAGCGGTATCAAAGTTCTGACCGGAAGTATTGAAGCTGTTTCCGAGCGGTCCGAGTACCATCATGGAAGTTCCCGCAACGCAGTTGCTGAAGATGGCGGTACCGCTCCCGATTGATTTGACCATGATATCAATTGAGCTGCCCCTCACATTGTGGATGGAGAAGGGTCTTCTGAGCAGTGGCTGTGTGCTGTCACTGACCTTGATATTGACAAAGTTTCCCGGTTTTGCCGTGGCGGCAATTTCCGGGCACTCCAGCGTAATGATGCTGATATCGCTGCTGATTCGCCGGTTTTCTGTGATTGTTGCGCGGATATCGGCAATGGCGTTCGTTTCGATCATAACGGGACTCATTTCATAAGATGGTGAAAAGAGGATAGACGTTGAGAGATCAATAAAGAGAGTTGCCCTGTCATTTGCAAGCTGTTTGCCAACCCCTTCTCTTTTTCATAATGCACCATAAGTACTCTGTACCAGCAGACCTCGATAAAACGGGTATAAAACAGTCGGAATAATATTTTTTAAACATCGATTGAACTGTGTATGTTTGATCTTTTGCAGAATAAGCTCAGAGTTATATCTTGAACTCTCTGCCCGTATTCTTTAAATATTCCAAACTTCGGTTCATGCGTATTTTAACATTTACAGGTAAAGGCGGGGTAGGAAAAACCAGTGTATCTGCAGCTACGGCGGTCCGTTTGTCAGACATGGGTTATCGAACCCTGATTCTTTCGACCGATCCGGCGCACAGTCTGTCGGACTCCTTCAACCTTCCTCTTGGACCTGAACCGACAAAGATCCGGGAGAACCTTCATGCCATCGAGGTCAACCCCTATGTGGATCTCAAGCAGAACTGGCAGTCTGTTCAGAAGTACTATGCAAAGGTATTTATGGCCCAGGGTGTTTCAGGGGTGATGACCGATGAGATGACCATTCTTCCGGGTATGGAAGAGCTTTTTTCCCTTTTGAGAATAAAGCGCTATAAAGCTTCCGGCCTTTATGATGTACTGGTGCTCGATACGGCTCCAACCGGAGAGACTCTCCGGCTGCTCTCATTGCCTGATACCCTTGCATGGGGAATGAAAGCTATCAAAAATGTCAATAAATATATAATCCGCCCGCTCAGCAAGCCGCTTTCAAAAATGTCTGACAAGATTGCGCATTTTGTGCCTCCTGAAGATGCCATAGAGTCGGTTGACCAGGTTTTTGATGAACTTGAGGATATTCGCGACATCCTTACCGATAATGTGAAATCAACGGTGCGTCTGGTCATGAATGCGGAGAAGATGTCCATCAAGGAGACCATGAGGGCTCTGACCTATCTGAATCTTTACGGATTCAAGGTTGATATGGTGCTTGTCAACAGGTTGCTTGACACCGAGGAGGATAGCGGCTATCTTGAAAAGTGGAAAACTATTCAGCAGAAGTATCTTGGCGAGATTGAGGAGGGTTTTGCTCCGCTACCGGTTAAAAAACTCAGGATGTATGAGCGGGAAATTGTCGGTCTGGAGGCGCTCGACCGTTTTGCCAAGGATATGTATGGTGATACTGATCCTTCTGACATGATGTATGATGAACCGCCGATCAAGTTTGTCAGAATCAAGGATGTCTATGAGGTGCAGCTGAAGCTGATGTTTGCCAATCCTGTTGATATTGATGTCTGGGTTACCGGTGATGAGCTCTATGTCCAGATCGGTAATCAGCGGAAAATCATCACGCTTCCAATCAGTCTTACCGGGCTTGAACCGGGCAATGCTGTTTTCAAGGATAAATGGCTCCATATTCCTTTTGATCTTGACCGGAATGAGCAGAGCCGTCTGCAAAATGAGTCTAAAAGTCATCACAATCAGCGAGCTTGACGGGGTAGTGCGAGAGTGCTTGCTTCGGATGATTTTTATGTTTAACTTGTTTTCATATAATCTTGTTAGCTATATATCATAACAGGGGCTCAGCTTTGCGGCCTCATTTCCAAGGAGGGAAATATGTCGGAATCGTACCAGAAACTGCGTAAGGATTTCAAGGAACTTGAATTTACTGATCGCCTGACTTTTCTTGCCGAAAGTGTTCTCTTGACCGGACAGAGCGCAGTGGTGGGGGGATTGAATCTTGCCGGAAGCCTTTTTGACACCGTAACCGGTACCGTTGGTGCTGTTATTGATGCTTCGGGAATTGGTAATCTGCTTGGCAACACCGGTGGAGTTGTCGGGGAGACTATTGACCGTGTGGCAATTACCGTCAAGGATGCCTCAAGAACAGCCAATGAGCTTTACGCTAACGCCGTTGAAACGGTGGAGAATGCTACGAGCAATGCAGCAACTGCAGTTGGTGATGTAGGGGTTTCAGCCTCGACTGCTGTCAAGAATTTTACCGGCTCATTTCAGAAAGGACCGGTAAGAAAATAGAATCGTTTGATTGCTGATCAGTTGATTGTGTTTTGGTCCCTGTAATTTTTTTTGTGTTTTTTCGTTTATTACTGTAAATTGATTACAGAATACTGTTTTAAATATCTGATAACTTTCCAATAATTTAATTCCAAGGAGGAATTATGAGTGGTGGTGGCGTTTTTACTGATATCCTGGCTGCAGCCGGCCGCATTTTTGAAGTAATGGTTGAAGGCCATTGGGAAACTGTTGGTATGCTGTTTGATTCACTGGGCAAAGGCACCATGAGAATCAACCGCAATGCATATGGCAGCATGGGCGGAGGCACAAGCCTTCGTGGCGGATCACCTGAGGTTACAGGTTATGCTGTTCCTTCAAAAGAAGTTGCTTCAAAGTTTGCGAAGTAAGCAGATAGAGATCCTCTTTCTTCAAGGCAGTGAAAAGTTTAATGTTTCACTGCCTTTTTTTATTTGTGTCAAGCCGTAGCAGAAGCTGAAAGCAAAGTCAGCTCGTTCCATGAGTGTTTTCCTGGCAGCTTTCCGGCCGTAAATCTCTTTTGAGTTCCATTACTGATCACGAGGGCTTACAGGCTCTGTGGATCAGTAATTTCTGTTTATTCTAAAATTTTAATAGATTTCGCTTCAACGTCCCATTAAGAGTTAAGTGAACGGGTAGAGGGGTTAATGGCTAATATATCTTTGTATGTTTCAGGGCAGACCGAGCAGAGTGATATAACCGAGTTTTTTCAGAAAGGCCTTATGAATGCAGGGGAGAATCCCATAGCATTTTTTGACGGGGTCTTTTATGAATCACATCAGGAACGTGTCGGCAATATTGCATTTCAGGACTACCTGATCTATACCGACAAGGCGGTTTATCTTTGGGCACGGGGTTCTGCAAAAGACTTCCTCGACAGATTTGATCTTGGTACGGTTTCAGTCAACAGCCGCAATAAAGATCATGATTTTGCAACGCTCAATCTGAAAATCCGCAGGGAGGACAAAGATCCTGTCTATGTGATTTTTGACATGGTTGAACTGCGTGAAGCCGAACAGATTTCAAGACTGCATACCGTGATCGAGTCGATCATAGAAGAGCATCTCGGCCTTAATTTCCGTAAAAACCTGCCGGACGAAGTTGCTGATGAAGTCCTCAGAGCAGCTCGCAGTGTTTGTATTCCCCAGATTATTACGCTTCGATTAGCAGCACCGGATCCGGCCCAGCAGGAGAGTCATATTGGCTATGGTCAGGATCTGCTTGAACAGTACAAGGCAAATATGGGTTATCCGCCTTCCGAGCGCGCTCAGCAGCCAGGAATGCCCCCTTCAGGTGCTTCGCATGGACAGGAGCATGGGCAGGGTGGATTTTCTCCGGCTGACGCACTCAAGGGGCTCGAAAACATTCTTCCCACCGATCCGGCTTCATTGAAAAGAGTTGTTGAATCGCTGAAGGATCTGGTTGGAGATGCACCCTTCAAACTTCGTGATCAGCTGCGCAGTGACCTGCAGCATGTGCCGGGAATGCTTTCGGCTATCACTGAACTGCTTACCAGTATATCGGATAATCCCCAGGCCGAGCGTTTCATCATGAATATCGTCAAGACGGCTGTCCGCAATGACGGCATGATTGGTTCGGTAAGCAAGCTTATGAAGCTCTCTTCCAGTTTTGGCGGTTCACCGAAAAAAAATTCTCAAAAGAGCAGTTCCAATTCAGGATCTTCCAGAGACTCTTCACGCTCAGATCGTCGCGATCCTTTTGATGATGATGAGGCGACCGGTCAAAGAAAGAAGATCAAGATCAGCAGTGAAGATGGTGCTACCCGGAATGATGACTGTTTCGGTCGTGAAGCTTCATCGGGAAAAGTTACCACCGTTTCATCCGCATCCGGCATGAAGAGCGCCCGCTCTTTTGCCGATCTCGATGATGATGATGATATGCCGAAACGCAAGAGCATATCCATTCAAACTCTTGACGAAAACCAGCCGGCTATTGTCAAGCATATGCTGCATACCGATGACTCTGTTCAGGAAAACGCCGCGCCTGATCGTGTTGCTCCAAAGCTTTCAGGAGAGAATGGTGCCGGTACGGCAAGAAAAAAAATCAGTATTGTTCCCGAGGAGGGGAAAAAAGAGGGGAAATCTCCGGAACAACCAGGCGCGAAAGATATGCCGGATCCTGATGAGATAGCTGCAGCTTTTGCTGCCATTCGCCTCCCTGATGAGGATGACGGGTAAGAAGGGTCTGAACATCGATAACAAGCATTCAATCAAGATCAACTCCACTCAATAGTTTTATTACCAACATGAGAATTATTCTTTACTTGGGTAAAGGAGGGGTAGGGAAAACCACCGTTTCAGCCTCAACTGCAACTGCAATTGCCCGAAGAGGACAACGGGTTTTGATTATGAGCACCGATGTTGCTCACAGCCTTGCCGATGCTTTCAGTGTTGAGCTCTCCTCTACACCATTGGAAGTTGAAAAGAACCTCTTTGCCATGGAGGTTAATGTTCTTGCCGAAATCAGGGAGAACTGGAATGAACTCTACTCTTATTTCTCTTCTATTTTAATGCATGACGGCGCCAATGAGGTGGTCGCTGAAGAGCTTGCTATCATGCCGGGAATGGAGGAGATGATCAGTCTTCGTTATATCTGGAAGGCGGCCAAGTCAGGAGATTATGATGTTGTTGTTGTTGATGCTGCGCCGACAGGCGAGACCATGAGACTGCTTGGCATGCCGGAATCCTATGGCTGGTATTCCGACAAGATCGGCGGCTGGCACTCGAAGGCGATTGGTTTTGCGGCACCGCTTCTGAGCAAGTTCATGCCGAAGAAAAATATCTTCAAACTCATGCCTGAGGTAAACGAGCACATGAAAGAGCTTCATGCCATGCTTCAGGATAAGTCCATAACCACTTTCCGGGTTGTGCTTAATCCTGAAAATATGGTTATCAAGGAGGCCTTGCGTGTACAGACATACCTCAATCTTTTCGGTTACAAGCTTGATGCTGCTGTAGTCAACAAGATTCTTCCGTCAAGCTCCACAGACTCATACCTTCAGAGCCTGATTGACATCCAGACCAAATATCTCGGTGTGATCGATAACTGTTTCTATCCGGTCCCGATTTTCAAGGTGAAACAGTCTACGGCCGAAATCATCAATACCGACCGTCTTCATGTGCTGAGTCAGGAGATGTTCGGTGATAAAAATCCGGCGGATATTCTCTACTCCAATGAGAGAACCCAGGTTCTGGAGAAAGTCAATGGTAAATATGTGCTGAGTCTCTATCTGCCCAACGTGGAGGTAACGAAGCTCAATGTCAATATCAAGGGCGATGAGCTGCTGGTCGATATCAACAACTTCCGCAAGAGCATTATTCTTCCGAATGTTCTGGTCGGGCGCAAGACCGAAGGCGCTGATTTTGCAGAAGGTAACCTCAACATCACCTTTGCCAACTGAGAGCAGTTTCAACTCTGTTCTCTGAAAAAGAGCGTTCTATAAGGACGGACGGCTTCTCGGCGGTCCGTCCTTTTTTTTACACTCTGATGGACTCTCTTACCCTTATCAGAACCGACCGGTCGCTGCATCGGTCGAGAAGCTGCAGGGCGCACTCACCGGTTGCCGGATAGAGGGGATTGGCGATATCGAGCATAGGCAGAAGTACGAACTTCCTGCAATGCAGTTCGGGGTGAGGAATGGTTAGTGCAGGTGTGCTGATCACCAGATCATCATAGAGCAGAATATCAAGGTCTATAACCCTTGGGCTCCAGCGTGGATAGGTTTCAGGCCGGCCGAGTTCCTGCTCGATAATTTTGCACTGCCGGCGAAGCTCTTCAGGTGCAAGTGAGGTGTCAAGAAGAACAACCCCGTTGTAAAACCGTTTCTGGCCGGCCTCTCCTACCGGTTCAGTCATATATACATGCGAGACTCGCACCACGGCTGTTTTCTCAAGAAGGCTCAACCGGTCAACTGCTTCCTGAAGATGGTGGAGACGATCTCCGATATTGGATCCGATTCCGATAAATACCTTGTGCGGCGTCATAGTATCAGTGACGGGATGTCGTGTAATCAGCCTCGGCATAGTCGCAGATACCGTCAACAGGCGGGTTCCTCTTGCGTACCCTTATGGAGAGACGTTCAATCACCGGAAAGTCGAGCAGGAGCTCGTGAGCGATCTCATAGGCTACCGCCTCGATGAGAAAGAATTTTCTGAGGGTCAGCGCTGCCCTGATTTTGCGGTAGACCGCACCGTAATCGATGGTTTTGGTGATATCGTCGTGTTTGGCTGCATCGGTATAGTCAAAAAAGAGTTCCGCATCGACTTCATATTTCGCACCGACCGTATGCTCTTCCCTGAGGACTCCGTGGTGAGCATAGAAGACCATGTTTACCAGCCGGACGCATGAGAGGGAGTGCTGTGTCATAAATAAGGTTCAGATGATCAATGTCATGCAAGCTAATAATGTTAATGACAAAACCCGTAAATCAAAACCTGAAAAAGTAAATTCTCCGCTCTTCCTCTCCGGAGTGTAAAGGGCGGGAAAATACCGGACGGAGATGACCGGAGTGCGGGTGAGAGGGTCGTGGGCTCTCTGGTAAAAAAGTGTTACCTTTAAATCGCCCGGAGAGTCAGCCGGGGAGAGAACAATTATTTAATAATGTATCAAGTGCGGCAATTATGATGAAGGCGCGGAACGATTTTTATGAGGGGTGCCGCTCAAGGGCCATTATGCTTGCCCTTGAGGAAGATCGCTATACCGGTGATATTACAACGCTTGCCACCATTGAGCCCGGCCAGGTGGGTAGTGCACAGATAAAAGCGAAAGAGGATGGTATTATAGGTGGTGTTGACGTTGCCCAGCAGGTTTTTAACGCCTGTGATCCGGAACTGTCGGTTGTGCTGCATCGAAATGATGGTGAAGAGGTTCACCGTGGTGATCTGATATTTGAAATCAATGGGAAGGTTGCGCCATTGATGGTCGGTGAACGGACCGCGCTTAATTTTATGCAGCGCATGTCGGGTATTGCGACCAGAACGAGAGCCTATGTTGACCGGATCAGCCATACTGCCGCCAGGATTCTCGACACACGAAAAACGGTGCCGGGTTTGCGCTATTTTGACAAGGAGGCGGTAAGGATCGGTGGCGGAGTTAACCACCGTTTCGGCCTTTTTGACATGATTCTTATCAAGGATAACCATATTGATGCTTCAGGAGGGATTGCCCAGGCAATTCGCCGGGCCCAGAAATACCGTGAAAAACAGAACCTTGAGGTAAAGATCGAAACCGAAGTGCGTAGCATGGATGAGTTGAGCCGGGCGCTGGTCTGTATGCCGGATATTATCCTGCTTGATAACTTTACTGCGGATCTTATGAAAGAGGCGGTTGATTATGTCAGGAGCGCATGCAGCACGGTTCAGCTTGAAGCATCGGGCAATATCGGTATGCTCAATGTTCTCGAGGTTGCCGAAACAGGTGTTGATTATATCTCTATCGGTGAACTGACCCACAGCGTGAGGGCTCTTGATCTTTCAATGACGATCAATCTGGCTTGAATGGAAGGGAACATGGAGATTGGAGTGGACATTGTCGATCTTGAGCGGATCGAAAAGGTATACAGCCGGTATGGTATGAAGTTTCTCAGAAAGTTTCTTTCCGAAGAGGAGATCAATCTTTGCCTCCATAAACCGCAGGTCATTGCAAGCCTTGCCGGAAGATTTGCAGCTAAAGAGGCTGTTGTCAAAGCACTTGGTACAGGATTTTCAGGAAAAGTGCACTGGAAGAGCTTTGAAATTCTCAATGACAGTCGCGGCCGTCCATTTGTGCGGCCTCTTCGTGCCGATATTTTTCCTGCCGGGTGTTCAATCAAAATCTCAATTGCGCATGATCGTCATGCTGCGGTAGCTACGGCGCTGCTGGAGCTCGCATAAGGGTTGTTCGGCGCCAGAGGTGAAGAAAAACAGTGAACGGAGAGCAGAAACAGAAAAAGGCAGGAGTTCCGGGAGGGACTCCTGCCTTTTTTAACTGTAGTTGGTGCTGATCAGGCGTGGTGAACCGGAATTGGTGTTACTTCCTCGGTAATCGTTATTTTCGACTTGATGATCTCATAGATCTTCTCTTTGAGAATGGTGTCGGTGATGTAATCCCTGAACTCTGCCGAGAGGTAGGTGCTCAGAAGATCTTCAGCATTCATCGATGCATTTTTGCCTGCCTCTTTTTCTGCATAGGCCTTTATGTCATCGTCCGTCACGGTAAGCTTATCAAGTTCGGCGATTTTCTGGCTGATAAGAAGCCATTGGGCATGTTTTTCTGCATTCGGCTTCATGGCCAGACGGAACTGGGCATCATCAAAGGATTTCGGGAAGTTTCCGCCCATCTGTCGTTTGGCGTTTTCAACCAGCATATTTGAAAACGATTCGACCATAGATTTGGGTGCAGGTACCGGATTCTCCTCAATCAGCTTTGCCGAGATTGATTCAAGCAGCTCCTCTTCGGATTTTGCTTCAAAGTGCTGCGTGAGCTGTATGCGGACATCGCTGGTAAAGTCGGTAACTGACTCAAACCGTCCGCCGGTGATCTCTTTGACCAGTTCATCGGTCAGTTCAGGAAGTTCGAGGCGCTTGATTTCACTGATGGTTACCCGGAACCTGGTTGGCTCTATATCGGCATCCTTCTGATCGGCAGTAACCTCAATGACATCACCTGCCTTTTTCCCTGTCAGCTCTTTGCGGAAGGGGTTATCCTCGGGTAGATACTCAAGGTTGAAGTGATGGTTGTCGGTTTTCTGCTCTTCGTCGGGTTCGCCTGCTGCGTTGATATGGATGACATCACCGATTACGGTGTCAGTCGCAGCTGCGGGTTTATCCACGGTGATCATGGTGCCGTGACCCTTGAGAATGAGATTTATTTCACGCTGTACATCCTCATCGGTAATCGAGTAGCTTTTCCGGGTGAAGGGGTAGGCGCTGTAATCCTTGAGCTCAAATTCAGGATGGATATCATAGGAGAGCCGGATGGTCAGAAGATCAGGCGTAAAGGTGAAATCAATCAGCTGGGCGCGGCTTGCCGGCTTGATGTTTTCGGCTTCGACAATCTCACCGAAATGTTTTGAAGCCAGTTTTTCAGCTATGTTTGCCTCAATCGACGGACCTGCGAGTTTTTTGATCAGGCTTGCAGGAGCATGTCCTTTTCTGAATCCCTTGATCTGGATGGTTCTTTTAGCTTCTTCCAGTTCCTGGTTATAATCGGCACCGAACTCTTCTGCGGAAAGGATTATTTCCACTTCCTGTTCGGTTTCGCTGACGTTCTTGATATTCTTTTGCAAGGCTCTCTGTGGTTAATTGGAATTGTGCAAAATGTAAAGTTCAGAAGATACGAATTATTCCTCTTTAATAAAAGACAACCGCCGGTAGAGGCCTGCTTACCGTTTCGGTTTATAGACCAGTGTCGACAAGGGCGGTCCAAGCAGTATTGCCGAGGCGGCATTTGCTATATCGTCAGCGGTTACCGCCTTGATCGATGCGGTTTTTTCTTCCGGACCAATAAATCGGCCAAAATAGGCAATGTCTGAAGATGTTTGCGACATTCTTCGTGTCATCTTTTCCTGCCCCATGATATGGGCGCCAAGCAGTTTTGTTTTTGCCGCATCGACCTCTTCCGGGTCAGGATGCTTCAGCGCATCGCTTTGGAGCAGCTCCCTGATGAGCTCAATGGTGAGTTTTGTTTTGTTGCTCTCAGTACCGGCATAGATGTTCAGAGCGGTCAGATCATCAAAAAAAGTCAGGGATGAGTAGACATTGTAGGCCAACCCCCGTTTTTCACGAAGCTCCAGGTTGAGCAGGGAGCTCATGCCATTACCAAGCATGGAGTTAAGCACCATAAGGCTGTGAAAGATCGGGTCGTGTCGGGCGATGGCTGTGCCAAGTACGATCTGTGACTGGAACAGCTGTTTTTTAAGGGTCACCTCAAACGGAGTATAGTGCTCGGCAAGAAAGGGCTGGCGACGGTACGGCTCGCCCTTTCTCTCTTCAAGCTTGCCGAGAAAGCGTTCGGAGAGTCTGACGACTTCGTTATGCGGCACGTTGCCGGTTGCGGTGATCATCATATTTCCGGGGACATAGTGCTGGCGCATGAACTGCTTCAGGTCACTATCCGAAAATTCACTGACGCTTTTTTCGCTGCCGAGAATTGGTCTGCCGAGCGGATGCAGGGGAAAGGAGCGCAAATCAAACTCTTCGAAAATCAGCTCTTCCGGTGTATCGTTGACACTGCTTATCTCCTCAATGACCACCTCTTTTTCCTTCTCTATCTCTTCGGGTGGGAAGGTAGGGTCACAGACCAGATCGGCAAGCAGTTCAAAGGAGGGTTCAAGGTGTTCGCACAGGCATCGCAGGTAGAGGCAGGTCTGTTCCTTTGTCGTATAAGCATCAAGGTAACCGCCATGCTTTTCAATATTTCTTGCGATATCAAGATAGCTTCGCTTTTTTGTTCCCTTGAAGAGTGCATGTTCAATGAAGTGGGCCAGACCGGGAGCACTCTCCGGGTCATCGCGCGAGCCTGCATTGATCTGTATGCCGAGTGTAATGCTTTCAACGTGGGAAACTGAATCAGTAACAACCCGTAATCCGTTCGTCAGAAGCTCCTGCTGAACCGGTGCTGTCTGATACAGCCTGTTTTCTTTTGTCATTACCGAAATTTTTTCTGATGCTTATGAGCGGAATTGAATGCAATGTAGTTTTAATTCTTATTTTTATAAACAGTGAAGCTTTGCTGTCAAACTTACCCTGCCGGTCTGGGCGCATTTCTCAGGCAGTGAAAATCGAGCAGATCGGACATTTTGCCCCGCTATCAGTAAAGAGGGTTGTTCCCGGAGTTTCACCGGGGGTGGGTAAGGGAGCAGAAAGAGGGAAATATTCAGCATTTCATGCCCAACTCATCAATTGTCATAACCGGGGCTACCGGCTATATCGGCTCCCAGATTCTTCTTGCGCTTCTCTCCCGGTTCTCCGGGCAGTTCAGCATCAGGGTGATAGCCCGCCAAAGCTCGGACTGCTCCTTTCTTGAATCACTTCCGGTTGACGTTGTCCGGGCGGATATTCTTGATCCTCTCGCGCTCAATGAAGCGTTCAGGGGTGCTGACACCGTTTTTCACTGCGCCGGACTGATCTCCTACACCGGTAATTTCCGTAACGCGCTTTATGAAAACAATGTCGTAGGAACCAGAAACGTCGTTAATGCCTGCATTTTGAACAATGTCCGGAGGCTTGTACTGACCAGCTCCATCGCTGCTGTCGGTTCCACAGAGGACGGTTCGCCTGCCAGCGAGTTGACAACGTTTCAGGAGTGGCAGCGCAGGAATGGTTACATGGAGGCAAAGCATCTGGCAGAGCTTGAGGGACTTCGCGGTGTGGCCGAAGGGCTTGATGTTGTGCTGGTCAATCCCGGAGTTGTTATTGGTGTTGATCATAACAATTCGGCTTCTCTCAGCTCTTCCAACGACGTGCTTCGTCTGATATACCAGGGCCGGTTGCCGCTCTGTCCTTCAGGAGGTACCGGTTTTGTTGACGTTCGCGATGTGGCTGAAGCGCATATTGCTGCATGGCAGAAAGGACGGACAGGTGAGCGATATCTGGTTGTCGGTCATAACCTGCTCTTCCGGGAGCTTTTCGATCGCATCGGCAGCCTTGCCGGTAGCAGTATGGGCCCGGTTTTCATGGTTCCCGACACCTTCGGGTTTCTGGCCGGTCTCGGAGGGGAGATCTGGTCGATTGTTACCAATTCGCCCTCATTTATCAGTCTGGAAAGCATACGTATTTCATCACGACCGCTCTCATACAGCAACAGCCGTTCAGTGCAGGAGTTGAACCTGCGTTACCGGGAACTTTCGGAAACGCTTATGACTATTGTAATCTGAAGGAGCCGCTCTTCTCCAATTTTCTAACACTTGTACCATGGATACCCAAAAAATAGAACAGAGTGTGCCGCCGGTTGTCGATCCGGCAAAACTCAAACAACTCAATCTCGCTGTTGATGCTCTTGAAAAACAGTTCGGCAAGGGCTCTATCATGCGCCTTGGTGACAGTTCGGCGGTTATGCAGGTACTCTCCATTTCAACCGGATCGATGACCCTTGATTTTGCTCTCGGTGTCGGAGGCCTTCCCCGCGGCAGGGTTACAGAAATATATGGTCCTGAATCTTCAGGAAAAACCACCCTTGCCCTTCATGTGATTGCCGAGGCCCAGAAAGAGGGTGGCATTGCCGCACTTGTTGATGCTGAACATGCGTTTGATCCCACCTATGCCCGCCGGCTTGGTGTTGATATCAACTCCATGCTCATCAGTCAGCCGGAGTCCGGTGAACAGGCCCTCTCCATTGTGGAGACACTCGTCAGAAGCGGTGCGGTTGATGTTGTCGTCGTTGATTCCGTTGCAGCGCTTGTTCCCCAGGCTGAACTTGAAGGCGAGATGGGTGACAGTGTTGTAGGTCTTCAGGCCCGGCTTATGAGCCAGGCCCTGCGCAAGCTGACCGGTGCCATTTCGAAATCAAGCTGTGTCTGTATCTTCATCAACCAGCTTCGGGATAAAATCGGTGTCATGTACGGCAGTCCGGAGACAACGACCGGCGGCAAGGCGCTGAAATTCTATTCCTCCATTCGTCTCGATATCCGCCGCATTGCCCAGCTCAAGGATGGCGATGAGATTATCGGCAACCGGACCAAGGTCAAGGTGGTTAAAAACAAGGTCGCTCCTCCCTTCAGGACGGCAGAGTTCGATATTCTTTACGGAGAGGGTATCTCGGTCATCGGTGAACTGATCGATCTGGCTGTTGAGTTCGGTGTGGTTAAAAAATCCGGATCATGGTTCAGTTATGGTCCTGACAAGCTCGGCCAGGGACGTGAAACCGTCAAGAAAGCGCTTCGTGAAGATCCGGTGCTGTTCAAAAAAATTCATGCACAGGTAAAAGAGTTGATGAAGGTGCCTGCGGAGATCGTCAAAGATAAAGAGTAGGCATGAAGATCGGACCGATAGATATTGACCGTCCTGTTATTCTTGCACCGATGGAAGATGTTACCGACAGGGCATTCAGGCAGCTCTGCAAGCAGCATGGGGCGGACATTGTCTATACGGAGTTTATCAGCGCCGAAGCCCTGCGCAGGGGTGCGGAAAAGACCGTAAGAAAACTCAGGGCCGATACTGTTGAACGGCCGCTTGCCGTGCAGATTTTCGGCAGTTCCGTCGAGTCGATGATTGAGGCTGCCGTTATTGCTGAAGAATTCAGGCCGGACTATCTCGACATCAATTTCGGATGTCCGACCAAAAAGGTTGCCGGCAAGGGAGCCGGTGCGGCCCTGCTCAGGGAGCCGGAAAAGATGACCCTCATTGCCGAAGCGGTGGTGAAAGCCGTACATATTCCGGTGACAGCCAAAACAAGGATCGGCTGGGACCGTGAGTCAATCAATATTATTGATGTCCTTCACCGTCTTGAAGGTGCAGGCATTCAGGCTCTGGCTGTGCATGGCCGAACCCGGAGCGAGATGTATAAAGGCAGAGCGGACTGGAACTGGATTCGTGAAGTCAAAGAGCATGCCCGCATACCGATCATAGCCAACGGAGATATCTGGTCGGCTGAGGATGCTGTTCGTATGTTTGCCGAAACCGGTGCCGACGGGGTGATGATCGGCCGCGGTTCCATCGGCAACCCCTTTATCTTTGCTGCAGCAAAACAGCTGCTGCAAACCGGAATCCCGCTTCCTCCGCCGGACTTTCGCCAGAGGATCAATGCCGCTGTGGAGCACCTGAAACTATCCGTTGAGTTCAAGGGTGAAAAGTATGGCGTGCTTGAGATGCGCCGTCACTACTCAACCTACCTCAAAGGGTTGCCGATGGTTTCACAGGTGCGCAACAAACTGGTTCGTGAGGATAACTGGGAGCTGGTTATTGATATGCTCTGCTCCTACAGCATGGAGTGTGAAGGGTATGCAAGGGAGGGAAAGATTCGTGACCATGCGGAGTACCTCAACGATCATTCAAAAAAATTGATATTAAATTATTAAACTAACAATAGAAAACAAGATATGAGTAGTTCGGATTCCCGCTGCAGGGTCGCGGTACTGGGTGCAACCGGCCTTGTCGGCCGCACCATGATTCAGGTTCTCGAAGAGCGGAATTTTCCTGCAACCGAAATAATTCCACTTGCTTCACCCCGTAGTGCCGGTCAGCCAGTCAAGTTTCAGGGTAAGGAGTTCATTACACAGGTGCCCTCAAGAGAGGTCTTCAAGGGTGTTGATATCGCACTCTTTTCCGCCGGAGCCACCGCCAGCAAGGAGTGGGCTAAAGTAGCTGCCGAAGAGGGCGCTATAGTCATCGACAACTCTTCGGCGTTCCGTATGGACCCGGATGTGCCTCTTGTTGTGCCCGAGGTCAACCCCGAAGCTATTTTCAGGGCTGATGGCACCCCTGAACTCATTATAGCCAACCCCAACTGTTCCACCATTCAGATGGTTGTGGTGCTCAAGCCGCTTCATGACCGGTTCGGCCTGAAACGGGTTGTGGTATCAACCTATCAGTCGGTTACCGGAAAAGGAAAGGCAGGGCGCGACGCCCTTGAGAGCGAGCTGGCCGGAGAGAAGCAGGAGAAGTTTACCCATTTTCACCAGATAGCCTTCAATGCCGTGCCGCAGATCGATGTTTTTACCGATAACGGCTATACCAAGGAGGAGATGAAGATGGTTAACGAAACCCGCAAGATCATGGGTGACGACACCATAAGTGTCTCTCCGACTACCGTACGCATTCCGGTTTATGGTGGTCATGGTGAGTCGCTCAATATCGAGCTTGATCGTGACTTTGAGATCGATGAGGTGCGTGAGCTTCTTCGTACTGCACCCGGTATTATTTTGCAGGACGATCCTTCGGCGAGCCTCTACCCGATGCCGCTCACCTCATACGAGCGTGACGAGGTCTTTGTAGGACGGCTCCGCCGCGACTACTGGCATCCCCGGACCCTCAACATGTGGATTGTGGCCGACAACCTGCGCAAAGGCGCGGCCACCAATGCCGTGCAGATTGCTGAAGTGGTTATCGCCAAAAAAGGGTAGGTCATCTCTTGCCATCCAGAGTCATCAGCGCCGTGCTGATGGCTTTAACGGCAGAAGCGGAAGAGAAGCGGCATTTATCAGGATTACTGATGGAGATTGACGATGGAATGCCGAGCGGCTTCATACTGACTGAGCTCTCTTTGCGGATCAACTTTATCATGCTCCTGTCGGCCAGTTTCCCTGTAACCTGAACCTCGGTTTCGCGGCAGACCGGGTTATCGACCAGCTCCTTCATCGAGAAGTATCTTGATTCCTCAAGGTTTTTCACCCTCCGGTACGAAAATCTTTCCATTTGTCCACTCTTCGCGATGGCAAAGAGTATATGGTTCTCTTCAAGCTCAAGGATAACCTGCGTTTTGCCGGTAAGCTTTGAGAGGTAGAGGAGCGGGGGTTGTGTCGAACCGCTGAAGTTGATCGGGTGATTTGGTGTAAAATATCCGGTTACTTTGCGTAAGGGTTCTGCAGGGTAAAAGAGCAGCAGCTGTTTTGCAAGCGTTGTGTTGGTAACGTTTCCGTCAGCATAACCCGTAATGTCACAGAGATACTCTTCGGGGCGGGTTAAAAAGTACGCCGCCTCAATCCGGCAATACGCTCTTGCAGCTTCAGGGGTTGCTTCAAGAGGAAAGCTGGCGGGAAGAGGGAGATAGGCTCGGGGCTCAACCGAGAGCGCGAGATCTTCACCCGGCCACCTGGCCGCCTCTTCCGAGAGCTTTTTCCAGAGCCGCTCGCTTTTCGGTGAAGCAAGCGTGTTACTGCCAAACGGAAAGGTTTTACACCCGCTGAGGCAGTATCCGTCACTGCCGGAGGTTTTCACTCTTACTATGGAGCACTCTTCCGGATCAATAGAACAGGCTATCTGACTCTTGCTCATTATTCGAGGGTAAAATGTTTTTTCAGAACTTCCAGTTTTTTTTTGCCTATCCCTTTGACATCGAGAAAATCCTGAAATTGCGTTACTTTTCCCCCTTTTGAAGCTCTGAAGGCAATCAGGCGTCCGGCCATGACCGGGCCTATTCCGGAGATTTTCTGCAACTCTGCTTTGCCGGCTTTATTGAAGGCGATCGTGCCACTGAAGGTTTTTTTCCCTGCAGAGCGGTGCGCGGCAGGCTTTTCAGAAGACTCTTCAGGCTCTGCCGCCGCAACATCCTGAAGTACATCCTCCCTGACGGTTGTCTGATCGATTGCTGCAAGCCGGATAAGGCTGTCAACTTCAGCTTCACGCAGTCGGGCCGTTTCAGCTTTTTTGACAAGCTGATCGGTCTCCTCCATTGACCGGAAATTTTTCAGGATCCCACCCAGCACCAGAAACCCGAGAAGCATCGAGATCAGCGAAATCTCTGCTTTCGTCAGGCTGAGCTTTCGAGCAAGATTTTCCAGATGCTTCATGACAGGTGTTTGACTATTATTGATCCCTCTTTATATGAAAATACGCTTTACCCTCGACGAAACCGAACAGAGCGTTTCATAGCTTATGGTGCCGGCAATCTCTGAAAGCTCTTCAGCCGAAGGGCCATCCCAACCGAACAGGGTTGCCCTGTCTCCTTTTTTGACATTATGTTCAGTGCCGAGATCAACCATAATCTGATCCATGGTGACCGTTCCGACCTGGGGGTAGGGTTTGCCGTTGATCATTACCGTTGTCTTGCCGGAGAGTACTCTTGCATAACCGTCAGCATACCCCGCAGCTATGGTGGCGATAGAGCGGGGAGTCGGAGCACTCCATGTCCGGTTGTAGCTGATAGTGGTTCCTTCCTCTACGGTTTTAATGAAAATGACTTTTGCCTCAACCTGCATGACCGGTTTCACTTCAAGTCGCAGGGGGGTGTGCTTCGCTGGGTGGTAACCATAGAGCAGAATTCCCGGGCGTACCATGTCGAGCCAGGAACCGGGTGCGGTAAGGATAGCTCCGCTGTTGGCTGCGTGTTTGCAGAAAGTATGCGATACAGCATGTTCGTATTCAGAGGTGAGCCGTTTGAACTCCGCAAGCTGCTGTGCGGTAAACCCTCCGGGTGAAGAGCTGTCGGCAAAGTGCGTATAGATGCCCCTGAGCTGCAGGTGCTCTGCCTGCTCAATACGACGGAGCAACTCCATGGCCATTGAGGGGTGAGTGCCGAGCCGTCCCATCCCCGTATCGACCTTGAGCTGAACGGACAGGGTTTTGTTGTGTGCCGCCGCGATCTCCTCCGCAGCTTGCAGGGTTTCGCTGTCACAGAGTGTCATGTCGATATCGTGTTGCAGGAAACACTTGATATGAGAGGTGAGCGGTGATGAAAAAGCGAGAATGGAGGCCGGATTTTTCAGCGCACCTCCGGTTTTCAGTTCAATGGCTTCATGGATGTTGGCTACACCGAAATCCGTTATGCCAATTGTTTCAAGAGCTGCCGAGACCTTGTGGACGTTATGACCGTAAGCATTTGCCTTGACGATACCCATGATACGGGGAGTTTCGCCGACCTGTTTGCGGATCAGGCGGGTATTCCACAACAAGTGGTCGATACAAACAAGGGCCTCCGTCATGTTTTCCGGTGGAGTGCTTCCTGTACCGGAGTCCGGCTCTTTTTCAGTCATATCGGGAGAAGAATTTGAAGTTATAAGGTCGCAACCTTAACGCACCGCATAAATCCTGACGAATCGGGACATTGCGCAACAAATAAACGGGTATCCTTCTGTTAAAGAACATATTTTACACCTGATTATCAAACCATCGATCGCTCATATTCAGCCGGTATCGTGAATTGTACAATTAATGTATATTTTCCCTTGAACAGGTGATCAGACCAACTTGCCACGTTAAACCATTTCAGCCATTATGATGCCGAACAACGATATATTCGGGCTTGCAGCAGAGACGCCGCTTATTCTGATCAAGCAAATGGCGCGCCATATCAGACCGAAAGTTATGGCTAAACTCGAATATATGAACCCGGCCTGTTCCCACTACTACAGGGTGGCATCAGCGATTGTAAGTGATGCTGAAAAGCGCGACCTGATTCATCCGGGAATGACCCTTGTAGACTGGACATATGGCAACAGCGGCATTGCCCTTGCCATGGCCGGTGTCAGTCGCGGTTACAAGCTGCTGCTTGCCGCGCCTGATAAAATATCGCGGGAGAAGCGCGATATGCTCAAGGCTATCGGTGCTGAACTGGTTATTACTCCTTCAGATGCCCTTCCGGGTGCTCCACGCAGTTGCAAGAATGTGGCCGAGAGTCTGGTTAACAATATGCCCAATGCATTTTTTGCAGGGATGTATGAGAATCCTGTCAGTCTCAAGGTTCACGTTGAAGCAACCGGCAGCGAGATTTACCGCCAAACGGAGGGAAGGGTAACCCATGTTTTTGTGCCCATGATTTCCGGTGCGATGGTTTTCGGCCTTGGCCGTTACCTGAAAGCGAAGAACCCGGCAATTAACGTGATCGGTGTGGAGCCGCAGGGCTCAATCTATGCCGCTCTTTTCAGGAACGGAAACCCTGGAGCACCTCTGTTTTCGGAGCTTGAGGAGATCGGTTCCCAGCACCCGTCAGCCTATTGGGACCCAACGGTAATCGATGATATAATACAGGTAAGCGATTATGCTGCGTTCAACTGCGGCAGGGAACTCCTGCGGATGGAGGCCGTTTTTGCCGGGGGAGCATCGGGAGCGGTTATGTCGGCTGCACTGCAGAGCGGTGCGGGCTACACGGAGAGTGACTGCATTGTTGTCATGATGAATGATTTCGGTGGTTACTATCTCAGCAAGATGTACCGCGATGAGTGGATGCGTAAAAGGGGATTTTACCGCAAACAGAAATCAGCACTTGATCAGATTACCGCCGAGGATATTTTGCAGCTCAAAGCCCGCAGGGATCTTATTTTCGCCTACCCCGAAAATACCCTGGCCGAAGTGTTCGAGATGATGAAACAGAATGATGTGTCGCAGTTGCCGATTGTCTCCTACAACGCGCCGATCGGCAGTATCAGTGAAAACAAGATTCTTTCCATACTGATTGAAAACGATGAGGCGATGAATTCCAAGGTTGTCGGGTTCATGGAACAGCCGTTTCCGGTCTGCCCGCCGGATGCGGCAATCTCCGAACTATCCGAAAAGTTGCAGCAAAGCGCCTCCGGGGTATTGATCAGCCTCTCCGATGGAAGGCTTCAACTGCTTACTAAATCTGATCTTATTGATGCATTGACCCACAAGTGAGTGGCCTCGAAATTATCCGGTTGTTTTTTTGGGTGGATTTTCTTAACTAAGCACTCTTGAAACATTCCTCTTTTTTTTTAAGTGCAGTAGACTATATTGCGCTTGCAGCAGGAAAAAATATCGGGAATCCACCTCAGAGGACCGTTACATTCAATTGGATAACAGAGTGAAGATCCCGACGGCTGATGAGCGGGTGAAAAACCAGCAATATACTATGAAGGTAGAGTCCAGAAAAAGGCAGTTCATTTTGGAAGGTAAGATCAAGGCTTGCTTCTGTGAAGGATGCGGCCAGACTACCGACAAGGTGTTTGTGGGTGAGTGGATGCCGAGCAACAAGCCGAAGGACGAAGAGTTTTTATCGACTGCTCCTGTTAAAAAAGGGAAGGAGAACAAGAATGGTGCGGCAGCTCTCTCTCCGGCTGCTGAAAATCAGTACTGGATTCGCTGTGCAGCATGCAATCAGGTTCATCTGCTCAAGGAGTGGCAGATACAGATTGACCGGGATATCAGTCCTGATGAACTGAATCCGGAAGAGTGTCAGGTATACTCACCGCACGGTATTTATGCCAAGGGTGATGCACTCTATCATCAGGCGCTTGGTGAGGTTGGAGTTGTCAGGGAGAAGCAGTCGACCGGTAGCGGTGCTTATGTTATTATTGTCGAGTTTTGTAAGAGTGGCAGAAAACAGCTTCTCGAAAATGTGCGCGTTACTCCTGCAAAGGAGAAGAGCGCCGAGAGCATTACGGATATTATTAAACTAAAACTAAGACGTTGATCTTTTAAAAGGGGGTGAATTTCATTGGTTAGTGTGCAGATAAATGATAACGAATCAATCGATAAAATGCTGAAGCGCTTCAAAAAGAAGTACGAACGTGCAGGTATTTTAAAGGAGTTTCGAAAAAACGCATACTTCGTTAAACCTTCGATTGATGGTCGCTTGAAACGTTCCAGAAGCAGGCGCAGAGCGCAAAGGGCAAACGAAGAACGCAATTCATGATCATCGTGATCAGAGTAGTTATGCAAAGCAGCTCCTTTACGGGAGTTGCTTTTTTTTTGTGAATACCAATCCACTGACTCATGAGAGTTTTCAAAGGGGAAGTTACCGCGTTACCGCCAGACAAGTCCATCTCTCACCGTGCAGCCCTTATCGGTGCCCTTTCAGAAGGGACAACGGAGATCACAAATTTTTCAGGAGGTTTTGACAACCAGTCAACCCTCAGCGTGCTTCAACGAGCAGGCATAGCACTTAGCCAGGAAGAGATCGTTCAGCTCAATGGCCGTACGCAGCGCAGGGTGGTTATCAAGTCCAGGGGATTATGGAGTTTTCAGCTCCCGGCGGAACCCTTGATGTGTAATAACTCCGGCAGTACCATGCGCATGTTTGCAGGTATTTTAGCCGCACAGCCATTTAAGAGCGAGTTGATCGGCGACAGTTCTCTGATGAAGCGTCCAATGAAAAGGGTCGCCGACCCTTTGCGTTTGATGGGTGCCGATATTGAACTCTCTTCGTCCGGAACAGCACCGATAGTTATCAACGGCACCAAAGAGCTGAAGCCGATAGCGTACCGCCTGCCGGTTCCTTCGGCGCAGGTGAAGTCACTGGTGGCGTTGGCTGCGCTGCATGCTGACGGTGAATCAAGAATTATTGAACAGGTTCGTTCCCGTGACCATACCGAAGTGATGCTCGGTCTTGAGAGTTTTGAGCAGAATGGTGAACGGGTTATTGTGGTGCCGGGCCGAAAACAAATTGAGGCCAAGCCCTTCTATATTCCGGCAGACCCATCCGCAGCCTGTTTTATTGTTGCGCTTGGCCTGCTTGCCCGCGGATCGGAAATCATGATCAGGGATGTCTGTCTCAACCCGACAAGGGCAGCTTTTCTCGATATTCTGATGGCAGCAGGGGCGGGTTTACGCATTGAAAACCTGAGAGTGATCGGAGGAGAGAGCATCGGTGATATTCTTGTCAGCACTACTTCCGAGATAGAGCCGCTCTGTATCAGTGATCCGCAGCTTATCGCCATAGCCATTGATGAAATTCCCATGCTTGCCGTGTTATCGGCTTTTGCAACCGGTCGTTTCGAGCTGCACAACGCCGCAGAGCTCAGGACCAAGGAGAGCGACCGGATTGATGCTCTTGTGGTTAATCTTGAGCGTCTCGGATTTGTTTGTGAGCAGTACCCTGACGGTTTTGTCGTTACCGGTCGTAACCAAGCACCTTCAGGGTCGGTGGTGCTCGACAGTTTTGATGATCACCGCATAGCCATGAGCTTTGCCATTGCCGGTCGTGCGACAGGCGGCGCTTTCGATATTACCGATATTGACGTGGTTGGAGTTTCGTTTCCGAACTTTTTCGAACTGCTGGATTCCCTCGAAGTCTGAAGAGATTTTGGATTCTGAATTCTGGATTGCGGTAGGGGCGATCCTGCGTGATCGCCCCTGCTATTTTCTTCGTCGTTGTTGTCCTTGAAGTCCTTGTGGTCCTTGTATTATTCAGAAGGGATTTACAGCGATGCCATGAGATTTTCAATATGCCCGAGCAACGCATGGGTGAACTCTGCGGGCTGTTCAAGGTTTGAGAGGTGTCCGGCATCCGGAAGCACCAGGAGACGGGAGCCTGTAATTCGGTCATTTATTGCAGCGGCAGTTGCTTTGGGGGTGACCTTGTCATCAGAACCGACAACCACAAGCACCGGGCAGCGGATTGCTGCAAGCATCGGAGTTGCGTCATTGCGCGTCATGATGGCCCGCATTGCAGCATTGATCACCGGCACCGACTGCTTTTCAATCATGGAACGCGTATCGATGACCAGTTGCGGTTTTGCCGTGTAGGTAGATGGGGAAAAAAAGTTCGGTATCATCCGTTCTGCAGCTTCATGTGCTCCTTTCTGTTCTACAGCCCGGATAAACTCTTCGCGTCCTGCTCTTGCCTCAGGGGTATCGTTTTCAGCTCTCGTGTCGCATAGTACCAGAGAGGTGATTTTATCGGGGTAGAGCCTGTAGAATTCAAAAGCCTGATAGCCTCCCATTGAAAGCCCTGCAACAGTTACCCGTTCAATACCAAGCGAATCCAGAAGTGCGGCAAGTTCATGGGCGTAATCGGTAAAGTTCCACGCCTCCTTCTCTTCCGACCCCTCTATACCATAGGCGTTGGGTGCGACTACAGTAAAGCCGGTTTCGCCGAGCGCCTCAATCTGGGGCTGCCACATGGCGGCAGAGAGCGGAAACGCGTGCAGCAGAAGCAATGCGTGTCTGCTTCTGCTGCCTTCAGCAGTGTTTACACTGCGCCAGGTCAGCATTACTTAGTTTTCCTGGGTTTTTGGATACCCCTTGATTTCGCGGATAATGCTGTTTGCCTCATTGAGGATGATTTTTGCTTCGTCCCTTGCCGTGTCAATGATCTCCTGTGAGCGTTTTTTTGCATCGTTATTGTAGGCAGCGTCATGCTCACTGCTTTCGTACAACTCGGAAGCCTTGTCAATAGCATGCTTTACCTTACCGGAAATAATCTGCTGCGTTTCGGTTCCCTTGTGCGGAGCGAAGAGCAGTCCCATAATTGTTCCGGCAGCAGCGCCAAGCACGGCGCCGAAGAAAAGGCCTTTATAAAACTTGTCCTGCTGTTCCATAGTGCGGTTAGGTTTTGTTGTATAGTTACCATAAAGATAAAGTACAGCGTGGTGTTTTCCTCTCATTATTTATTCATCTTCCCGCAGCCGCCCGCGAGCACCACTCTGGATTGCCGGAAGTTCCAGACTTTCGGGAGAACACATCAAGAGCAGTGCTGCATTTTTAAGCAACGTTTAAGGGGCTCTTCATACTCTCTTAAGATTCGCGGGTGTACCTTATTCACTGTAGATCGAAAAGATCGGCACCCTACGTGCAAACCGTTAACACTTATATTCGATACGATGAATACTAACACCAGATTTTCTGCAAGCCCTTTTGCAATCGGGGCATTTATCCTTTCGGCAATTACCGCTCTTCTCTTTGTCCTGACGGTTGTCACCGGAATGTTCCAGTCTGCGCAGTTGTGGCTGAGTGCTCTGCTCGTCATTGCCGTTGTGTTGCATACCGCAATCAACTGGAAGCAGTTTACCTGATCCGCTGTTACGTTGACCGGTTTTCATGCTGGGAAGTCGCAACGCGAAAAACCGTTACTGTGGATTTATTTTTTTAGTGAGAGAGGCTGCCTGAACGAAACAGGTCAAGATCGTTGGCCATCAGACACATAATCTCTTCACGGAATGCCGCAATATGATCCCTCAGATCAGGGCGGCAGAGGAGCCTGAATTTTTTGGTATACCGCTCAAAAGAGAGAATAAAGTCCGATTGGAACACTGATTCATTCAGGTCGTCAAATCGAACATACTCCGAATCAAGTTGCAGGGAGTAGTGGATGTGTTCCGATCGGGTCGGCAGTACTCTCAGCTCTTTCAGGTCGGCATAGTCGAAAATATCCTTTTTCGATGGGGGATCGATCAGCACCTCGTGGCCATGCAGGCCGAGATGGAGGCGTTTGTTTAAAAAATTGCAGATCTCCAGCTCCTTTTCTCGACGCATTTTGTTGTCGCTGTTATAGATAAACCATCGCTCATCCTCCTTTGAAGAGTTATTTATGTAAGGTTGAACGGTGATTGCCCTCTTGTATACCCTGCGCATGAGAATATCATCCAGCAACGCGCTGATCGGGTGCGTTTTATCGGGCATCAACTGTTTTAGTTCATGCAGCACCCGGTCGTCAGCATTGCCATAGAAAAGCTCTCGCAGGGCACTGCCTGAGAGCATTCCTTCCCCGGCAATATCCTGCAAAAGCCTGCGCAGCATTGCCGATAGTGCTCTGCTTGTATGGTGCCAATAGACATTGCGCATCATCATGTATTTTGCGAACAGCAGGCTTTCAAGCGGCGCAATTCCTTTTTCGGTTATGGCAAACCGCTCACGCTGCGGGTCAGGCACAAACGACTCGATCAATCGTTCAATATCGATGCTTCCGTAAGGAATGTTGCAGTGGTGTGCATCGCGCATCAGGTAGTCCATCTTGTCCGGATCAAGCGTTCCGCTGATCAGTTTCCCGAATCGTGTGCCGCTTCCGCCCTTGATAAGCGTTATCACCTCCTCGGGATTGACCTGCCACTCCTCTTGCAGGATTTCAGCTATTGGGGGAATTCCCGGATGCTTCTCGTAAATGAAATGGCTGCAAAGATCCTCGTGGTGCGAAAATACCGGCTCACCTCCGCACACAGGAATCTGCTCTTCTATGATATGGGCATGCGGAAAGTGGCCGATATCATGCAGCAGGCTTGCCGAGAGCAGTACCCGGCAGTTGTGATCATCGAATATGAACTCACCATCCTGAAGGCTGAGCGCGAGCTTGCTTGTCAGCATCCGCTGCAGAATAAGCTTCATGAGATGATAGACCCCGATGGAGTGCTCAAACCGTGTATGCGTAGCTCCGGGATAGACCTGCTGCGAGAAGGAGAGCTGGCGGATTCCCTTAAGCCGCAGGAATGAAGGGTGGGAGAGAATCTTTTTCAGCGGTCCGCTGAGCGGAATATGGCCCCAGATCGGAATGCGGATAAAGCCGCCATCAGACTGGAAAAGCAGGTGTTCAGCTGTCATGAAGTTTCTTCTGTTGGAGGCGTAAAGAGTTATCAGTCAAGATACGCAACTAAGTGTGGTCCTCAAACTGAGCGATTAACGGGATAGTTTTCGGTTCAGTTTACGGGAAAAAGAATGGCAGAGAAGGTGAGAGGCAAAAAAAAAGCTGCTGTTTCGCAACAGCAGCTTTTAGTATCCGTAGTGGTAAGGCTTAATACCTTGAGCGGGAAGCTGGACGCTCTTCACGGGGCTTTGCCTCGTTAACCTTGATGGTTCTGCCGTTCAGGTCACTGTCGTTGAGGTCAGCGATTGCAGAAGCAGCTTCTGCATCATTTGCCATCTCAACAAAGCCAAAACCCTTTGAACGGCCGGTGAATTTGTCGTTGATGACACTTGCGCTTGAAACTTCGCCGAATTCGCCGAAAGTCTCACGAAGATCAGCTTCAGTTACGCTGTAATCAAGATTGCCAATGTAAATATTCATAATTTCATATAGGAGTTCGTGCTTTGATCAAAAAGAGACACTGTCAAATAACCAAAAGCACAAATCACTTGAAAGTTTTCAGGCCAACCGTTGGCCATGCTTCATAGAGTACGCTTTATTTTTCCAAGAAGCAAGGGAAATTAAAAATATTATATAGATGCACTCTATACATGCCGTTCATGAACTTTTATCCAGCGCTTCTTCGCACCTCTTTCAGATGCAGCTGGCACACCTTTCGAAAATGGTGGCCGTAAATGGCCAGCGTTACTGCCAGCGGCAGGGAGTGCTGGCGATTGAAAAATGTCCAGATCAGCATCTTCCAGTACTGGAACCGTTCCCGACCGACAACACCAAGCAGCACGGTTGAGCGGGCAAAGGCCAGCATGTCGTCAAAGCGGACCCTTCTTTTTAACCGGGGTGCCCGGTATTCGCTCAGAAGTGTCCGGATCCGCCGGTAGTAATATTTTGGAGCATAGAGCTGGTTCATCATGTCGGTATACCCTTTTCGAAGCAGGTCAAGGTCCATTACCGGCACAAAGTTGGTATTGCTGTCGGCATTATCGCCGCTTGAGTTATGCAGCAGTCGTCCCTCCTTCTGCATGCGGTCGTAGAGTCTGGTTCCGGGGAGAGCCTGGAGGATGCCGACCATGGCCGTAACGATGCCGCTCTTCTGGATGAATTCGATCTGTTTCTGGAAAATAGAGGGGGTGTCACTGTCAAAACCGACAATAAAACCACCCTGTACCTCCATGCCGGACTGCTGAATCTTTCTGATGTTGGAGAGCATGTCCCTTGATGTGTTGTGCTGCTTGCCGCAGGCGTGCAGTGCGGCATCATCGGGGGTTTCAATGCCGATAAAGACCATCCCGAATCCTGCCTCAACCATGAGCGACATCAGCTCCTGATCATCAGCCAGGTTGATCGAACACTCCGTGTAAAACCGGATGGTTCTGCTGTAGCCTTTCTGCCACGCTATCAACCGTGGAAGCAGCTCTTTTTTCAGGTATGTTTTGTGGGCAATGAAGTTGTCATCGACAAAAAAGACACTGTCCTGCCATCCGAGCCGGCGAAGATCGTCAAGTTCCGTAATGATCTGGTCGCTGGTTTTTGTGCGGATTTTATGGCCGAGAAGCGCTGTGACATTGCAGAAGTCGCATTTGTAGGGGCACCCCCTGGAAAATTGCAAAGCCATCGATGCATATTTATTCATGTCGAGCAGTTTCCAACGGGGGGTTGGGGTCCGGGTGATGTCCGCATAGAGATCAGTCGAGTAGAGCCTTTTCGGAGTACCGTTCAGAAGGTCATCAAGAAAGGGTTGAAGGGTCAGCTCGGCTTCGTTCAGCACAAAATGGTCAACCGACGGAAAATCTTCATGTTCGGAAGTAAAGAGAGGGCCTCCGGCAACGATGGTTAATCCGGCGGTGTTGCAGAGCTCGATGACCTTTCGGGCTGATTCCTGCTGGACAGCCATTGCGCTGATAAATGCCATGTCGGCCCAGGCAATATCGTCAGCCCGGAGAAGAGCGGTATTGAGGTCAACCAGTTTTTTCTTCCAGCTTTCAGGCAGCATTGCGGCTACCGTCAGGAGACCGAGGGGAGGAAGCGATGCTTTTTTATTGACAAATTTCAGGGCATGTTTGAAACTCCAGAAGGTATCAGGGAATTCGGGATAGATCAAAAGAATATTCATCGTGCACTTGCCTCCGGTTAATCGGTTTAGATGTTTTCGATCAAATCAGGGAGAGTAGCTATGGTTAAGACTGCAATGCAATATAAGAACACCAGCTTTATCTATTAAAGTTTCATGAGGTGCGGAGAAATTGATTTCGGCCTGCTTCTCACGTGCTTCGGAACACGTTATCAGTCACCATGTGCATATATATGAAGGTGCTGACCGTACTGTTCAGTAGCCATGCAGGCGGATATACTGTTTCTGTGCTGGTTGTATTGATGGCAGGTAGAGCATGAAAGGTTTGTGCATGCTCCTTTTACGTAGCGCTTACAGTGGGATGGCTCAGTATCGGTCGAGGCTGAATTTTTCGCCAAGGTACATTTTTCTGACCTCCGGGTTGTCGGCGATCTCTTCAGGAGTTCCCTGCATAAAGATGCTTCCGTCAAAGAGCAGGTAGGCATGGCTGGTTATGGAGAGGGTTTCATGCACATTATGATCGGTGATGAGGACGCCGATGTCGCGCCGGACAAGCCCTTCAACAATCTGCTGGATATCCTCTACGGCAATAGGGTCCACTCCGGCAAACGGTTCATCAAGCAGAATGAATTTCGGGTCAAGAGCCAGTGCCCTTGCAATCTCTGTTCGACGGCGTTCGCCACCGGACAGGGTGTAGCCCATGTTTTTGCGTATCGCCGTGATGTTCAGATCCTCAAGCATCAGGTCGGTTTTTTCCTGCCGTTCCGGTTTTGAAAGGGAGGTGAATTCGAGTACGCTCAGGATATTCTCTTCAACGGTAAGGTTGCGGAATACGGAGGCTTCCTGGGGGAGATAACCGATACCGAGACGGGCCCGCTTGTACATCGGTATGCGGGTAATGTTCAGCGAATCAAGAAAAACATCTCCGCTGTCCGGCCGGACAAGCCCGACAATCATATAGAACGTTGTTGTTTTACCGGCTCCATTCGGCCCGAGCAGGCCCACAATCTGCCCCTGCTTCACCTCAATGGATGAGCTTTTGACAACTTCCCGTTTGTTGTAGATCTTTTTTAACCTGCTGCAGCTGAGTGTTGCTTTCATGCCCGTACAGAAATAGTGATATCCGATTGCTTACGCACGCCTGTCGCTCTAATGTACAATTTATATGAAACGAGCGGGAGAAAGAGGGGGAAATAAAAAACGGAGCCTAAGCTCCGTCTTTTCAATATTGTGCAGGTCTCCGCAAAATCTTAATCAAACCGTTTTGCGATTTCCTTGCAGGGTTTTGCATAACCGGCTTTTACCGGTGATGATCCTCTCAACCCTGATGAAGCTGAACCGCCATAAAGATGCGGATAAGCATTGGCTCCAAGTCTTTTGGTGGTTTTACCTACATTTTCGAGGGCATCACCTACAACCCACCAGTGACCATCAATAAAGACCTCCAGAAACCGTCCATAAGTTTCAGCTGCGTTTGTAAATGCTCCTGATATGTTGCTCATGTCCGCTTTTTTTTGATGTTAGCCACTACTATTAGTAGGAATTTAAGAAATAGACGGATGATTAAAAAATTATTTTCTACCCGATAACAAGGCGCAACTTTTTCAACCATAACTTTTTGTGTTCAACCCGGCCCCTCTTAATGCGGGATGTTCGGGTAAAAAAGATGATTGAAATCAGTGAAGAAAATTCGGGCAAGCTCCGGCTCTGCTACCTTGAGGCGCGAATAGACCTCCATGCTTTTACTTTGATGGCCATGCTCAAGATAATCATGGCCGAGGTTGAACAGGGCGATATTATTTTCCGGATTGATGCGCAGAGCCTCCTGATAGGCTGACAGCTCTTCGGTTTCGTTGAATGCCGTTCCATGGGCAACGCCAAGGCAGACCCATGCATTTGAATTTTGGGGATTGATGCGTACAGCCTGCTGATAGGACTCAAGAGCCTTTGTGAACTGACTCATATCCCGATAGGAAAAACCCAGTTTGAGCCAGCCGTCAGAGTTTTCAGGATTGATGCGCACAGCTTGCTTGAACGCCTCAATTGCCTTGGCGAACTGACCTGTTTTTTGATAGGCTGATCCCAGATTGAGCCACGCATTGCTATAATCAGGATTGATCCGTACAGCTTTCTGGAATGACTCAATCTGTTTATCCTGCCTCCCAATCCGGCCATAGATAATACCCAGTTGAGTCCATGACCCGGCATTATCCGGAGATATTCGAAGCGCCTGTTGATAAGCATTCAGGGACTTTTCACTGTTTCCGGTATCGTTATATGCTATACCAAGATTGATCCAGCTGTTTTCCAGATCAGGATCAAGAGAGACTGCCTGCAGATAGGCTTCGATTTTTTTGGTTTGCTGACCAGCACGTCCATAGGCCGCTCCCAGATCAGACCAATAATGAGCATTGGCGGGATTGATCCGTACAGCTTCCTGATAGGCAGGAATCGCCTTTGACAAGTCTCCATTCTGGATATAGGCATACCCCAGGTATCTCCAGGATGAGCAGTTTTGTGGCTGTGCAGTTGACCAGCGCTGGCAGATATTAAGCAGAGAGATCCAATCCTGCTGCTCCACTTCGGCATTTACTTTATTCACCCATTCGGTTGCAAGTTCATTTGTTTTGGTTTGAGCCGCATGGCGGTTGGGCAGATCAATAATCCACTCGACAGGCAGTGCGAAATTCAGCTGCTGACCCTGATTGAGAAAATAGGTGGGTAAACCGATCAGACGACCATTTTCATCAAACAGCCCGCCTCCGCTCGATCCAAGTGAAATAGGAGCAGTTGTCTGGATATAATACCCTTTTTCAACTTCACGCAAGCGGGAGACAAGTCCGTCAGAAAAGGTGAGTTCCAGTCCCTTTGGAGAGCCTATGGCATAGACTTTTGCTCCAACGCTGAGCGTTTTGGTATTGCCCAATCTGACGTGTAAAGCTTGAAGGCCGGGCGTGTCAAGTGAGCATAGATCCCTGAAGCGGTCAATATATCTCGGTTTTGCCGGATACTCTTTTCCCTGATAGATCACCGTTATCCTGCCGGCTTTTTCTATTACATGATAATTGGTCGCCACATCCCCTGATGGCAGCACAATACCGCTACCCAGACTTTGCAGGTTGCCGTTGTCACCATAATTGTAGATAGCTACGACGCTTTTTGATGCTTGCCGGAACACGTCAACAGCATTTTGCGGCTCTGATTGATATCTTGATCTTGTGCGGAGATGGTGCCTTGAGCTGACGTGTTTTCCATGTCTTGATTTCGCCTTTGCATCATATGGTGATGCCGGTGAAACAACAAGAGCGCAGAGCGCAGTAAGGCAGAGTTGCCGGAGATAGACGTGCAACCGGTATCTTTCTGCAGGAGCAGAACAATGGGCGCACGATATGCATGAGTTACCGTTTTTTTTCATCATGGCGCGCACTGCGGTTCAAATGGAGTTAAACTGATTGCAATAATTTAATATTCATCAAACTTTTTAATATTACCAAGAGTCAACGTGTGACATTAATGTTAAAAGATCTTTATTAAATTCGTTTGTTTTTCGGCGTACTATCCTGGTTTTTCGTTGGGTTTTCCCTGCGCATTGCAGGTAATGGCTCTGCTTTTATATATTTATAAGCAAAGGTTATGCCCGGTTTTAGCAGAAAATAAGGGGCTGAAAATCGGTTGATAGTTTCGGCTGCAATTTTTTTTTCAGGGTTATTTCTCTGGCATCTGTTTTTTATAGTGGTGAAGTTTTTTTAAGTCAATTCTTTTTGTGTAGATGGGAAAAGTAATGCCTTACAAGGGTGTATGGCCGATGTTACATGAGACGGTTTTTATGACCGAAGGCTCATTTGTTATCGGTGATGTTGAGATCGGTGCGCTTTCAAGTATCTGGTTCAATGCTGTAGTGCGGGGCGATGTCTGCCCGATCCGTATCGGCGAGAAAACCAGTGTGCAGGATAATGCAACCCTTCATGTGACCCATGATACCGGTCCGCTGAACATAGGAAACTGTGTGACGATAGGTCACGGTGCGGTACTGCATGCCTGTACGGTCAGGGATTATGTGCTGATCGGTATGGGTGCGGTTCTGCTTGATGACTGTGTTGTTGAGCCCTGGTCTATTGTTGCCGCAGGTTCGCTTGTCCGGCAGGGCTTTACGGTGCCATCCGGAATGCTGGTTGCCGGTGTTCCGGCAAAGGTTATGAGGCCGATAACAGAAGCGGAGCGGCGAAATATCGAGGAGTCGCCGGAGAACTATGTGCGTTATTCGCAGAACTATCGTGATGATGAACAGCAGGCGTGAGGGTAACAGAATCCGGTCAGGATCTGTTTTTTGCCTCCTCTGCTGCCGGGACATGGTCAATGCTCAATTTTTTCAGCGGTGATCTTCACTGTTTTCGCTAAATTGCTACCGAAAATGTTGTATAGTTAGTGGCGAGAGGCGGGGATTCTTTTTTATCCGGCCGCTCCTGTTTTGTTAACCCCTTTACCCTGAAATACTTTGGCATTTATGATGCAAAACGATGTCGTTGTTGTCGGCGGCGGAATCAGTGGTCTGAGCCTTGCCTACTATTGCGTGAAGGCCGGTCTGAAAACGACGCTGCTCGAAAAAAACGACACTACCGGAGGTTCTTTCGCTTCCCACCAGTACCATGCAAACGGGAAGAAATTCTGGCTGGAACTTGGAGCCCACACCTGTTACAGCTCTTACCAGAATCTGCTTGATATTGTTGAAGAGAGCGGAATCATGAATACGATCATTCCGCGCGAAAAGGTTCCTTTCTCCCTCTATATTGACGGCAAAGTCAAATCGATTGTCTCCCAGATCAATATTCCGGAACTGCTTTTTGCGGCTCCAAATCTCTTCAAGCTGAAGAAAACCGGCCAGAGTGTCAGGTCCTACTATTCAAAAATTGTAGGGGAGAAGAACTATAATGAGGTGATCAGCCACTTTTTTAATGCGGTTCCCTCCCAGCCAACCGACGATTTCCCTGCTGACATGATGTTCAAAAGCAGGGAGAAACGCAAGGATGTGCTTAAAAACTATACCTTTACTCATGGACTCCAGAGCGTAGCAAAGGTGATTGCTGCAACCAACGGCCTGAACATCTTTACAAGCCGCGAGGTGAGTTCGATCGAGTATGTTGATGGCCGCTATATTATCAGGGGCGGCGATGATGGTGGTGCATATTCTGCCAAAACAGTTGTTCTTGCTACTCCTTCCGCAGTCTCTGCATCACTGTTGCGGGATATTAACCCTGATATAGCAAGCCATCTCGGTCAGCTCAAAGCTGCTGAGGTTGATTCTGTCGGTGTTATCGTACAAAAGGCAAATATCTCACTCAAACCGGTCGCTGCGCTTATCTCTCCGAATGATATCTTCTATTCGGTCGTGTCACGTGATACGGTGGCTGATGAGAATTTTCGTGGTTTTACCTTTCATTTCAAGCCTGGCCTTGACGACAAGACCAAAAGAGCGCGTATTACCGAGGTGCTCGGTGTCAGCATGTCGAAAATCGAGCACACGGAGGCAAAAATCAACACCGTACCGACGCTCCGTCTCGGCCACCACCAGTGGCTCGACAGGATGGAGAGCATGCTTTCCGCCAAAAAGAATCTGCTTTTGACCGGCAACTATTTCGGCGGTATGGCTATTGAGGATTGTGTGAGCCGCTCGAAGAGTGAATTTGCACGGCTTAAGGGTTAAGCAAACAGCATATCCGGGCTGCCAGGCCCGGAATCAGCCAATAGTTTTGTGCCTATGGAGAGTGTAGCGGAATTTTTGAGTTTGTTACAGAGCCCATACCTCATTCCTGCAGTTATTTTACTGCTTGCCACTCTTTTTTATCTGGCAGCGAACACGCTTTTCAGGAAAGTCATTGCCGCTGTCCGCCTCTCACTCAAGGGGATCACGGTTCCCTATGAGCTGATGGCATGGCCGTTCAGGATGCTCGTCACCCTCATTGCTCTCTCCGCACTGCTGCACTCCATTGCACTCCCCGCGGAGCTGCATGAAATTCTGCGCCACGCTTTGCTCATCGTCGCCGTTATTGCCGTCGCATGGTTCATGATGCGCCTCTTCAGGGTCTTTGAACACATTGTTTTGCTGCACTATTCCTCCAGAGTCCGGGAAAATGAGGCGGCCAGGAAAATCTCCACCCATGTCAGCCTTGCGCGCAAGATTCTCAATGTGCTGATTGTTCTTCTCGGTGTTTCGTCGGTGCTGATGACCTTTGATACGGTTCGTCAGGTAGGGCTGAGCATTCTTGCTTCGGCAGGTATTGCCGGTGTCATCCTCGGTTTTGCCGCCCAGAAGAGTCTTGCGACCCTCGTGGCGGGGATCCAGATTGCCATAACCCAGCCAATCAGCATCGGTGATGTTGTGGTCGTTGAAAATGAGTGGGGTCGCATTGATGAGATAACCCTTACCTATGTGGTTGTGCAGCTCTGGGATCAGCGCCGCCTGATTGTCCCCATCACCTGGTTTATCGACCGTCCCTTTCAGAACTGGACCCGCACTTCTCCTGAGTTGCTCGGTACGGTTCTCTTTTCCATGGACTACCTCATCCCGCCTGACACAATACGAACAGAGCTTGAGCGCATTGTTGCTTTGACGCCGCTCTGGGACAGGCGGGTTGTCAAGCTGCATGTGACCAATACTACGGAGCGATCGGTTCAGATGCGGGCGCTTGTCAGTGCGGCCAACTCTTCGGATCTCTGGGAGCTGCGCTGCTTTGTGCGCGAAGCGCTTATCGAGTTTCTAAGGGCCAACTTCCCTGAAGGTTTGCCGAAACTGAGGATGGAGATGGAGCGGAATATGCCGCCGGGTGAAGCATAGGCATCCGCAATAAATCTATTCCGCGATTCGATTGCTTCGTTTGGCGGTGCTCGAAATCCTCAAGTACAACGTGTACATTTCTGTTTCTGCGCTCCGTCCGCCTCGCACTCAAATCGCACATTACAATTTATAGCGGTGCCAGTAGTGGTGCTATAAAAAAATGTGGATTTTTTGTTTTTTTCCCTTAGCTTCGCAGACTATTCTGATCGTTGCCTGCGCCGGGCCATCCCTTTCTCCTCAGCGGGAAAGGTGATAGCCTGCCGGCAGAGGTCCGGGTTGCATAAGGTAAATGTTTCGATCAGTTTAAAAAGGAGGACGCATGGCTAAAGCCAAAGAGGGAGATATTGTAAAAGTACACTATACCGGAACGCTGGATGACGGCACCATGTTCGACACATCGGCTGATCGCGAGCCGCTTGAGTTTACCATTGGTGGAGGACAGGTTATACGCGGTTTCGACATCGCCGTGATGGATATGGCTCCCGGAGAGATCAGGGTCTCGGTTATCGCTCCCGAGGATGCCTACGGAGTACACAGCAAGGAGCTGGTTACCGACGTTGACCGCGAACGCTTTCCTGCCGATATGGAGCTTGAAATCGGTCAGCAGCTACAGGTCGGGCTTACCGACGGCCAGCAGGCTATCGTAATGGTGGTCGATCTCAGCGACACCTCGGTTACACTTGATGCCAACCACCCACTTGCCGGTCAGACCCTCACCTTCGAAATCGAACTGGTTGAGATTGTCTGATTTATCAGATCGGTCGGATCGGACAGATCTGACAGATCTTGATGTTCTGTGTTGTTGGAAAGACGCAGCAGGTTTTGATTGTTTGAGAATATGACGTATATTTCTTGTATAAATGTACCGGTTTTGCTGTCGACTTTTCCTGGATCAGACAGATCGGACAGATCACTTTGATTGTGATCAAATCGCGGAACAAATTCATAGAGTTGCCCTAAAGAAATTCTCATTTTCTCAGCATAATCCCTATGAAAAAGCTGCGACCGAGCGGCGGTTATCGTAAGACCGCCGGTTTTCAGACGGCTACCCTGATCTACGATGCTACCTACTGGTTTTGTGAGAAGTTCATTGATTCGAGATCGCGGACGCTGGACCAGATGATCCAGGCGGCACGTTCAGGACGACAGAACATTGCTGAAGGAAGCCGTGCTGCGGCAACCTCCTCACAGACAGAACTCCGGCTGATCAATGTTGCTCGGGCCAGCCTTGAGGAGCTTTTGCTTGATTTTGAGGACTATCTGCGTCACCGGCATCTGAAGCAATGGTCGCCTTCGAGCCAGGAAGCGAATGCCGTTCGCGATCTGCCGAAACGGTTCAGGCAAAGCCGTCCTGATCACTCTGGTCTGACTGAGCTCGGCGATCAGGAACGGTGGGCGCTGTATGCGTCGTGGCTGGAGCATGACGCTCCTGAAGTTCGGGCCAATGCGATTATCTGCCTTATCCATCAGGCGAATTACCTGCTCGACCGGCAGATTGCCGCGCTGGAGGCGGCCTTTGTTGAAGAAGGAGGCTACAGTGAGCAACTTGCTGCAGCCCGTCTGGTCGAGCGGGCTCGCAAGCGGGAGGAACTTCCACGGCAGCCGGAATCCGGCGATTCCATACCCTCGTGTCCGCAATGTCTTAAGCCCATGGTGTTGCGAAAGGCCAAGGCAGGAATAAACGAGGGCAAACAATTTTGGGGCTGCACCGGTTTTCCCGAGTGCAAAGGGGTTGTAAAGATTTGATTGATCAGTCGGATCGGTCAGATTGGACGGATCCGACCGATCAGGAAGTTTAGTGCACCGAGCACGATATGCAGGGGTCGTATGAGCGTACCACCATCTCGCAGAGCTTTTCGATCTCCCGGTCATTTTTTCCCTTTTCAAGCGCCCACTCCGCTATAGCCTTCAGATCAAGGTCGATATTGGCATTGTTCTGCGTGGTGGGAATGATGCAGTCCGCTTTGACCACCCGGCCTTCTGAATCGGTCTCCATATGGTGGTAGAGTATCCCTCGCGGCGCTTCCACGGCGCCGGTGGCGGAACCAGCCTGCGCTTTCCACGGGGTTTTGATTGCCGACAGCTCCGAGTCGAGGAGTGAATCAATCAGCATCTCAGCATCCTCAAGAATATGCACGCACTCGACAAGCTGCGCAATGTTGTTCATGAAGGGGTTGTGGCATACCGGCCTGAGACCGAAGCTTTCAGCCGCCTTCAGCGCTTCAGGGTGCAGAAATGCGCTGCTGTTGTTGAAGCGGGCAAGTGCCCCTGCAGCAGAGGTTTCGCGGCTTAGCCGGGTGAATTTCGAGGTTGAAAAATCTTTTGTGTACTCGTTGGTCATCAACAGGTACTCATTCTCGTCCCGCTTTATGCCGTCGCTTGAAACGAGATCTCCTCCGATCGAAGGGTAGCTGGTGCTGTTGGAGAGGGAAATGAACTCGGTTTCCCGGCTGAACTCCGGAATGGCAAGTGTCCTGAAAAAAGCACAGGCGGTTTCAAGCAGCGGTTTTCTCTCCCGGATCATCTTCTGCAGAGCGGTAAGTTTTGCTTTGTCCGGAGCCTTGCTGAGCCCTCCCACTACAAGGCTGACCGGATGGGTGCAGCGGCCGGTAGTGACCGTACTGATCTCGTTGCCGAGTTCCTTGAGCTGGAGTCCCGCCCTGACGATGTCGGGGTGCGACTCCATGAGCGGCAGAATACTTGCGGTACCGGCAAAGTCAGGCACGGCAAGAAAGAAGAGGTGGAGGGCGTGGCTCTGCAAGGTTTCGCCGTGCATGGCCAGCAGTCGTGTTTTTTCCGCCACTGCCGGAGGCATAATATGCATGGCCCTTTCAAGCGCCCTGATGCTTGCAAGAGCGTGACTGATCGAGCAGATTCCGCAGATCCTTGAGGTCAGAAACGGTACCCGTTCGGCACTCATCCCTTTGAGCATCACTTCAAAAAACCTTGGTGTTTCAACAACAGCCCATCGGGCCTCAATCAGTTGGCCCTCCCTGACGGTGATGGTGATGTTGGCATGCCCTTCAACTCTCGTGAGGTGATGGATGGCAATGGTATAGTCCCGCTTCATGGGGTGAATGCGTCAAAGGCGTTGTAAAAAGCAAGTTTTTCCTGCAGGTCGCTCCGGCTGAGTCCCCGCTCTCCGACCAGATGGAGGAATGCCTCCATGTTGATCTCCTCTGCCGGGCCACGGCAACCAAGGCACGGAGTTTTGCCGGTTGTGCATACCGCATGGCATCCGGCACGGGTGATGGGGCCGAGGCAGATTTCGCCAAGCTCAAAAAGGCAGGTGTTAAGCGCGGCCTTGCACTCAACGCAGACCGGATATTTCGGGAGTGTCACCAGTGAGCCGGTCACCAGACTTATGATAATGCGTTCCACCTCCTCTTTTGCAACCGGGCAACCGGGGATGGAGAGATCAACCTTGACTACCTCGCTGATTCTGCGCACCGGCAGCGTTTCGACCTCCATATCCCCATAGACTTCGCTGACGGCAGCTTCCCCGGAAACCCGGTTTTTCAGGCTGTTGACCCCTCCGAAACAGGCGCAGGTGCCGAAAGCCACCAGTACTGTTGCCTGGCGGCGGATTGCCAGAAGGCGCTCAACCTCGTCGCTTCGACTGATGCTCCCCTCGACAAGGGCGATATCGTAATCCTCATGGCGCTCGGAGGAGATCTCCCTGAAGTTTCTGATGTCAAGCAGCCGGAGAAAGTCGGCAAGCGATGACTCCCTGTTTGCAAGCTGCAGCTGGCACCCTTCACAGCAGGTGAAGTCGAAAGAGGCTATTTTCAGCTTTTCAAAGCGTAATCCCTGTTGATTCATGCGCTACAGTGCTAAATGGCTTCCTTGAGATTCATGACCGACCAGTAGTCAAACACCGGCCCGTCAATACAGGTAAAGGTGGATCCGACCATGCAGCGGCAGCATTTGCCCATGCCGCAGTGCATTCGCCGTTCAAGAGACACAAACATCCGGTTCATCGGTATGCCGAGCCGGTCAAGATAGCCGCAGACAAACTTGAACATAACCGGCGGCCCGCAGACAATGGCGTAGGTTGTTGCCGGATCAATGGCAATATCATTGAAGAGTTCGGTGATCATGCCGGTTTTGCCTGTCCACTCTTCCGTCCCTTGCTCGACAATGGTGTGCAGTCCGATATGGCTGATCATATCCCACTCGTTGAACTGCCAGGTGAAGAGCAGTTGAGAGGGATCTTTTGCCCCGTAGAGCAGACTGACATCAAGAAAGCGGTTGCGGTGCTCGTTGATCCAGAAGAGCGGCGCGCGAAGCGGCGCAATGCCGAGTCCTCCGGCAATCAGCAGGACGTTATGCCCGGCCATCTCATCCATGGGAAACGATGATCCGAAGGGGCCCCGTATGGCTACACGGGTGCCTTCACCGGCATTGAAGAGTGCTGAGGTCACACTGCCGGCCTTACGGATACAGAGTTCGAGAAACTCATGGTTGCTGCTTGAGCTGGATATGGAGATCGGTACCTCTCCGTAACCGGGGAGTTCCAGCATCAGAAACTGGCCCGGCCGGAACCTGAAGAGAGCCCTCTCCACAGGGTCGATAATGCGGATCTGGAAGAGTTTTTCCTGCCGGGTGAGCCGGACAATATTGGTGACGGTGCATTTGTAGCCCATGTCGGTATTCATCACCTCCGAGCGGCGGTTGAAGTCCGGCACCGATGATGCAAAATCCTCCCGGTTCAGCTCCTGGCGGGGGATGACGAAACGCTGGTCGTGCATGTATCCTTCTCCAGTCTTAGGTCGTTGATGACATCCTTCGGGTTGATCCCAGCAAGACATGCTTTCCCGCACCGGTTGCATCCAACGCAGATCTGCTGGTTGGCATTTTCGGCAAACCCCCGGTGCTGATGGTAGTAGCGGTATTTGAGCCGGTCGCCGTTCTTTGGACGGAAGTTGTGTCCGCCTGCGACAGCGGCAAAGTCAACAAGGTTGCAGGAGTAAAGTCTTTTCTGGCGAGAGGAGCTTTGCAGGTCGGGCTCGAATGACTCCTCAACCGAGTAGCAGTAGCAGGTCGGGCAGACCATGGCGCAGGTTCCGCAGCTCAGGCATTTGTCGCCCCATTTTTTCCAGACAGGGGAGTCAAACTCGATGTCGAGAATTGCCGGTAGCCCGGTGACATCAATCTCGGTTCGAAAACTGCTGCTGATGAGCTTGCGGCGTTCAGCCAGACGACAGTTTTCATCGTATTGAGGATCACGGGTTTCGAACTCCCTGAGGAAATTGAAGGCTTTGGAGGAGTTGATGGCCAGATAGTACTCATCCCCGATATCGGAACAGAAGAGGTTGAATCCGGTCGGAACGGTGTGATGATTCATCGACTTGCAGAAGCAGTCGGGAAGCGGCAGGTGATCCATGCCGATCACAAAGGTGTTCTTGCGTTTTGCAAGATAGTAGGCTGAGGGGAAGTGGCCGTTGAGCAGAACATCATCAAGAATATTCAGTGCGCTGATGTCGCACGCTCTGAGGCCGAAAAGCACCACGGGATCGGCTTCATAGGATACCTTCTGATCCCAGTCGTCATCATGAAAGTGAAAGCGCGACAGCTCCTGGCGAAAGGGGAGAAAAAAATGCTTGGCAGAGGAGGCTGTTCGGGTGTAGTCGAATGCTATCTCGTCAACCGAAGAGACCGGCTGAAACTGGTAGACCGCCTCCCCCCGGCTGTCGGTATCGACCATGCGCGGGCCGAATGAGCTGTTGCTCCTGACCAGTGCATCAATAAAGCGTTTGAACTCGGCTTTGGATATGATTTTGTAGATCATCGTCCTGCTCTCCTTGCCTTGTGCAGTCCTGAATGAGAATGCTTGTGAACTATACTGAAAGGTACACAAAAGCTTTCACGAGGAGAAGAGGCTCTTTTTTGAGCAACGGGGGAAAAGAAGAAAAAGGACTTCAAGGTCTGCCAGGACAAATAACAAATCAGCGCCTTTTTTCAAGCAGATAGACCTTGTCGTTTTTACGAACCTTTGCACACTTGAGGGTGACGTTGTCCCCTTTATGGGCATCGTTATCGGGCAGGTCGTTGGTGAGAAAGGAGTCGGCCATCAGGATGACCACTCCGGTTTTCGGCCCCTGGATGGAGAGCTTTTCACCCTGTTTGAGGCCGCGGGCGAGAATGATGATCTCTGCCACTCCGGCTTTCGGGTAGTATTTTTTGATATCACCGATAAAGGTTTTTTTCTCCTTCGCGAGTGAACCGTACTCCTGGACCCAGGCATCAAGCGGTTTGCCGAAATAAAACCCTTTTGAAAATCCCCGGTTGTAGACGGTGGCAAGATCCTCCTTCAGCTTTGTCGTCAGTTCACTGTACTCCTCTCTGAACTGTGGATCGTTGCGACGGTTTATACAGAAGTCGATTGCCGTGCGGTAGGCAGCTGTTGCCGTATGCACATATTCAGGGCTTCGGCTGCGCCCCTCAATCTTGAAGGCGCTGATGCCTGCGTCAATCAGCACATCAATAAACTCAATGGTGCAGAGATCCTGGGGACTCATGACATAATCGGTGCCAAGCGCAAGCTCCTTGTTCTCCTCCGGATCGGTAATGATGTACTCCCTGCGGCATGGCTGAACGCACTGGCCGCGGTTGGCCGAACGTCCGAAAATATCCTGCGACATAAAACAGCGCCCCGACACGGCAACGCACATGGCGCCATGCACAAAGCACTCAATCTTCACGCCGAGCCCGTCATCCTTTATTTTGTCGGTAATATGGCATACCTGTTCAATGGTCAGCTCTCTGGCCAGCACAATCATCTTTGCCCCGAGAGAGGCATAGAATTTTACCGCGCTGTAGCTGCTGACCGATGCCTGTGTCGAGATATGAAACGCCATATCGGCGTTCCGGCACGCTTCAATAACGGCCATGTCCGAGCAGATTATGGCATCGAATCCTGCTTTTTTTGCTGCGGTTACGGTCTGCTTCATCCTTTTTAGCTCACCGTCATAGACAATGGTGTTCAGCGCCAGGTACCCCTTGGCATGGTACTCCTGGCAGAGGGCCTTGATTGCCGGAAAGTCCGCAGGGGTGAAGTTGCTGCTTCCGGCCCGCATATTGTAGCCTTCAGCGCCAAAATAGACCGCATCAGCCCCGGCCTTCAGCGCAGTGAGCAGCCCGGTCATGTCGCCCGCAGGCGCAATCAGTTCAACAGAGTGTGCAGGAATCTTTGTCACAGGCATGGGGTTCAATTATCCGCTACCCTTTAGAATAACAATATGGCGGCAAATATGAACAGCAAAGGTGGGATTTTTTTTGTCGGTGTTTGAAAGGGGGGGATGTTTTATAAAAAAGGACCACAAGGACTTCAAGGACAGCAACGACAAGGAGAAATATTTGGTCAATCCTTAAATAGGGCGATCACGCAGGGTCGCCCCAACACATTTTCGAGTGATTTCGTCTGTTTCGTGGCCCCAAATTTTCCTCTTTATCTTGTCCATTATCGTCCATCATCTCTTCGTCCACTCAGTCCATTTTTTTCACTCCGGCAGCGTCAGAGCGCCGGTGGGGCAGCTTTTGGTCATGATTGTGAGGTCGATAGTGGTGCCGTGAAGCTGTTCGATCATGCGTACACAGATGCCGCAATCGACGCACTTTTCCCGTTCCATGCTGATTTCGGCACTTTCTGCCTTGTAGAAGCCGGGATGGTCGTTTTGCAGGGTTATTTGGGAGGGGAGGTAGCGGGAGGCGAGTTCCCGCAGGCGGCAATCAGCAATGGCGTTGCAGCGGCACTGGAGGCAGCGCGCTGCCTCTTCCCGGGCAGATTCAGCGGTGTAGCCGGTTACAACTTCATCAAAACATTTTGTGCGCACTTCGGGGGTCAGCTCCGGAACCGGCACTCTCCCGGCAGGAGATTTCCGCTGGTAGAAGGCCTCGGGAGCTTCATCGCGCGCTCCGAAGGAGGAGTTGAAAGCGGGTTTCTCCGCCACAACAGGTTTACCGCTGAGGAAGAGATCAATGGAGTGAGCAGCCCGTTTTCCCTGGGCTACGGCCTGGATTGCAAGGTCAGCTCCGCTCACGCAGTCACCACCGGCAAAAATCCAGGGGGTTTCACTCTGAAATGTTCCGGGGTCAACCAGCAGTTCGCCGCCGCTTCCGCTCTCTATTGCTGCCGCTTCGGCGGCGGAGGCATCAATCTTCTGGCCGATGGCAGAGATGATGGTGTCAGCCTTAACGGTGAATTCCGAGCCAGGAACCGGCACCGGTCTTCTCCGGCCGCTCTCATCGGGCTCTCCCGGTTCCATTTTGATGGCGGTTATTTCAAGCATGTCGTTGAGTGAGCGGATGAGAGTCGGCGCGACCCGTTCGACAATGGTGACTCCTTCGGCAAGAGCCTCCTCTATTTCGGCACGGTTGGCCGGCATATCCTTGATGGTTCGACGGTAGAGTATCGTGACGCTGGATGCACCGAGCCGTATTGCCGTTCTTGCCGCGTCAATGGCCGTATTGCCGCCACCGGTCACTACCACGCGTGCTCCGGGTTGCATTTGAGGAGCAAAAGCAGATTTACGCAAAAAAGAGATACCGCTCACAACTCCTGGAATATCTTCACCGGGGATGTTCATGGTGGCAGCTTTCTGTGCGCCGATGGCAAGAAAGAGGGCATCAAACTCACTCTTTACGGCGTTCAGTGTGACCGCTGTGCCGAACTCGGAGTTAAAACGGAACTCGATACCCATATCCCGGAGGGTCGCAAGGTCACTTTCGATGACCGATTCGGGCAGCCGGAAGCGGGGGATACCGTAGCGCATCATTCCTCCGGCCTCTGTTCCGGATTCAAGTACGGTTACAGCGTGGCCCATGCGGCGAAGAAAGAACGCAGCGGTAAGACCGGCCGGTCCGCTGCCGACTATGGCAACCTTTTTGCTGCTGTCTTCAGGCAGTTCAGGCAGATATCGCTCACTCGCCTCTGCATCACAGTCAGCGGCATAGCGCTTCAGCGCGCAGATCGAGACGGGGTTGTCTATGCCGTGGCGACGGCACTCATCCTCGCAGGGTGCCGGGCAGACACGTCCGAGAATTCCGGCAAGGGGGATACTCTCCTTGATGATTTTTATGGCCTCCCGCTCATCATGGCGGGCAATGGCATCAATAAAGTCGGGGATATCGCAGCCGGCAGGACAGGTCAGCTCGCAGGGTCCCATGCAGTCTCCGCTGTGCTGTTCAATAATGCGTTCAATCGACTGCCGCCTCATTGAGCTGAGTGCCTCGTTTTCAGTTTCAACCACCATTCCCTCCATCACCAGTGTGTCGCAGGCAGGGACAAAACGGTTTTTTCCCTTGAGTTCAACAATGCACATCCAGCATGAACCGGTTGCATCAAGCGACTTGTTGAAACAGAGTGTGGGGATTTCGATTCCTGCAGCCGTGGCGGCGTCAAGAATTGTTGAGCCGGGAGCCACCGTAACAGGCCGTCCGTTGATGGTCAGAGAGAGTTGATTCATGTCGGTATCTTCAGGAGAAGTTGCTTTCGATATAGTTTGCCACCTTTTCAAGGAGCCACATCGGTGTTGAGGTTGCTCCGCAGATACCGGCACTGGCAACACCGCTGCCGTTAAGAGAGACGAGCCACTCCGGCTGAATCTCCTCGACATCCTCGATGAAGTAGCTCCGGGGATTTGCATCCCTGCAGATATTATAGAGCACCTGGCCGTTTGAACTTTTTTTACCGGCAACAAAGATGATCACCTCATTGGCAAGTGCAAAATCATGCAGCTTCCGGTTGCGGCTTGATACCTGGCGGCAGATGGTGTCCTTGAAGATATGGCGGGGCATGGAGCGAACACCGGTCACTTCGGCCGTAATATCAATATCACGGATAGCCATCCAGGGCGTTGGAGGGGTGGAAGCAACCGGAGCAAATCGTGCTTCAAGATTGGCCTTAAGTTCATAAAATCCGGGGACATCCATGGTGGTCTGGCTGATGAGCGCGGTTTTTTTTGCTGCGTCAAGAGCCTTTGTCTCTTCAGGGTCGCTGAGGTCGGCATGCTTGATGATAATGGCGCTGTTTGCACACTGACCGTTAATGCCGATAACTTCAGGATGGGTCGGTTTGCCGTAGATGATGATCTGGTAGCCCAGTTCATGCAGCGCTCGGGTTGTCCGCTGAAGTCTGGAGACGACAGGGCAGGTTGTATCGGTTATCTCAAGATTGTTCTCTTCAGCGGCGCTGTATGTCGCCGGAGGTTCCCCGTGGGCTCTGATGAGTACGCGGGCATTTTTAAGGTTCCGGAAGGTGGGTTCATCGATAGTGACAAGACCGAGAGCTTCCAGCCGTTTTACCTCGGCCTCATTGTGGACGACATCGCCGAGCGAGAATAATCCCTGGGGGTCCCGGAGTTTTTCTTCAGCGACATGGATGGTGCCCTGCACGCCTATGCAGAAACCTGATGAAGTACGGTCGAGGTTTACTTTCACACTGTAGAGATTAAGGTCAATAGGAAAAGTCAAAAGTAACAACTGTGACGGCAAAAGGCAAAGAGGAAAAGCCGTGCAGCAGGAACACCGCGGTTATACCTCAACCAGTTCGACATCCGGCAGCTCCGAGCCCATAAAGAGCTGGTAGAGCTGACTGAATTTCTGAGGCAGATCGCTCACAAGCAGGTGAGGAACTGACGGGGTTGCAGCAGGGTTGAGCAGAGCGGACTCGGTGAGAAGCTCTTTTGTTTTGATGGCAACCGCTTCCGCCGAGTCGATTATGCGGATGCCGGGCCCGACGATTTCTGCAATTACCCGCTTAAGGATAGGGTAGTGCGTACAGCCGAGTACCAGGGTGTCGATATCGTGTTTGCTGATCTCGGCAAGATACTCTCCGGCAATGAGTTTTGTAGCAGGGTGGTCAATAAAACCCTCTTCGGCGAGCGGAACAAACAGCGGACAGGCTTTTGATATAACCCCTGCATCCTCATTCAGCAGATTGATCTCCCGGGCGTAGGCGTTCGAGCAGACCGTGGCCTGGGTTCCTATAACCCCGATGCGGTTGTTTCCGGTCACCTGCACAGCCAGTTCGGCACCGGCTTTCAGGACGCCGATAACCGGGATGCCGCTGCACGATTTTTCTACCACGTCAAGAGCAAGGGCGGAAACGGTGTTGCATGCAACAATAATCAGTTTGGGCTGATAGCGCATGAGTATGGCGGTGTCGTCAGCGGCATACTTGCGGATGGTAATCTGGGATTTCGGTCCATAGGGAACACGAGCCGTATCGCCGAAGTAGATCAGCCGCTCGGCGGGGAGTGCCGCCCGGATCGCCTTGACCACGGTCAGCCCTCCAATACCGGAGTCAAAGATGCCTATCGGACTTTCTGGGGTGACTTTATGGTGCATAGCTGTTCAGAATAGTATAAGTGAACATCTTGCAGCCTTTGGCGGCTGCATCTATTTCAATGCAGCTCTATAAATTGTCGTGAGCGGTATGAGGACGAGGCAGTGCAGAAACCGGAGTGTACTCGAAGTACATGAGGATTTCGAGCACCGCCCAACGAAGTAGTCATATCGCGCAACAAATTTATAGAGTTGCTAAACATTGAATCGGAAGACTATAACATCCCCATCCTTAACAATATACTCCTTTCCTTCTGAACGGAGCTTGCCGGCTTCCTTGACCTTCTGCTCCGAGCCGAGTTCAATCAGGTCATGGTAGGACATCACTTCGGCACGGATGAACCCCTTTTCAAAATCCGAATGAATGGCCGCAGCAGCTTCCGGCGCGGCGGCGCCTTTACGGATGGTCCAGGCATGAACCTCCTTGACACCTGCGGTAAAATAGGTTTGCAGGCCGAGCAGGTCATAGGCGGTCTGGATCAGGCGGTCGAGACCCGACATCTTCAGTCCAAGGCTTTCAAGAAATTCCGGGCGATCCTCTTCGGGGAGTTCGGCAATATCGGCTTCTGTTTTTGCGCTGATAATGAGCATCTTCGAGCCTGATGCCGCGGCGATCTCTGCAACTTTCTTTGTATAGGCGTTTCCGTCAACAATATCATTTTCGGCTACATTGGCGGCAAAAAGGATCGGTTTGGTCGAGAGCAGGAAGAACTGTTTGGCCATCTCCTTCTCTTCATCCGTTTCAATCAGCTTGCGGGCAGGAATGCCTTCACTGAGGCCGCTGATGATCTTTTCAGCCAGGTCAACCTGCAGGAGCAGCTCCTTCTCCTTTTTGGCATTTTTTCGCAGCCGCTCAATTCTGCGTTCCATACTGTCAAGATCAGCCAGCATCAGTTCCGTTTCAATGGTGATGATGTCATCTGCCGGGTCAATCCTGCCTTCAACATGGATAATGTTCTCGTCATCAAAACAGCGTACGACATGCACAATGGCATCAACCTCCCTGATATGGGAGAGGAACTGGTTGCCGAGTCCCTCGCCTTTGCTTGCACCTTTTACCAGTCCGGCAATGTCGACGATTTCAAGCGTGGTCGGTACCAGTGTCGGGGTTTTAACAACATTGGCGATCAACTGCATCCGTTCGTCCGGAACCAGGACCGTTCCTACATTGGGCTCAATGGTACAGAACGGGTAGTTGGCGGCTTCAGCCTGTTTGGCCGTGATGGCGTTGAAAAGCGTAGACTTTCCGACATTTGGCAGTCCTACAATGCCGCAGCGAAGTGACATAACAGAATAAGTTTATTGAATAGAGAGACCATCGCATTATGCGCATGGCTTTAACATGTAACCATTATGTTTGGAAAAAGCAAATATATTTTATAAAATGACAGGCCAAATTGGAATTTTACAGTGAAACAGGAAATCGGGAAAAAACGTATCATTATCGCCATAGACGGGCCGGCTGCATCCGGAAAAAGTACGACAGCCAGAAAGGTAGCAGAGAAGCTCGGATACACCTATATCGATACCGGTGCAATGTACCGGGCAGTAACCTTCAAGGCACTCAGAGAGGGCGTTCTTGAGGGATTGCGACGCTCTCCCGGGAGCGTTTCCGGTTTGCTTGATACGATTTCCATAGAGTTCAAGGGCGACCGTGTCATTCTTGACGGCAGTGATGTTACTGCCGAGATCCGCGATAACAGGGTGAGCCGTGAGGTGAGTTTTATCAGTTCACTCAAACCTGTTCGTGACCGGCTCCGCCGGATGCAGCAGGATCTTGGCCGACAGCGCGCAGTGGTCATGGATGGTCGCGACATCGGAACGGTTGTGTTTCCCGATGCTGAACTGAAGATATTTCTTGTTGCTGATGCCCGCGAACGGGCGAAGCGGCGGTATGCCGAGCTGCTTCTGAAGTCTCCGGAAGGCGCTGAACTGCCGGATCTTGATCTGCTTGAGGATGAAATAAAGCAGCGTGATGAGGAAGATACCCTTCGGGAGCACGCTCCGCTGAAAAAACATCCTGATGCTGTTGAAATTGATACATCGGATTTAACTATTGAGAGTCAGGTAGAGAGAGTATACACGCTTGCTCTCGCTGCCGGGACGAAGTGACGTTATTTTTCATCAACCATAAAACCACATGCTGTAATCTCTCGCGGCAAGCTGGCTAATTCAAAGAGAGGAAGGAAAAAATTAATGGCAGAAGCATTTACATCACAGGACAAAAAGGTCAAGGAAAGACCCGCAAGGAAAAAGATCAAGGTTTTTGCAAACTACGAAGCCGCTGAACTTGCACAGATGGAGCAGCTCTATTCGAGCACGCTGAATGAAATCACCGAAGACGAGATTGTAAAGGGAAGAATCGTTTCGATATCCAACAAGGATGTCACGATTGATGTCGGCTTCAAGTCGGAAGGCATCGTCTCCCTGCTTGAGTTCCGCGATGACGATGAGGTAAAGGTAGGCGATGATGTCGAAGTGTACCTTGAGAACATCGAAGACAAGATGGGACAGCTCATTCTCTCAAAGAAGAAAGCTGACGTCCTGAGAATCTGGGACAAGATCTATGATTCAATTGAAAATGATACCATCATCAACGGAAAGATCATCAACCGCGTCAAGGGCGGTATGACCGTCTCTCTCTCCGGTGTTGAAGCCTTCCTTCCCGGTTCGCAGATCGATGTCAAGCCGGTTCGTGACTTTGATGCGCTTGTCGGTCAGACCATGGACTTCAGGGTTGTCAAGATCAATCCGGTTACACAGAATATTGTTGTCAGTCATAAAGTTATCCTCGAAGAGGAGTACGCTGCACGTCGTGAAGAGATGCTTGCCAATATCAAGGTGGGTATGGTGCTTGAGGGTACGGTCAAGAACATTACCGATTTCGGTATCTTCGTCGATCTCGGCGGTCTTGACGGTCTGGTGCACATCACCGATATCACCTGGGGCAGAATCAATCATCCTTCAGAGGTTGTTGATCTTGATCAGCCGATCAAGGTTGTTGTTGTCGGCTTTGACGAGAACACCAAGAGAGTCTCTCTCGGTATGAAGCAGCTTGAGTCACATCCGTGGGAAAATATCGAGCTCAAGTATCCTGTCGGCTCCAAAGCACAGGGTCGTGTTGTCTCCATTACCGATTACGGCGCTTTTGTCGAAATCGAGAAGGGTATTGAAGGTCTTGTTCACATCTCCGAGATGAGCTGGACACAGCACATCAAGCATCCAGGTCAGTTCGTAACCCTCGGTCAGGAAGTGGAGTGTGTGATCCTCAATATCGACAAGGATCATACCAAGCTTTCGCTCTCCATGAAGCGTGTAAACGAGGATCCATGGATAGCGCTTTCAGAGAAGTATATCGAGAACTCCCTGCATAAGGGAACCGTAAGCAATATCACCGATTTCGGTGTCTTTGTTGAGCTTGAGCCCGGAGTTGACGGTCTGGTTCACATTTCCGACCTCTCCTGGACAAAGAAAATCCGCCATCCAAGCGAGCTGGTCAAGAAGAACCAGGAGCTTGAGGTCAAGGTGCTCAAGTTTGACGTGCATGCACGCCGTATTGCTCTTGGTCACAAGCAGATCAATCAGGATCCGTGGGACGAATTCGAACAGAAGTATGCTGTCGGAGCCGAAACCCCCGGTGAGATTTCACAGATCATTGAGAAGGGCGTTATCGTCATTCTCCCTGGTGATGTGGACGGATTTGTTCCGGTGTCACACCTTCTTCAGGGCGGCGTGAAGGATATTCACTCTTCCTTCAAGATCGGAGACGGGCTGCCGCTTCGTGTCATTGAATTTGACAAGGAGAACAAGCGCATCATTCTTTCAGCTCTTGAGTATTTCAAGGACAAGAGCAAGGAAGAGATCGAGGCCTACCTGCTGGCTCATCCGAATGAGAAAAAGGAGATTGAGGCGGCAACTGCCGAACTTGAGCCTCCGGTAAAATCGGCTGACAAAAAAGCCTCAGAACCAAAACCGGCAGAGAACTAAGCTTCACTGCTGATTACACCGTACAATGAGAAAAGCCCCGCAAGTCGGGGCTTTTCTCATTCAGGCACCACTATTAATTTATTCCGCGATTGGATTGCTTCGTTGGGCGGTGCTCGAAATCCTCATGTACTTTCGTGTACACTCCGGTTTCTGCGCTCCGTCCGCCTTGCACTCAAACCGCTCATGACAATTAATAGTGGTGCCTTTTTATTTTTTTAGTATCCGTAGCTTTTCAGGTAGTTCTGATTCTTTCTCCAGTCCGGGCGGACCTTGATGAAGAGTTCAAGGAAGACCGGTCTTCCGAGCAGCTCCTCGATATCCTTTCTCGCGGTCTGACCGAGTTTTTTCAGGGCAGCCCCCTTGCTGCCGATCAGGATCTGTTTCTGGGTCTCACGCTCAACAATCACCGAACAGCGGATCAGATCCTTTCTTTTCGGATCATCTTCATGCTGCTCGCGGAACTCATCAATAACCACCTCGGTGGAGTAGGGAACCTCACGGCCATAGAGCAGAAATATCTTTTCACGGATGATTTCGCTTACAAAAAACCGTTCCGGAGCAGTACTGAGTGTATCTTCCGGATAGAGCGGGTAGTTGAGCGGGAGATATGGCTGAATAGTCTCAATCAGGATGGGGAGGTTACTCCCTTTCAGGGCTGAAACCGAGAGGACGGCAGCAGGGTTCCAGGTTTTCCGGACAAACTCTTCAGCTTCACGCTGACGCTCCTCGGTCACCAGGTCACTTTTATTGAGTACAGCAATAATCTTTTTTCCTGCAGGCTTCAGCCAGCTGCTGAAGAGCTCTTCAGCGAACTCCCGGTCAAAAAACTCCTTTTTGCCGGAGTAGGGAAGAAGGGCGATCACGATGTCGGCATCTTTGAGGGTTTCGCGGATGATGCCGAGCATGGACTCGTGCAGTTTCTGCTGCGGCTTCATGATTCCCGGTGTATCAAGAAAGATAATCTGGCACTTGTCGTTGTGATAGATACCGGTGATTTTTTTTCTTGTTGTTTGCGGCTTGGGTGTTACAATAGAGAGTTTATAGTCGAGCAATTCGTTGAGCAGGGTTGATTTGCCGGCATTGGGCGGACCGATGATAATGGCGAAACCGCAGGAAAACTTTGTGGCAGTCATGTTTTTTTTATGAAGTGTTCAATCGCTTTACACAATACTATACTAAATTATAGTCTCTGAAGATAATGCAAACAGGGCAATACAACTGATCAATGCAAAAACAAAGCGAGCTTGATAAATGGCTTTTGCTTCCCATGGCCGGACTGATTGTTCTCGGCTTGATGGCGGTTTTCAGTGCAACACATGGAAGCGGTGATCCGACACTCTTTTACCGGCAGTTTGTATGGGGCATTATCGGTGTTGCTGCGTTGGCGTTTGTCTACTATAATGATGTGCGTGTTATAAGGGATAACGCCTATCTTTTTTACATGATCGGCATTCTCCTTCTGGTGGTGGTGCTGATTTTCGGAAAAAAAATTGCCGGTCAGACCAGTTGGGTGAGAATCGGATTTTTCAGCTTTCAGCCCTCTGAAATAGCAAAAATGGCCACTATTCTTGCCTTGTCACGATTTCTTTCCGATGATGATACCGATATTCTCTCCATACCCCATCTCATGATTGCACTCGGCATTCCGCTCCTTCCTGCCCTGCTTATCATGATGCAGCCCGATATGGGGACTACGCTTACCTGCCTCTCTTTTATTGCACCGATGATTATTATGGCCGGCTTTGATATCTATATTCTTATGCTGCTTGTTTTTCCTGTTATACTCATGCTGACCGGTTTTATCAATATCTATGCCGTTATTGTTCTTTTTCTTTTGCTCTTTGCTCTGCTGGTTTATGTCAGGAAGAAATATCAGATGCATCAGTTGTTTGTTCTTCTGTCAGGTCTTGTTGCCGGAATATTTACCAACCGGTTTGCAGCCGAAATACTGAAGCCGCATCAGATGAAAAGGATTCAGACTTTTCTTGATCCCATGTCTGATCCCCAGGGAGCCGGATACAATGTTCTTCAGGCAAAAATAGCAATAAGTTCAGGCGGGCTTTTAGGTAAAGGCTTTCTGCATGGAACACAGACACAGCTCCGTTTTATTCCGGCCCAATGGACAGATTTTATTTTTTGTGTTATTGCTGAAGAGCTGGGATTTCTTGGCGCAGCGATTTTGATTGCCTGTTATCTTGTATTGATTCTCAGATTGATCTGGGCAATCTTCTCAATTAAAAACAGGTTTGTCGAACTGACTCTTGCCGGTTTTGTTTCATTGTTGTTTATCCATGTTGTCATCAATATCGGCATGACCATCGGTCTTATACCGGTCATCGGCGTTCCTCTGCCTTTTGTCTCCTACGGAGGTTCTTCGCTTGTGGGCAATATGATTATGGTAGGACTTGCCCTGAATTTTTTCAGGAACAAAAGAAATCTGGGGTATTAAACGAAGAGATTATAACAGAAAACGCACCGGGGTGCGTTTTCTGTTTCTGGCTTCTGCGGGTGGTGGTGTGTGTTACTTTATCTTGTAAACAAATCGTTTCCCATCCTTTCCGGCAGGTACCCGGTCGATTTCAGGGTCGTTTACTCCATATTTGTTGAACCAGAGACTGACCGTTGTGCCTTTGGTATTAAGGCCTTCGGCTATCTCTCGAGGTTTAAAGGTTTTTTGAGGATTGGCGCGGAGCAGATCCTTGATTGACGTGCCCAGCTGACCCCGGCTGAATTTTGCCGTGCCCGCCGGTTGCGGTACCCCCCCTTCAAGTTTTGACAGATTTGCCTCAAGCTTCTTTATAATACCGGCAAGTTCCTCTTCCAGTGGCCTTATTTTTTCCTGATATTCCTGTTGAATAAAGGTGATTTTAGCCTGAAGATTCTTTTTTTCTTCAACGAGTGACTGGAAGTGGTCTATTCTTCGAATGAAAATATCATATTTATCAGGTGACCCTGAATCCTTTTTGAGGGTGCTCATCGTACTATATAGTTATGTTTGAAAGAGTAGTATTAGAGATCGGTTTTATCAATTCATAAAAATATAGAATAATATATTTTTGCCTGCAAGATGTGCTCATTGTGATTTGTATTTTTATGCCTGTTATATTTTTTCGGCCAATATGCGTTTTTTGACCTCATATTGATGCATGAGTTATATGAGTGATTATCCTATGAAAAGAGTTGCCGCTGTTACCCTTGGATGCAAGCTGAACTATGCTGAAACATCATCCATACTTGAGAGCTTATGCAGTCAGGGTTGGACGCAATCATCAATCGAAGAGGGTGCTGAACTTATTATTATTCACACTTGTGCAGTCACGGCACAGGCTGAAAAGAAATGCCGTCAGAAAATCAGAGGGATCATACGGAATAATCCTGACAGCAGAATAGCCGTTATAGGATGTTATTCCCAGTTGAATCCGGATGCGCTTTCAGCAATAAAAGGGATTGATGCAATTCTTGGAAGCAAAGAGAAGTTTGCTATAAAATGGTATGACGATATTATAGCCGGTGCCCTATCGCTTCCATTGGTAAAGGTGTCACAACATGGGTTGAAAGACGCTGTCTATCCCGGTTACTCTTCAACCTCTGTAGAGGGGCATGACAGAACAAGAGCATTTCTGAAAATACAGGATGGATGTGATTATGGTTGTTCCTACTGTACCATTCCACTGATCAGGGGGCGATCAAGATCGCTTCCGCCGGAAGAGATCGTTGCCCGGGCCATGATACTTGCTTCGTCCGGATACCGTGAGATTGTGCTGACCGGTGTTAATATCGGTGATTACCTGGAGAACGGAATCGGGCTCCCGGAGCTGTTACGCAACCTTGAAAAGGTTCCTGTCAGCCGTATTCGCATCAGTTCCATAGAGCCTGATGTTGTGGACAGCGAGTTCATAGAACTGGTTGCGAATTCGAAAACCATTGTTCCGCATCTGCATATTCCTCTTCAGAGCGGTTCTGATCGCATTCTCAAAGCTATGCGTCGCCGCTATGATACAGCGCTGTACCGGGAGAGAATAAGAGAGGTCGCATCGCATATCTCCGATTGTTCGATCGGAGCGGATGTGATGGTTGGCTTTCCCGGTGAGAGCAAGGAGGATTTTCTTCAGATCTGCCGGTTTATTGAAGAACTTCCACTTGCCTATCTGCACGTTTTCAGTTGTTCCATACGACCCGGAACCGCTCTTGCCCGCCAGACAGCGAGCCGTGAGCTTATTGCGGTTGCTCCGGCAGAAATTGCCCGTCGCAGCAGGGTGCTGAATGATCTTGGACGCCGCAAGGAGGCGGCTTTCAAGGAGCGCTATATCGGTGCGACGTGTATGGTGCTTTTTGAAGCGTGCCGGCAGGAGATCAATGGCATCCCGCAATCCTGCGGATACAGTCGTAACTATCTTCGGGTGCTGGTCGACAGAGCCGGCAGAGGAGAGGAGTACTCGCTGTGCGGAAGAGAGCTGCCGGTGCTGATTGAGCGGCTGGATGAGGATTTGAATTTACAGGGGAGACTGTTATCTTGATTTTTAATTTTTTTTACTGGTTTCAACAAGCTGTCATCAACAATTAAATCCTGCAATCCATGCCTATTAAATCCCGTATCCGTTCGATTCCCGATTATCCGAAAAAAGGGATTCTCTTTCGTGATATTACCACCCTCATCAAGGACCCGGTGGGTTTCAGGCTGGTTATCGATAATCTGACACAGCACTATCTTCTGAACGGTGTTGATTTTGATGTGATTGTTGGCATTGAGGCACGGGGTTTTATTATCGGCGGAGCACTCTCCTATACGCTCGGCAAGGGGTTTGTTCCGGTCAGAAAGCCGGGTAAGCTTCCTGCAGATGTTGTCTCCCAGGAGTATGAACTTGAATATGGTACCGACAAGATTGAAATTCATGTGGACGCTCTCAAGCCAGGCCAGAAGGTTCTGCTCGTAGATGATCTGCTTGCTACCGGTGGAACAGCTCTTGCTGCGGCAGCTCTGGTTGAAAAGGTCGGAGGTGTTGTTGCTGAAATGGCTTTTATCGTTAACCTTCCCGATATCGGAGGGGAGAGGAAAATTCTTGAAAAAGGATACAGCGTATACTCGCTTACCGATTTTGAGGGAGAGTAACGATTGCGGTGAGTAGTAAGGCGAGTGCAACTACTCCTGCTTTCCGGTCAATAATGGGTTATTTTCGCCTCATTGATCACGGGAACCGGGCAGAGCACTTTTTTGAATCTGAACATCATGAAACGGCAGTTACGGCTGCCGTTCATTTTTTATACCTGTCGGGTAAACGGCTGCCTGTGTTGTTTGCCGGATTACCTGGCAGCTTATCGTCTTGTTTTGGTCAAGAAGAGTGCTGATCAGAAATAAAAAACCCTAAGCCCTGTTTTGAGCCCGAAGTGCTGTATGGTTAATACGGAGCAGTTTCTCCCTTGAAGCTATTCGCCACCGGATTTCAGACTCTCGCTTACAGCATGCTTGAACTCTTTTGAAATTTTGAACGTCGGTACGTTTTTGGGATCAACCGTCACTTTTTCACCCGTTCTCGGATTGCGTGCCTGACGCAAATTCTTGTACCTGATGTTGAAAGAGCCGAATCCCCTGATTTCAATCCGTTTTCCGGATTTCAGTGAGTCAATGATGCTTTCAAACAGGCAGTCAACGACAGATTCTGTTTCGTTTTTCGTCAGACCTGTTCTGTGGGCAATAACATTGACCAGATCAGCTTTTGTGGTTGTGTTTCCCATAGTGATAGTTGGCTTAGGTTATTGTTATGTATCAGCTTATTTAAACCACATTTGAAGAGCAACAATTCCCATAAAAATTGCAAAGGCTTTCCGGAGTATATCACCGGGCATCTGTGCGGCTATTTTTGCACCGAAAAAAGCGCCCGCAAAAAGACCGGCAGCAACAATCAGCCCTATCCAGATGTTCTCCGCTGAAATTTTCCCGGCACGATAATACTCTATGACGCCGAGCACTCCGACCGGGAGCAGCAGTGCAATCAGTGAAGTTCCGACAGCACTCTGCTGCGTCATACCGAAGAGCAGCACCATTGCCGGTACTATGATCACGCCACCGCCTACTCCGAACATTCCGGAGAGCAGTCCTGCAAAAGTTCCGATAGCAAGCAGAGCAACAAGCTGCATACGTTTCTCTTCTCCCGGTTTTCCTTTTGGTGGCTTATGATGTTGCCAGGCCCACAGCACGCTCTGTATGGCCTATAATTTCCGCGATCTCTTTCGCATTGAGCGACTCCTTTTCAATGAGGAGACCGGCAAGCCGATGGAGAATATCCCGGTTTTCACTGAGAATCTTTTTGGCATTTTCCATGCACGACATAATGATGTTACGGACTTCCACATCAATCTGGAGTGCGGTCTCTTCACTGTATTCGCGTATGTGGGAGTAATCCTTACCCAGAAAAACCTCCTTGTGACTGTCGCCATAGTTAATCGGACCGAGCTTGTCGCTCATTCCCCACTGGCGCACCATTCTGCGGGCGATATCGGTAGCTTTCTCAATATCGTTTGCCGCACCGGTGCTACTCTCCTGAAACACAAGCTCCTCCGCCACTCTTCCTCCAAGGGCATAGGTGATCATGGCTTGCAGGTACTCACGGTTATGGGTGTAGCGGTCTTCAAGAGGCAGATAAGCCGTCAGACCGAGACTGCGGCCTCTTGGAATGATCGTTACTTTGTGAATGGGATCTGATCCCCTGGTATAGCTTGCAACCAGAACATGACCGGCTTCATGATATGCGGTAAGTTTTTTCTGCTCGTCAGAAATAATCATGCTTTTTCTTTCCGGTCCCATAAGAATCTTGTCGCGTGCCTGCTCGAAATTATCAGCGGAAATAAGATCCTGTCCGTTGCGTGCGGCCAGCAGTGCAGCTTCATTAACAAGATTTGCCAGGTCGGCTCCTGAAAATCCCGGAGTGCTTTTAGCCTGGACGCTGATATCTACAGTGTCACCAAGAGGTGTATTTCGGGTATGGATTTTCAGGATGGCTTCACGCCCCCGTATATCGGGTTTGTCTATGGTGATCTGGCGGTCAAAGCGTCCCGGTCGAAGCAGGGCAGTGTCGAGCACATCAGGGCGGTTTGTTGCGGCAATGAGGATCACATTCTCGCTTGTGGTAAATCCGTCCATCTCAACAAGGAGCTGGTTCAGAGTCTGCTCCCGCTCATCATGACCTCCTCCGAGACCCGCGCCACGGCTTCTGCCAACAGCATCAATTTCATCAATAAAAATAATGCAGGGCGAATTTTTCTTTGCCTGTTCAAACAGGTCACGGACTCTTGCTGCGCCAACGCCAACAAACATTTCCACAAAATCAGCTCCGGAGATCGAGAAAAACGGAACCTTTGCCTCTCCGGCAATGGCTTTGGCCAGAAGCGTTTTTCCTGTGCCGGGAGGACCGAGCAGGAGTACACCTTTTGGTATTTTCCCGCCGATTTTCTGAAATTTTTCAGGATTTGTCAGAAACTCAACCGTCTCCTGCAGCTCTTCAACCGCTTCGTCAACCCCGGCAACATCCTTGAAGGTGGTTTTTACATCAAATTCGCTTACAAGTTTTGCCCGGCTCTTGCTGAAGCTGAAAATGTTTTTGGCCTGGGCGCCGTTCTGACTGTTCATGCGCCTCATGAGGAGAAAATAGATCACACCAAAGATGATCCAGGGGGCAAAGAGGACAAGAAAGGTATTCAGGCTGCCGGAACCGTTCTCTACATTGAGTCTGATGCCCTGGTCCGTGAGGAGGTCAGCCTGTTCGGTAGTGAAAGAGGGAACCCTTACGGAAAAACGGTCACTTTGCAGTACTGTTCTGTTGGCCAGCGTCAGTTGGATTGAGTTTTTCAGCTTTACATTCAGCAGTGCCGATTTATCCTCCATGGTCTTGACGGTCACCTCGCTTACCAGGGTTCTTGACAGAACCGAACGGTATTCGTTATAGGTGATTTCCGGGCCTTCGCTGCCTGAGAAAAATCGCTGGAACACAAAGAGCATAATCAGCGCAACCATCATAAAGAGGAGAAAACGGGGAAACTTCCCCTGCGGGCTTTCGCCTTTTCCCTGAAACCATCCGGGATTGCGATCTTCATCGTTCACCGGCTTGAATCTGTTTCGGGAATCATCTTTTCCTGACTTCTTCACAGGATTTTCAGCCATAAAGTGGTGGAGTTATGATATAAAATCTAACTTACTACAGTTAAAGTAATTAAAAGTAGAACTGCAATGGAAAACAAAAAGTTTATTTAAACACCCATTCCGGTGATCGATTTGCCGCTCATCACTCTGATTCAGGAGTTTCGGGTTAATCTTTTATCATTCAGTCTGAAAAAAGCAGCTACTTTTTCTTAAATTCATTGCTCTTGCGATAGTTCACTGTCAATTCAACAATAACAGTACGACGCTCATTATGGTTGGAAAAAGGGTCAGGACCAGGTTTGCACCTTCTCCCACAGGATATCTACATGTAGGCGGACTCAGAACCGCACTCTACAACTACCTGTTTGCAAAAAAAATGGATGGGGACTTCATTATCAGAATTGAAGATACCGATCAAACCAGAAAGGTGGAGGGAGCAGAGAAGAATCTTATCAGGATGCTTGAATGGGCAGGTATTATTGCTGATGAAAGCCCTGAACGCGGCGGAAATTATGGCCCCTACGTCCAGTCCGAGCGGCTTGACATCTATAAGCGTTATTGCGACCAGTTACTTGAAGACAACCATGCCTACTACTGTTTTGCAACGTCTGAAGAGCTTGAAGAGAACCGGCAGCTCCAACTGAAGCAGGGTCTTCAGCCTAAATACAACAGGAAATGGCTTCCTGAAGAGCTTGGAGGTTCAGTACCGGCAAGTGAAATCCGGAAGAAACTGGACGCAGGTGATCCCTATGTCATCAGGATGAAAGTGCCTGATTATGTCTCTGTATGGTTTGAAGATATTATCCGCGGTCCGATAGAATTCGATTCAGCTACGATTGATGACCAGGTACTGATGAAGTCGGACGGATTTCCGACCTATCACTTTGCCAGTGTCATTGATGATCATCTGATGGAGTTTACCCACATCATCAGGGGAGAGGAGTGGCTTCCTTCCATGCCGAAGCATCTTCTTCTCTATGAGTTTTTCGGTTGGGAGCCTCCGAAGGTTGCCCATCTGCCCCTCCTGCTCAACCCCGACCGATCCAAGCTCAGCAAGCGACAGGGTGATGTTGCTGTAGAGGACTATGTCCGCAAGGGTTACAGCAGTGATGCGATTATCAATTTTGTGGCCATGCTCGGATGGAACGAGGGAGAGGGAAGTGAGCAGGAAGTATACAGTATGCAGGATCTTATTGAGAAGTTTTCACTTGAGCGGGTCGGCAAAGCCGGTGCCGTATTTAATGTTGACAAGCTCAACTGGCTTGAAAAGCAGTATATCAAGCAGCGTCCTGCAGAGAAGATTCTCGGAGTTATCAAGCCTATTCTGGAGGCGGAACTTGAACAGAAAGTTTCGCTGATGCCGCTGGAGGTCATCACCGGTGATGAGTATCTGAATAAAGTAATCGAGCTGATGCGTGAGCGGGTTGGATTTGAGCATGAATTCGTGACCTTCTCTCCCTACTTCTTTTTTGAACCGGACTCCTATGATGAAGAGGCGGTCAAAAAAAGGTGGACGGCGGATACCAATGAGCTGTTGCGGGAATTTACCGATATGCTCTATGCTCTTGAATCGTTCAGTGCAGAGAATATCGAGGTAAAGCTCAAGGAGTTCGTTGCTCCGAAAGGGCTGAAAGCTGCGGCACTGATCCATCCGTTGAGAATTCTTGCCTCCGGAGTCAGTTTCGGTCCGAGCCTCTATCATATGCTTGAAGTGCTTGGCAAGGAGACGGTACTTCGCCGTATTCTGAAAGGGATTGAACTGATTACGTTTTCAGAATTGCCCCTGGAGTAACCGTGCTGGCTGAGGCGGCTTCCGGGTTTTTGTTTTTTCTTTTGGTGAAAAAAAAATTATTTCTATATTTTGCCTCTTGTTGGATGGACAGGTAGCTCAGTTGGTAGAGCAAAGGACTGAAAATCCTTGTGTCGGGGGTTCGATTCCCTCTCTGTCCACATCGGTTAACCGTTGTTTCACTGATACTGCTCCGCTGCGACTATTCAATGTCCTCTTCTTTCTCCCTGCTTTGTCCAATACCATGTCGTGCCGTGTCACGCAAGGCATTCTGCAATGTATCATGGTCTGAACACTATCAGCATGCAGTATGAACATTACCACTGAATCAAGTCAGGAACTCTGGCATGACATGCAGGAGCCGGGGGCTTATGAGTGGTGGTATTTTGATGCTGAAGACAGAGAGAGCGGCCTCTCCTTTGTGCTTATCTGGTTTTCCGGTTTCCCCTTTTCCCCTTACTATACCACTCATTACGAAAACTGGAAAAATCGTTTAACCACCGAACTTCCCCTGGCGTCCGACTATGCCGGTTTCAGTTTCCAGTTATATGAACATGGCGTGGAGACCCTGAATTTTATCAGGGAAGGGCGTGCCGGTCTGTTTGAGAGCAGCCGGTCGGATATCGGTGTCCGGTTCGAAAAGAACCGGTTTTCCTTTAATCCCCTGACTGATGAGTACCTGCTTGATATCGATTTCGTCTTTCCCGCCCGCAGAAAAGCAGTGAAAGCCTCACTGCTCTTCAAAGCATGCCGAAGAGTTGTCTATGAAAAAAAAGACAGCAACAATCACGGAAAAGTACCGCTCCACCAATGGCTTTTAAGTGTGCCGAAGGCTGACGTTCAGGGTTCAATCGCCATGACGGAACAGCAAAGCGGAAAGCTTCGCACGATCCCGGTCAGAGCAACCGGATATCATGATCATAACTTCGGTGCCGTTCCGATGCAAGAGTATATTTCCCGATGGTACTGGGGCCGGGCCTTTTCCGATGCCTTTGACCTCATCTATTATGCTATCTATTTCAGGAACAATGAGTATCAGCCTCTTACCCTGCTGCTTCTGCATGATAACGAACGTGAAACGGCAACTATTTATGACACAGTTAAAATCTGTGAAAGCAATTTCAGAAAAGGCTTTTTTTCACCGCGTCACAGTATGAATCTTGCGCTGAAGGATGAGCAGGTTTTTCTGAACATCCATAACGACAGGGTTCTGGACGCCGGACCGTTTTACCTGAGGTTCTCTTCGAAGCTATCGCTGCAGATTGACGGACGGATAATTGATGGAATAAGCGGAATATCGGAGTTTCTTGACCCGGTTCGTCTTCAGTCTAAATTTATGCGTTTTTTCACCAGAAGCCGGATATGGAGGGATGGGGAGCATTCGGTGATGTACAAGACCTATAATGGTTTTAAACGGTTTATTGATTGGAATAATAAGTGAAAAAATTATAAATTCACACTTCATTCAGGCCCGCAGAGTCAGGTCTGAACTCTGCTTTTTTGTTGTATAGCGTCATACTGGCAGGCAGAGAGAGAGCCGGATATTAATGAAACCGCCGGGCGGTTTTTACCTTTTTGATTTTATAACAATACTCTTAATAAGGAGATAGATCGTAATGGCACAACAAGGTAATTTCAAGAGTCCGTCAAGAATGGGCACACTTGGAGATGGTGCTCCAGCCTCTTCATCCGGGTTGATTTCCGCCGGCAAACCGCGGGAAGAGGGATTGAAAGGGGTTGACTTCGAACGACGCAGTTTTCTCGGAAAAGTGGTCGGGGGTATTGGTGCCGCCGTAGCGGTTTCGACACTCTACCCTGTGGTAAAGTTCCTCATTCCTCCCGTATCTACTGCTACAAGCAAGAATGAAATTGTTGTTGGAAAAGCATCCGATGTGCCGGTAAACAGCGGTAAAATCTATCAGTTCAACAAGGACAAGGTTCTTGTTGTCAACAATAACGGAAACCTGACGGCAACCAGTGCGGTGTGCACACATCTCGGCTGTCTTGTGCATTGGGACACTGCTGCCAATATTATTGCCTGCCCCTGTCATGGAGCAAAATACAAAGAGTCCGGTGAAATCATTTCCGGCCCGCAGCCTCTGCCACTGCCACGGTTCAAGGTCAGGGTTGAGGGTGAAGATCTGATTGTCACGAAAGCGTAACTTTTTAATTATTGAAAACCAACGGAGTCAGGAAATATGGCTGAAAACAATGAGAACGCTTTGGCAGGAAATGCTCCGGCCAAACCGAAACCCGCTGCTCCGGGTGCCGCAAAGCCGGCAGTTCCAGGCGCAGCCAAACCCGCTGCTCCGGTCGCCGCAAAGCCGGAAGCCCCGAAAGGCGGAGTCTACAAACCACCGGTAGAACGTCCGGACCCAAACCCATACAAGGATTCACGCTGCTGCTCTTTCAATGCATGGTTTGCCGAGCGATTCCAGGTTCTTGTACCGGTTATTGATTACCTGAAGAAAAAAGAGGTTCCCAAGCACCGTCACTCGTTCTGGTACTATTTCGGCGGCCTTACTCTTTTCTTCTTCCTTATCCAGATCATTACCGGTCTGCTGCTCTTGCAGTACTACAAGCCGACTGAAGCGGAAGCCTATGCTTCATTTGTCTTTATCCAGAAAGAGGTCTCCTATGGCTGGCTCATCCGCCAGATTCATGCCTGGTCGGCCAATCTTATGATTCTGTCGGTATTTATACACATGTTCAGTACCTTCTTCCTCAAGTCCTATCGTAAACCCCGTGAGCTGATGTGGCTGAGCGGTTCTGTTCTCTTTGTACTCTGCCTCGGTTTCGGATTTACCGGGTATCTGCTTCCATGGAATGAGATCGCCTATTTTGCCACACAGGTTGGTACGGAAGTACCCAAAGTGGTTCCCGGCGGTGCGTTTTTTGTCGACATTCTTCGTGGCGGCGAGCAGGTTACCGGTGAAACCCTTACCCGTATGTTCTCGCTGCACGTTGTGCTGCTTCCGGGTCTTTTACTGCTTCTGCTTTCAGCCCATCTGCTTCTTGTTCAGGTGCTTGGTACCTCAGCTCCGATCGGTTACAAGGAGTCCGGACGTATTAAAGGCTATGAGAAGTTTTTCCCGACCTTTCTTGCCAAGGATGCAATCGGCTGGATTCTCGGTTTTGTTCTGATTATCTATCTTGCCGTGGTTTTCCCGGGAGAGGTTGGCCTGAAAGCCGATCCGCTTTCACCGGCACCTCTTGGTATCAAGCCTGAGTGGTATTTCTGGGCTCAGTTCCTGCTCCTGAAAGATTTCAGCTTTGAGAACGGAGAGTTCTATGCCATTATCTTCTTCACGGTAGGAGCTATTTTCTGGGCACTTGTTCCCTTTATGGACAAGCGCGCATCACGCGAAGAGAAAAGCCCGGTCTTTACCATTATCGGTATTCTCTACCTTGCAGCTCTGCTTATCAACACCTATCGTGTGTTTGCCGAGTATAACCTGTAAGTGACACAATCCTCTATTACAAAAGCGAAAAGCCCGGTCCATCCGGGCTTTTCGCTTTTTGCCAACTATCTATCGAGAAGCGTGTGAGGGAGAGAGGCTCAATGCTCAGGGGTTCTCCCGCAGCAGTTCCCCCATCTCATATCCTGCAAGGAAGGCCTGCATCTCAAGACGCTCTTCTGCTTCTACCCACACGGTAATCGAACCGGCGACAAGCTCTTCCCGTGCTGCTTCAGCCGGGAGATCCGGTTCCTGCAGCAGTGTCAGCAGAGCGAACCATGCGGTGAGCACACTGAAGCGGTGTTCACGGAACCACTGCTTTCCATGCCGCTCGTCAAACTGGAGCATCCGGCCAAAATGGCTGTTGTCAGTTGAGGCAAGTTTTTTCAGCATGATAAAGAAGCATGCCTCAGGATCTTGCAGGTCAAGCTCGGGCAGCGGTGTGAGCAGGCAGCAGAGCAGGTCGGGCAGGTTATTACCGGGAATCCCGATAACTCCTTTTTCAGGATAGAGTGCAGCAAGGGCATCGCTTATCAGGAGGTCGTCGATAATGTTCGCCCGCAATACTCCGGCCGATTGCAGCATCTCCTGCAGAGCATTGAGCAGAATCCAGTGACGGATTACCGTGTAGTATCCTGATGCATGCTCTTCAATCAGGGCAAGTGCTGTCCGGATTTTCCTCGACTCTGCCTGCTGCGGTAACCGGGTTGCAAGGTCCAGTGCTTTGCGGTAGAGAGCGGTTGCTTTTGCAGCAAGCACTCCGGGATCGGCGATGACGGGTATTTCCATCAGCTCGCTGAACTGTACCGAAACGGTTGTAAGCAGTGCTGTGAGGTTTTTTTCAAACACCGCAATCGTCTCCTCAGAGAGTTGTGCTTCGTTCCGGGGGATAAACTGTTCATCGGCAAGATCTGCTGTTATGATCCTGTGCAGAGGAGTGAGGCTCATGGTGAGTGCCGCACGATCAATTGATTCCACTCCCGCTCCGTTCAGTTCAAGCGCCACTCTGTCGTAGGGCATCAGTTTTGACGAACGGACCTCCCTGAAGTCGACGAATACATTGTATTTGTATCCGCTCAGTGCAACCAGAAGGCCCTGCTCGGCAATCTCCCTGTTTGAACGGATGAACTCCATGCTACTGGCATGATCCCTGAAAATCACAAAGGTGCCATCCTCCAAACTGAGGGCAAGCCCTTCTGCAAGTGAGCTTTGGCGGATCTCATCATGCTGGCGGTAGCCGACCGATCTGTTGACCCACCCTGTAGCCTGTTCAAAGCAGTTGTTGAATATCACCAGCGCTTTTTCACTGCCAAGGCGATTGGAATAGGCAAAAATATTTTCATTGACCGCTCCTTCAGGCGAGTAGACATCATAAAGGAAAAAGTTTCGCACCTCGGCAAAAAGCGGACGCTTTTTCATGATGGGAAATATCTCCCTGTAGTGACGGCTGACAAGGTTTTCATCCGGCTGTTCATCATAATAGGCCCTGGCGTACTCCATCCCGTATTTTTCGGTAAAACCCTCTACCTGACCGTGACCGAACATGGGCAGACCGGGCATGGTCAGCATCATGACGCATACTCCGAAATATTTATCACCCCGGCCGAACTGCGCAATTGCGGTATCTTCGTCAGGATTATTCATGAAGTTGACATACCGCTTGAGGATCTCTGCGTCAAACTCGAGCGTATTCTTGATCAGATAACGGTAACTGGCATTATCCTCCTTTTTCAGCATGTGCATGAAGGCGCTGTTATAGACCCGGTGCATGCCGAGCGTACGGACAAAATAGCCTTCAAGCATCCAGAACGCCTCTGCAAGCAGAAGGGTGTCGGGTACTTCACGCTGGATGCGGTCAACTACTTCGCGCCAGAACTCTTCGGGTATGGCGGCATCAAACTCAGCCATGCTCATGGAGTTGGAGGAGCGCGATGGAACACCGGCACTGTGACCGTGAAGGGGAAACCAGAGACGCTGGATGTGCCGTTTTGCCAGCACCATGGCTGCATCAAAACGGATGATGGGAAACATCCTTGCCACGTGGAGGATCTGCTGAATGACACCTTCACGAACCTCCGGGCTGAGAAAGTTAAGCTGGGCAGTATCATTCCATGGCATATTGGTACCGTCATTGCCGTGGTAAATATATCGGGTATCGCCGCTCAGATAATCAACACGCTTGAAGGTTACAGCTGCATCGGTTCGGTTCCAGTAGCCATCTTCAAGGTAGATGCCGTAACGGGAGTCGCTGCTCAGGTTAGGCCCGTTGTAGGAGTAGTTGTAGTAGGGAGGTGTATCGGCCGAAAGAAACCAGTCCGGCGAGTTGCGCACCAGTTCGGAATCCATTCCCGTATGATTGGGAACCATGTCGCTGGCCAGACGAATGCCGCGGCTGCGGGCTCTGTTCCGGAGATTCAGATACCCTTCATAGCCACCGATATCGTCGGAAATATCATATTTTTCAAGAGCATAGGCTGATGCTTTCGCTTCCGGGTTGCCATGCAGCTGCTTGATTTTCTGTGAAGCATGGCTTCGCTGCCAGAGGCCGATAAGCCAGAGTGCGGTAAATCCTCTGTCAGCCATCGCATCAAGTTCGGCATCCGGAATATCCTGAAGGCGCGAGATCGGCTGGCGGTAGATTTTGCTGAGCTGGTCGAGCCAGACATAGGTGCTTTTTGCAAGCATCACCACCTCCGGCATCCAGGATGAGTCAGCGGAATAATTTGCCGGTGCATCATCAAGAGAGCTGTAGCTTGGAATGTGTGCCTCTTTTTCAAACGAGTACTCCTCTCTTCCTGCTTCACGCTCTTTGGCTATCTGTTCAAAAAAGAGGTACTTGTCCTCATCCTCGATAAAATCTATGGCACCGTCAAGCAACTCCCAGAAGGGGGAGTCTCCAAGAAGCTCGCTCCAGTTGAGCCTTATATAGCGGAGCTGTTCAAGGATAGAGGCCGGAGAATGCCGTATCGGCTGGGTGAGCAGTTCAGCAAGGTCCATATTGCCAGTGCCTACCGGCCCCATGGCTTTCATTGAACTCTGCATGGTCACGATCAACCTCCGGTAGGCCTGTTCGCTCATCAGCGCACGGTCGGTCAACAGCTCGGAAAACTGGTCAAGGGCAGGATTCTGGTTATTGAGCCAGACAAGGAAGGACTCTTCAAGCACCCCGGCCTTGTTTCCGGGGCGGTTCAGCCACTCCGAGGGTGTTTCGAATGCACTGTATATCTCCCGGGTAGGAAACGCGCTGACAAAGCGGGTCAGGTACTCTTCCGATTGTGTTTTGGAGAGTTCCGCCTCAAGGTTGTTGTAGACCTTTTCCAGAAGGTCCGGCTGTCGGGCAGCCATTGCTCTTGTCATAACATAGTGAAACAGCTCGTGCAGCAGTTTCATGCCATGAAGCTGGGCGGGCAGAACAGGTTTTAGACCATCACCACTCTTTTTTTTTAGGAAATCATTGATGATTGCCGCCTGTTTCTCGGCTTTGATAAAACTCTCCCTGCCGCCTGCAGGCAGCGAGAGAAACTCGGGATCGATCAGATGAAAAAGTTCTCTGGCATTCCGGTTGACATAAAAGTGCTCTTTATTCTGAAACAAGGGAGGATTCTGCTTGATTGTCATAGTTGGAACGCAATGCCAAAGCATTAAGCCTGGTTAAGAGATAGCGCAGCTTTGTGGTTTTGAAAAGCCGGTACGGCAATACAGAAGGTACGGAATTTCTGAAATAAAAGTCATGTTCTCATGCTGAAGCTCTGCAAGGCAGAGCTTCAGCATGAGAAGAGATCTCGCCGGAGAGGTGAGCCTGGAGAGAAAAGCCATTGCTGATGAGGCTATCTGATTTTTTTGTCGATGTATCGCTGCAGGTAGGTAAATCCAAGATCCTTCGCGGAGCGAAGAATGTCCAGCCCTATGGCGGCCAGAGCGCTGCTATTTTGCGATGAAGATGACTCCTGTGCAATACAGGAGTCGGCCGGCAGCGTTTTCCGGGAGTTTCTCGGGCCCTTTAGAGCTCTTGTAACCAGAAAACCTGCAACAAAGGTGGTAGCGGCAGCCTTGAAGGGATAGCGTCGGACCAGCTCAACTGGTGAAAGCTCGGCTTCCAGATCATCCTTGAACTGACGGCCTCTCTCTTTTATCTTTGCTTCCTTTTCAGTAATCGTGTTCTGCAGCTCCTCTATGCGTGCCTGAATGCCGGAGAGATGTTCATTTTTTGTAGTCATGGACCGATAGGAGAATATTCTGGATCATGTTTCTTAAAAGCAGAGGCTTGATTTTTGCAAAAAACAGAAAGCATGAAAGGAAAATAAGGCTTACCAGCAGATAGCCCAGCCAGGTATGCCCGAGTAGTTCGCCTGCCAGGAGAGCCAGGGTTGTGATCAGATAGGCAAGGCCGATCAGCAGCACGACGCTGAGAATGACAACAGCGGAGAGCAGCGAAATTTTATCGGTCAGTTCAATCTTGACCAGTTCAATTTTTGCCTCGACAATATCAATGACATCTTCATACGTCGACACTGCCGTCTCATTCAGGAGCTTATGTATTCCGGTGTTTTTGCGCGTCACCTGCGTGCTCTCTTTATGCTTTCCTCCCTCATGGTTCATCATATCCCTTCAGTTCAATGTCCTGTTAGCGCTTTTTTCTGATGAGGAGCCCGAAAAAGGCACCGGCTCCCAATGTATAGAGCATCGCTTTTGCCGGATATTTTCTGACATACTCCTTTGCTGTCTCAACACCCTCAAGAAGTTTGTCGTAGGATTCACTCTCCCTGAGTCGGGCAAATATTTCAGACAGGGTTTCACCGATCTCTTTTACCTGATCCGGAATACTTGTCTCCTGCTGCGATGTTTTTACCGGTTCTTTCGGTTCACCGCTGTGTATAGTCACCGGGACTTCCTGTTCCATAATTGTGTACAATCAGTTGATGAATTCCATTACAACGATTCTAAAGCAATATATAAAAACTCTGCAGTCTTTGCACGGCACTCTATCGTTCAGGAGGAGCGGGCTCTGCAGGCTACTGCAAAAGGCGCCCCCCGTCAACCGTGATGGTCTGGCCGGTGATATAGTCGTTTTCCAAAAGAAAGATGATGGTTTTGACAATCTCAAGCGGATCACCGAGCCGCTTGAGCGGTATTTTTCTGATCATCTCCTCAGGGGAGTCCATATCCCTGTCGGGGTTTATGGTTACCGTCCCTGGTGCTATAGCGTTGACCAGAATACCGGGAGCAAATGTTTTTGCAAAGATTCTCGTCAGATGGCGGATTCCGGCTTTTGATACCGTATAGGGGGCGAAATTTTTCCAGACCAGTTCGGCCGAGATATCGGTCATGGCTATGATGCGCGAAACAAAAGGCTGTTTCTGCATAATCCTTACAGCCTCCTGCATGGTAAAGAACGTCCCCTTCAGATTGGTATCGACCAGACTGTCCCACTCTGCTTCGGTCACTTCAGGCAGCGGGGTACTGAAAAAATTTGAAGCACTGGTAATGAGCAGATCAAGCCGGTCGAACTGCTCTCGGAACATTTTAAAAGCACGGGTGATCTCTCCGGTTTTTGCCATATCACACTGCACCATAGCCGATTCCGGACTTATCCAGCGGATCTTTTCAAGCAGCGCGGCAGCGGCCGCTTCAGAGGAGTGCCAGGTAAAGAAAACAGTGTAACCCTGTCCGGCGACCGAGAGCGCAATTTCACTGCCGAGTCGTCCGGATGCTCCGGTCATAAAGCATACTTTTCTGCCTGAGGTTGCCATTTTTATTCTGTTTAATCGCTATTTCCGTAACACGCTCTTTCAGAGAGAAGTGTGGACAGGCTTTCTCCGATTTTTGTTTACCATACTATAAATGTCGCAAAAATAGCGGCCATTTTTTTCAGGTTTTTTACATGATTCTGCATGGGAGAGCAAGTGGACTTGAGTGGACGGAAAAATGGTGGACAGGAGTGGATACTGGTGGACAAGATGAGGAGATTATGAATTTTGAATCCAGGGGTGGAAAGGGTGCCTGCAACTTCGTCGTTGCACTTCCTCAACTCCCATTGCTCCTTTTCTTTAATAGTGCAGCCTGTTTCGGAGGCTTTTTTGTTATTATATTATTCTTTGTATATCTGCTGAGTTGCATGGTTGCAACAGCTCGACCGGTAATCCAGAACAATGAAGGTGGCATCTGATGGCTGAAACCATACTCCGGCTTGAAAACATCCGCCGGGAACTCGAACTCTCCAAAGATATTCGCCAGACCATCATTCCAAACCTTTCGCTTGAGATTCTGAAGGGAGAGTTTATCGCTATCACCGGTCCATCGGGTTCCGGCAAATCGACACTGCTCTACATGATGGGCGGGCTTGACAAACCGACATTCGGTACAGTCTGGCTTGACGGAGAGGAGATTACCCAAAAGAGTGAATCGGAGATGACCCGGATCCGGAATGAAAAAATAGGGTTTATCTACCAGTTTCATTTTCTGTTGCCCGAGTTCAATGCCGTTGAAAATGTGAGTCTTCCGATGATGATCAATGGCCGTCGCAGCCGAAAGGAGATCAGGGAGCGGGCAATGCAGCTTCTTGATATGGTGGAGCTCCAGAACAAATATACCAACAAGCCAAGCCAGCTATCCGGCGGTCAGCAGCAGCGTGTTGCCATTGCAAGGGCTCTGGCCAACGAACCAAAAGTGCTTCTTGGTGATGAACCGACCGGTAACCTTGATTCCCGATCAGCAGACAATGTCTACCAGCTTTTTGACCGGTTGAACCGGGAGTTAAGTCAGACCATTATTGTTGTGACCCACGATGAGGAGTTTGCCAACCGTGCAGGGCGGCGCATCCATCTTGTTGACGGAAACATCGAAAGTGACCGTCTGCTCAGAGCGTCAGCCGGGAAGCCGATTCAGGTGTGATCAATCAGACCCTTTTACAAACGTATGCTATGCCGTTGTCACTCGATCAAATAAAGCTTACCCATCCCCATCTCCACAGGGCATTTTCATTGCTTGAGGATGGTGAGCAGCATCTTCAGCGGATCAGTGAACTCGACCGGTACTGGTCGCTTGTGAAGCATCCTGTCAGAGAGGTGATTTTGCCTGCAGAGCGACTTCCCGCCGATGCCCGTATAAGCGGTGAATATGATCTGATCTACGCAGGCGGGACACTTGGTCTCCTGCATGCTGCCGTGATGGCAGGAACCTATGGCCGGAAGGTTATGGTTTTTGATCGCCGTCTGCCGGCAAAATCGACACGGGACTGGAATATTTCACGCCAGGAGTTGCTTAATCTCTCCGCAATTGGCCTTTTTACCGAACAGGAGGTTGATTCCGTCATTGTCCGGAGCTACAAAACCGGTTGGGTAGGGTTTTACAAGCCCGACGGCAGTCAGAAGCGGCTCTATATGGAAAATGTGCTTGATTGTGCGGTTGATGCCGACCGGCTGCTCGGCATGGCTGAGGCCAAAGTTCAGGCTTTTCCGGGATGCAGGGTGGTTGCGGAGCGAATGTTTACCGGTTGCTACCGGTTTGATGATCATATTGTTGTCGAGGTTCAGGATAACCAGGGAAAGAGCCTTTTCTACAAGGCGAAGGTGCTGGTTGATGTGATGGGCATTCTCTCTCCCGTTGCCATGCAGTTGAACGAGGGGATGCCCCAGACCCATGTATGCCCGACAGTCGGCACCATTGCAAGCGGTTTTGAAAATGCGGATTTCGATACCGGTGAAATTCTTGTCAGTACCGCGCCGGCCGATACCACTTCGGGAACCGGACGGCAGCTTATCTGGGAAGGGTTCCCTGCCGAAGCAAGGCAGTATATCACCTATCTTTTTTTCTATGATGAGGTTGACTCCCCGAATGATAAATCACTTCTCGGGCTCTTTGAAACCTACTTCCGTACACTGCCGGAGTATAAAAAGCCCGGAAAGGATTTTGCGGTTCACCGCCCGGTTTACGGTATCATTCCCGCCTACTATCATGATGGCTTCAACCGGACCAGAGAGATTGCCGATGACCGGATTATTCTCTTCGGGGATGCCGCTTCACTCGGCTCACCGCTCACCTTCTGCGGCTTTGGATCCATGGTGCGCAACCTTTCGCATCTGACCGCCGACCTTGACCGGGCTCTCAGTGACAACAATCTCTCAAAAAGGCATCTCGAAAAGATCAGCGCCTATGAGCCGAATGTTGCTTCGATGGCCAATCTTATGAAATATATGTGTTTTAACTCCGCCACCGATGAGCCGAACTTTGTCAATGATATGATGAACGAGGTTATGATTGTGCTTGATGAACTGCCCCAGCACTATCGTCAGGCGATGTTTCGTGATGAAATGAAGATCGAGGAGCTCATTCATGTCATGCTTCGTGTGGCCTGGCGATACCCCAGGGTACTGACGGCAACCTGGGAGAAACTCGGTATTCAGGGCTCGCTTGGTTTTCTGAAAAATCTGGCCGGATGGGCCTGGTCTCCAGTCCGATAACCACTTGTCATCAATGACCGATATCATCAGTGCCAGTGAGGAGATTCTGCGGCTTCGCAGAGAGATTGAACGCCACAACCGACTCTATTACCAGGAGGCAAAACCCGAAATCTCCGATTACGATTTTGACCTGCTTCTTGAGCAGCTGGTTGCGTTTGAGCAGCAGTACCCCGATCTTGTAACTCCCGACAGCCCCTCGCAGCGGGTTGGCGGTACCATTACGAAGGAGTTCACGGCTGTCCGGCACCGGGAGCCGATGCTGAGCCTCTCCAACACCTACTCGCTTGAGGAGGTTGAGGAGTTCTGCAACCGGCTGAGAAAGCTTCTTCTGCTTGAAGGGGTGCAGGAGCAGGAGATGGTAGCCGAGTTGAAGTTTGACGGTGTTGCCGTCACGCTTCTCTATCGGGACGCTCTTCTTGTTCAGGGGGCGACACGCGGTGACGGAGTTCAGGGTGACAATATTACGGTCAATCTCAAAACTATCGCCACAATCCCCCTGCGGCTTGAGGGTTCCCTTGCCGGTGATCTTCAGGGGGAGGAGAGGGAGATTGAGGTGCGGGGAGAGGTCTATATGCCGAAGGAGGATTTTGAACGCCTCAACGAAACCCGCCCCGAAGAGGACCGCTTTGCCAACCCCCGCAACGCCACCGCCGGGACTCTCAAGCTTCAGGACTCTGCTGAAGTAGCCCGACGCAGGCTCTCTTTTGTTGCATACTATCTCAAAGGTCTCGGTGATGAAACCGCTTCGCATTTCTCAAGACTGAAGATGCTCGAACGTCTGGGATTTCATACCGGCGGTCACTACCTGCTTTGCAGGGATCAGAGCGACATCAACCGCTTTATTGAAGAGTGGACCGAGAGGCGCTGGAAACTGCCATACGAGACTGATGGTGTGGTGCTGAAGCTCAATGATGTCCGGCTCTGGGATAGGATAGGGGCGACAGCCAAAAGCCCCCGCTGGGCAATTGCCTTCAAGTATCCTGCTCAGCAGGCGGTAACGGAACTGCTTGATGTGCTCTTCCAGGTGGGCCGGCTGGGAACCATCACTCCGGTAGCAGAACTCAAGCCGGTTTTGCTTGCCGGTTCAACCGTATCCCGCTCCACCCTGCATAACTTCGATGAGATTGAACGGCTCGGTCTTATGGTGCATGACCGTGTGGTTATCGAGAAAGCCGGAGAGGTGATACCAAAGGTGATCAGTGTCGTTCTTGCGGAGCGCCCGGTAGAGGCGGAGCCGATTGCCGTTCCTGTTGTCTGTCCGGAGTGCAATACCCCTCTTGAAAAGCCTGAGAACGAGGTGAGCTGGTACTGCCCCAATGAAGCGGAGTGTCCGGCTCAAATCAGGGGAAGGCTGCTTCACTTTGCTTCGCGCAACGCCATGGATATCAAGACACTCGGCAAGGCGCTGGTCGATCAGCTGGTCGGTATGAAGCTTGTCCGCGATGTGGGTGATCTCTATCTGCTCCAGGAGCCGCAACTTGAAAATCTGGAGCGCATGGGCCGCAAGTCCGCGCAGAATCTGGTTCGGGCTCTTGCAGAGAGCCGTGAAAAAAGCTATGAGAGGCTGCTCTACGCACTCGGTATCCGTCATGTCGGTCGTGCAACCGCCCGTGAGCTATCGGGTGCATACCCTTCGCTTGATCTCCTTCGGCAGGCCGGTGAGGAGGAGCTTGCAACGGTGCCCGATGTCGGTCCGATTGTGGCACGCAGCATCGTTGACTTTTTTGCAAAGCCTTCATCGGCTGCCCTCTTTGAAACGCTGCGTGATGCGGGAGTTCAGGTAAGTGCGGCAGGAAAGCACGAGCAGGTCAACCGGAATTTTGAGGGCATCAGCGTTATTTTTACCGGCGGGCTTGAGCGTTATGACCGTCAGAAAGCCTCCGAACTGGTGATTGAGCGGGGTGGCCGGGTGGTCGGTTCGGTCAGTAAAAAAACCGGCCTTGTTGTTGCGGGCCATGATCCCGGCAGCAAGCTTGAAAAGGCTTTGAAGCTCGGGGTGAGGGTGGTTACAGAGGATGAATTTGATGCGATGTTATAAATCTGATCCAGTATGGCAATGACACCACATTACCGGGTGGCGATCTTCGGGTCTGCAAGACTTCATGAGGGAGAGCGGGATTATCAGGATGTTTTTTCGATAGCCAGAGGGCTGGCTGAAGAGGGGTTTGATATTGTTACCGGGGGTGGACCCGGGCTGATGCAGGCGGCAAATGCAGGTTCCCGAAGCGCCCGGTCAGAGAGCCGCTCAATAGGGCTGAACATCCGGCTTCCGCGTGAGCAGGAGCCGAATCCGTTTCTCGACATCAAGCAGGAGTTTCCCCTTTTCAGCAGCCGGCTTGACAACTTTATGGCGCTCTCAGATGCTGTAGTGGTTGCCCCCGGTGGAATCGGTACACTGCTTGAGCTCTTTTACGCATGGCAGCTTGTCCAGGTGGAACGAATCTGCGAAACGCCTATCATTCTTTATGGTGCGATCTGGACTAACCTTCTGAGCTGGCTGAAGCTTGAGGTGATGGAGCGCGGGCTTTTCAGCAAGGGCGATATGCACATGATTTTTCATGTGATGGAGCCGGAGCAGGTGGTAGAGCTGATTAAAAAAATCCATAGAGATCGCTTCAAGCAGGAGCATGCATGCAGGAACTTCTCGAAATATCGCAATGAGCTTAAGGCAGAAAATCAGTAACCATGCCGTTCCGTGATGCAATCTAAGCGCGGAATAAATTATTTGGAAGTGCCCTGATATGAAAGAGAAAAAACGGTATATGATGCTCCTCTCCCGGCTGATGCTGACCGCTGCGGTGGCACTTATAAGCTTGCAGGCAACGGTTCGGAGCGGAGTGAACCTGCATGTCGAAAACGGTGACAAGCTGCTTCATTTTCTGGCCTTTGCTGTGCTTGCCGTGCTTGTGGATTTTGCTTTTCCGAAGAGCCGCTTCGGGGTGTTCAAGATCATACCGCTCATTCTTTATGGCCTTGCCATTGAGTATGTGCAGTCATTTCTGCCCTACCGATCGGCCTCTCTGGCCGATCTGCTTGTCGATATTGTCGGTATAGGCAGTTACCTTGTTTCCATTCCGATGCTTCAGCGTCTCCCTCTGCTTCAGGCTCGATGGGCGGTGTGATTTAAAATCTCTTATTTCCGCGCAACGTAGAGAATCGAGGTTTCAAAGGTCATGGGGAAATAGTCCGCCTTGCTGAATCCTGCTTTGCACAGGATTGCAGTGAATGCTTCAGCCTGTGGAAACTTTTCAACCGAGTGGGGCAGGTAGTCATAGGCAAAGGTGGATTTGCTGAACAGACCCGCGATTTTCGGCAGTACCTTCTTGAAGTAGATGAGATAAAGCTTTTTCATCACGTCGTTTCTCGGTATCATCGGCTCAATAATGAGGGTGTGGCCCCCCGGTTTGAGCACCCGGTGGAACTCCTGCATTCCCTTTTCAAGGTCTTCAAAGTTTCTTACGCCGAACCCTGCGCTGACTATATCGAAACTTGCATCATTGAAGGGCAGTTTTTCTGCATACCCCTCAAGAAACGTTATCTCCGGGTATTTTTTTCTTGCGAGCACCAGCATTTCAGGTGAAAGATCAAGTGCCGTAACTTTTGCCCCCGCTATTTTTGCCATGGAGGCAGCCAGGTCACCGGTTCCGGTGGCAACATCAAGAATTCGAGGCAGAGGAGTGTTCTGCAACAGTTTTTTTGCCCTGCCGGTGGCGTTTGCCCTCCAGTAATTGTCTATTCCGAGGCTCAAGAGGTGATTTAAAAAATCATAGGTCGGAGCAACCTCATCAAACATCTGCTGAATCGAGGCTCTCGATTTGGTCCGGTTCAGGGATTTGGCGTTCTCTTTGGATTGATTTGCCATTGGTTCAGCTTTTTTTACCATAAACCTCTTCCGGATTGAACATCAGCGTATCGCAGATATCCATGGTCATATCACGGTTTGCCTTGCGATAAAAGCATGAGTGGTAGCCAACGTGGCAGGCACCACCTGTCTGGGATACTTTCAGGAGCAGGGTATCGCCATCGCAGTCGATAAGAATATCATGAACATCCTGCATGTTGCCGGATGATTCCCCTTTCAGCCAGAGCTCCTTGCGGCTTCGGCTCCAGTAGCAGGCTTTCTTTCTGTCGAAGGTCATTTGAAGGCTTTCGCGGTTCATCCATGCCATCATGAGAACCTTGCCGGTTTCATGATCCTGGACAATTGCCGGTACCAGTCCTTTTTCATCGAACTTTACGGTGTCAAGAAAGCTTTTCCTGTTATCTTGATTATCGCCCATTGATACTGTAGATTAAGTGTTTTTTATACCCCGGCCCCTTTTTTGGCGGCAGGAATCGAAAATGTTTTTAAAGATTGATAAAATTATGGAAAAACCAAGGTCGGAATGGAGAAATAGTGCAAAACATGTAACTTCCCAAAGCTGAATTATCCAGATATGTATCCATGAAGACCTTACAGAAAGTTTTTCCGAAATATTCCATAGCCCTTGGTGTTCTGTTTGTTATTACGGTGTTTTTTTTGATTACAAGGGGAAATACCGTTGATATTGAGGCCGGAGAGGTGACCAATGCTGAACTTGTCCAGGCGATCTATGCTACAGGGTTTGTGGAGGCGGAGTCGATAGCCAACCTCAATACAGAGTTTTCCGGAACCGTCAGTTATATTGGCGCAAAGGAGGGCGAGCCGGTCAAAAGAGGCCAGAACATCATCTCCTTCAGCAGTCCACAGCCCCAGTTTGCCGTCAGTGAAGCGCGTTCATCAGTTGCCGAGCAGGATGCCCAGGCACGGGAGAGCAGAGCGCAACTGAAGAGAAAGAAAAATCTCTACCATGAAGGGGCGATCTCCCGCCAGGATCTTGATGAAGCCGAAAAGAAGAGCGTTCAGGCTGATGAGCTGCTTCAGCAGAAGGCATTACAGTTGAAGATGCGCCAGGATGATCTCAACAAGCTCTCAGTGAAGGCTCCTTTCGACGGGGTACTGACCTTGCAGAACGTCAAAGAGGGTGATTACATCCCCGTTGGTACGCTTGTGGCCAGGGTGGTTGATCCTGCGGGCTATCTGATCAATGTGGAGGTCGATGAACTTGATATCCCCCGTATCCGCAATGGTCAGAAGGCCACGGTTGTCTTTGATGCCTACCCTGATCAGCGGCTTTCAGCAGTTGTTTCGCGCATTGTGCCGCAGACGGACAAAATTACGAAAACCTCAAAGATCTATCTGACCATTGACAAGCCGGCGGGTACTATTCAGTCCGGTATGACTGCGACAGCAAACATCATCTACAACGTAAAGCAAAATGCCCTGCTGGTCAGAAAAAGTTCGGTTTTTGAAGAAAACCATCAGAACTACGTCTGGAAAATCGAAAAGGGACGCCTGAAAAAGCAGCCGATTCGCCAGGGAGCCAGTGACCTGACCTTTGTTGAAGTTCTGCTGGGGCTTAAAAAAGGGGATAAAGTGGTTCTTGTTCCCGACAAGGGACTTCATGAAGGGATGGATGTCAGAATTGTTCGAGCCGGGAAATCCTGAGATACTGATTGTCACCGAATGCCGTCAAAAGAGAAAATAGCCGTTATTCTTGCCGCTCATGGTGAGGCAGAGACCAACCTTTTCAAGGAAAACTATCGCGTAACCCGTCAAACACTTGCTCACGCATCTCTTGTGATGCCGATTCCAGCTCTTTTGCAACGCACGATAGCCGTATCCTCTTCGCTTAAAAAAATTATTCGTGCCCGTACCGATCCCCGCTCTTCTCCCCAAAACCGGATTACCCGAGAGCAGGCCGCAGCCCTGCAGCACTATCTGGATGCATCTGCATTTCAGGATCTTCCGGATTTTGAGGTGCATGCTGCTTTTTCAGCCTCACCGCCCTATGCAGAGAGCGTCATTGAAGAGACACGTGACTGTTCCGGGCAGATAATTATCTCAATGGCACCTGTTGACTCAAGCCTTTCCTGCGGTCTGCTCTGTTCCTGGTTGAAATCTTCGCGCAGCCCGGGGGAGCTCGGAAACGTCAGAGTGTTAAGCAGGTTCTGGGCGGATGAGCAGCTGCACAGGCTTTATCTTGATCACCTGTTTCAATCCGGCGGTGACAAGCCGAAAGATCAACCGGTTCTGAGGGATGAAGGGCGGCTTCTGCTGCTTCTTTTTCACGGTACACTGGTTAGTAACGAAAACGGTGAAGTTCCTCCGTTTCGGACCGGCCTTGAAGGTACCCTCGGTTTTGCCGAACGGCTCGGAAATCTGATTCCCGGTGACAGCCGCAATCCATACGGCAGGATCATGACGGTATACCTCAATCATGATGTTGGCGGAACCTGGACCACCCCCTCTTTTTCTGAAATCTGTGCGCAGCTTCAAAAAGAGAGCTCTTTACGTGTTGATCTTTTTGCCTGCGGATATTTTTCCGACGGAAATGAGACCATTCGCCGTGCTGATGAGCTCAGATCCTCAACGTCGGTACAAGATGCTGTACTTATTCCCTGCCTCAACACTGCCCCCGAGTTTATAGCATATCTTGGTGATCGCGTGATCCGGGCGGCAAGGCAGATAACCCGGTTACGCTAACCCTCTCCGGCTTTCAGCACCGGGCGCTCTTGACCAATGGTGCCTTTACTTGCACTTCTTCCAAAGATCGGACTGAATGGTTAACACCCCGCAGTTGTTTCAATAGTTGGAGCGGATGCATATTGATGCTGAAAAAATGAAGAGGAGCTGACATTATGGGTCGAGCAGCTGTTTTTATTGACGGCGCAAATCTGTTTTATACGCAGCGCCATCTCGGTTGGCAGATAGATTTTTCCCGGCTGATGGCTTTTTTTATGACAGGATATGCTTCGGTAGAAGCCAATTACTATGTACCGGCATCCGAGCCGGTATCGGAAGAAAATGCGGCATTTACAAGGGTACTGACTGCCCATGGTTTCCGGATCATCTCCAAACCGGTCAAAAAAATTGTCAACAAGGAGACCGGAGAGGTTATCATGAAGGGCAATCTTGATGTCGAGCTTGTTGTCGATGCTTTAATCGGCAGTGAACGCTATGATACCTTTATGCTTTTCAGTGGCGACAGTGATTTTCTTCCTCTGCTCAGAGCCCTGAAAGAGAAGGGAAAAGAGGTTATTGTTTACTCCACCCAGGGACTCAGTGCAAGGGAGCTGCTTGCAGAACCAAATGTGACCTATTTTGACCTTTCACTGCTCAGAGATCGTATCGGGCACCTGCGCAGCGGAGATACTCCTCGTGCTGATTCCGCTTCAACCCTTGCTCATGCCGGGTTTCCGGCTCGACTGCCCGATGTCGGGGAGCATTTTACCGGCACAGTCCTGAAGGTGAAGCCCTACGGAGTTTTTTTGAGCAACCCCTACCATGTCAAATGTCTTCTCCCGCTGAGTTTTCTCGGGGTTAGCCACTATATCAGGGATTTAACGGCGATTGTGCGGATGAGTGATGTTTTTGAGGTGACGGTTTTCCATGTGAATAAAGCAAAGGAGATTCCTGAAATCACCGTCAAGCTCATCGATAACGTGATGGTTGAAGAACTCTCTTCGCGCATTGCGGGTTGAAGAGGAAGAGAGTGGAGATCAGTGGACGAAGAAAAGGGTGGACAGAAGTGGACACGGTGGACAAGATTAAGAGATTTTGGATTGAAGCTGTTGGGGCAACCCTGTGTGTTTGCCCTGCTCTTCGTCGTTGCTCTCCCTGATCGCCTTTATATCCTTTTCTTAATAAAAAAACGGAGCATACTATGAGTGATATTTTCAGTGATGCAATCGGGGCGGTAACCGCTCAGCTCTCCGGGTTATGGCCGCAGCCCGAGGTGAGCCCTCAGCTTGTGAATGGAAAGCTCAGGCCTTGCCCCCCGACACCAAACTGTGTAAGCAGTGAGAGCAGCGACCTGGTTCACCGTATCGACCCGCTGCCATTTTCGGGGTCACCTGAAGAGGCTATGGCGCGCTTGAAAAAAGTGGTTAAGGAAAAAGGCGGAACCGTGCAGCACGAAGAGCATTGGTATATCTGGTCGATATTTACGGTACCGGTGTTCGGCTTTATCGATGATGTCGAGTTCAGGCTGAGCCCGGAAGAGCGTGTTATTCATCTACGCTCTTCGTCAAGGCTCGGATTTTCCGATCTCGGTGTAAATCGCGCAAGGGTCGAAGAGCTGAGGAAAGCCTTTCAGAGATGATTTTGAATCTTAGATTATGAATTTTGCATTGGCAATCCAAAATCAAACATTCAAAATTCATAATCCCTGCAAGCGCAGCGGAAGCTCGAGATTGTTGGCTTCAAGCAGCGTTCTGTTGGAGAGAATTTCTCTCGTCGGACCGTCGGCAGCAATGCATCCGTTGTTCATGATGCATACCCGTTCGCAGGTGTCCCAGATAAAATCGAGGTCATGTGATACCGTGATTTTTGTTATTCCAAGCGAATTTACCAGGTTGATCAGTTTTCTCCGGTTTTTTGGATCAAGATCCGACGTCGGTTCATCCATGACAATCACATCCGGCTTCATGACCAGTACGGTGGCAAAGGAGGCAAAGCGCTTTTGACCCTGCGAGAGGTGTGCCGGAGGTTTATCGCGCAGCTCCCAGAGATTCAGTTCCCGGAGCACCTCTTCAGCCAGGATGGCGATATCCCTGCGATTCATGCCGAGATTCTCCGGTCCGAAGGCCACATCATCGTAAAGCCTTGCCGTAAAGAGCTGGTCATCGGGATTCTGAAAAAGCAGGCCAACCATTTTATGGATCCGGTCAAGATTTTTCCTGCTCACCCTGACGCCTCCAATTGAAATGGAACCCTCCATGGGCATGTAGTAACCGTTCAGGTGATTGACCAGTGTCGATTTTCCGGCTCCGTTTGCTCCCACAATACCGACAGCGCTCCCTTCGGTTATGGCAAGGTTGACGTTGTCAATTGCTTTTGTTCCGTCAGGCCAGGAGAAAGAGAGCCTTTCAATGAAGATCATTTTGCTGATAATTAAAAGATCAGGCGCAGCGCAAGGAAGCAGAGCGTCCAGAGTCCAACTGTTTTCCACTCTCCAGGGCTCATGTTTTCAGCCGAACGGTTTACCAGTCGTCCATCGAAACCCCTTGCACTCATGCTGCGGTAAAGCCTTTCGGCACGGTTTGTCGTTCTTAACAGCAATGATCCAAGGAGAGGAGCTGTTCGAAAGAGTCCTTTTCCTCTCCTGCCGAACGAGCGGATATCCCTTGCCTTCTGCATAGCCTGAGCCTCTTCATGCAACACGGAGCGGTAACGGTCGAGCAGTATCAGCTGTGTTATCAGGACATCGGGAACTTGAAGCGCTTCAAGGGCGCGGCAGATCCGGTAAAACGGAATGCAGAGGGTAACGGAAAGCAATCCTGCTACAGAAATAATGGTTTTTGCTACGATCACTGTTCCGGAAATCATCCCTCCGCTGATGGGTATTTTCCCGATCAGCATGACGGGGTTTCGGTCCAGAAAGAGGTTTCCGGCAGCCATAAAAAGTACGAAGGGCGAGATGAAAAGCAGCCGTTTCACTATCGCTCCAGCCTGAAGCTTTGCTGCGCTTATGAGAAAAAGCGGAAAGGTCCCGAATGCAATGACTCCCGTGATGTTGAATTTTGGAACCGAAAGCAGAGAGAGAACAAAGAGAGCGGTCACCAGAAGAGCAGAGCGGTCACTACCGAGGAATGGAGAGAGCGGAGTTGCTGTTTTACGCTCAGCAGGAGCAATGGAAGGGAGCCGGGAGTGCATCACAGGTGTTCCGCTTCCGTTCGTTTTCTGCCCAGTATAAGACCAGCGGTACCGGCAGCAGCAAGGGCAGAGAGAGAGCCGACGATCCCGGAGAGAGTGGAGCCTGGATTGACGGGTGATTCTTTGCCCGTGAGGGATTCCGGGGCGGATTTGAAGTCGTAATCAGGCAGAAATGCGATCTTTTCTTGAAAAGCAGCCAGAGCTTGATGCAGAGGTTCGCCTTCCGGTCTTAGCTCTTTGGAGCCCGATACTTTCGCTATTGACCATTCAAGACCGTCGGGTTGCGGTGAGGCAAACCAGGAGAGTACCCCTCCGACGAGGAGCGCAAGAACGGCAAAGAGTGCCAAAGCAGCACGGGGATGAATGGCTGTTTTTGCGGAAATAAGCAGTGCCGGTTCGGTGCGCGCAATGAAAACGAGTACTCCCCAGGTTACCAGACCTTCGACCATACCGATAGCCAGATGGATCGGCAGCATGAAGAGGGCAAATGTGCGGAACGGCAGTTCTGTTATGCCTGAAAGGAGTGTTTGCAGCACAACAAAGAGTGCTCCCGTCAAAAGAGCCGCGGTGGCGGCCGTCATGCTGGCGGCAGCAAGTTTACCCGGAGATGCAGCGCCTTTTGCTATGACTCGATAAATAAAAGGAAAGGCAATAAAAGCAGGAACAAAGGCCAGGTTGAAAATATTGGAGCCCAGAGCCAAAAGACCGCCGTCAGCAAAAAAGAGGCACTGAATGATGAGTACCGAGGTAAGTGTTATAAATGCCCGGTATGGACCGAGCAATACGGCAAGAAGCAGGCCTCCGCCAAGGTGTCCGCTGGAACCAGTGCCCGGAATGGTGAAGTTGATCATCTGTGCTGCAAAAACAAATGCGCCGAGTACTCCCATGAGCGCTGTTTTGCCGTTGTCGTTCTCTTCTTTGATTTTTTTTGCCGAATAGCCGATGAGCGCCCCGCTTGCCATCCAGAATGTGCCGCCGACAACAGGAGAGAGGAGTGCGTCAGACATGTGCATGTAGATATCTCATCTGGTTTGTTAAGCTTCGTGCCATGAAATTAATACTTGTGTCACCAAAATGCAATCCGGTGGTATTGCTTACCCTCTGATTTCCGTCAGTCAAAACCGGGATGCAAGCCCTACAAGAAAAGTCCTGTCGGTTTCCGCCTTATTGAGCGCGCATTTCAGGCCAAGGTCAAGATCAAGATTTTCTGAAACAGCGTAAATCACTCCTCCAAGAAGGAATGCCGGATGTGTTGCTGATCCCTTCTCTTCATTCGTTTCAATGCCGGTGTTCAGAACGGCCCGAAGATCTCCCATGACATTGATTTCGGTTGCGACCGATGCATGCCAGATATTGTTTCTTGTGTTGTCGTCATCGGTTTCATTGCGGCTGTAGCCAAGATTGCAGTGCAGGGCTCCGAGCCGGCCTTCACGGGTTGCCATCAGTGTCAGGCTCTCACTGCGCGCTCCGCTTCCAAGCCCTTTCTCTGCATTGCCGGTCGGAAGCGAAAAGCCCGGTTTCAATGCAAGGCGTAAGCCGGTTGTCTCATCTTCAAGAAAACGCCATTTCATTTCGATTGTCATATCCCCGATGCCGCGTTCATCCTGTGCTGTACTACCATTCACGCTAATCAAAAGCCACTTTTGGGGCAGAGCTGCGATCAGATCAATATTGTCGGCAACTCCGAAGGAGAGAGCGGTATTTGCATCGGTGCTCTGTTCTTTTTCTGTGCCGCCGTTCCGGTTGTCGGCAGCGAAACCCGTGTTGATTTCAATCTGGAATTTCCCTCTGCCCTGGGTATCGGTATCATCGGTGATGAGCGGATGCGCGGCGTAGGCATTTGCGGAAAGCAGCAGCAGGAGAAAAAAAGAAACGGTTATTTTCAGCATGATTGTCGGAGGATGGAATGTTGATCTCCATTGCAGCGTCGGCCATAGCACTAAAATAATAATCGTGTTACGGTTTTCCAAAAAAAACCTTTACGCTTCACTATCGTATAGTCAGTCAGTCGATGAAGAGATGCTCAGGCTGAGATGCTTTACTCCGACCTGTACCTTGAGTGTTGTGGCAAGTTTTTCAACATCCGCAGCCCTACCTTTTACCGCAATAATTTCAAGGCAGTGATGATGATCAAGGTGAACGTGCTGGGTAGAGATGATGGTCTCCTGAAAGTCATGCTGGATGTCAAGCAGAAGATTGACCAGTTCACGTTTGTGATGGTCATAGGTCATGACAATGGCGCCGGCAACCGTGCCTCCTTCGGTCCACTGTTTTCTTATGAGCTCTTCACGGATAAGATCTCTGAGTGCTTCAGAGCGGCTTTTATAGTGCTGTGCCTCAATATGGCGGTCGAACGTGTCGATCAGTGCTTTTTCAAGGGAGACACCGAATCTGTAGAGTTCGCTCATTGGGGATTGGTGTGTTGGTGGACAAAATGGAGCGGAGGCTTCTCCGCTCCCCTTTGCGTGTTTATCGGGTCAGCTTTTCGTGAATTGCTTTGGCGGCAGTCCGTCCTGCACCCATGGCAAGGATGACGGTTGCTCCCCCGGTTACAATGTCTCCGCCGGCGTAGACACTCTCCTTGGAGGTTGCCATCGTGTTGATATCGACCACAATGGTATCGCGCTTGCTGACCGCTATATCCGGTGTTGTCTGGTTGATCAGCGGATTGGAACCATTGCCGATCGAGATAATTGCCATATCAATCGGGAGAATAAACTCGGAATCCTTTATCGGCACCGGTTTACGACGTCCGGATTCGTCCGGCTCTCCCAGTTCCATTTTCAGGCATTTTGCACCGGTAAGCCACTGCGCCTCATTGCCGATAAATTCAAGAGGATTCATGAGAAGCAGGAACTCTATGCCCTCTTCGCGTGCATGATGAATCTCCTCCTTTCGGGCGGGCATTTCTGCTTCCGAGCGGCGGTAGACGATATAGGCATGCTCAGCCCCGAGACGTTTGGCTGTGCGTACGGCATCCATGGCGGTATTTCCGCCTCCGAACACGGCAACATTTTTCCCTTTGCAGTTGAATACCGGGGTGTCATTGTCGGGGAACTGATAGGACTTCATCAGGTTGACCCTGGTGAGGAACTCATTGGCGGAATAGACCCCGAGCAGATTTTCACCGGGAATACCCATAAACCAGGGGAGACCTGCACCGACGCCGATAAATATTGCATCAAAGTCCTCCTCTTTGAGGAGCTCGTCAATGGTAACGGTCCGGCCTGCAACGGTATTGGTTACAAAATTGACACCGAGTTTTTTCAGCCCTTCAAGTTCACCCTGAACGATGGTTTTGGGAAGGCGGAATTCAGGAATGCCATACATCAGAACACCGCCAAGTTCATGCAGCGCTTCAAAAACCGTCACGGCATGGCCCAGCTGTATAAGGTCATTGGCACAGCTCAGGCCGGCAGGTCCGCTTCCGATAACGGCTACTTTTTTTCCGGTTGATGGTTGTACTTTCGGCAGCTCCACACTTCCGCTCTCACGCTCGTAATCGGCCGCGAAGCGTTCAAGGTTGCCGATGGCGACAGGTTTGTTTTTTCTGCCGACCACGCACTCTTTTTCACACTGGTCCTCCTGGGGGCAGACTCTGCCGCAGATAGCCGGCAGGACATTGTCCTCCTTGATCTTTCGGGCTGCGCCGGTGAAATCACCCTCGGCGATCAGTTTGATGAACTGATCAATCTTGATGTTGACGGGGCACCCCTTGATGCAGGGGGCATCCTTGCACTGAATACATCGAAGCGCCTCCTCTTGAGCCAGTTCAGCGGTATAGCCAAGATTGACCTCCATGAAGTTCTTGTTGCGAACGTCAGGATTCTGCGCCGGCATCTCCTGACGGGGGATTGCCATGCGTTCTTTTTTTGTGATATGCTGTGCGTCCATAGTAATCCTTTTGAAAAAAAAAGAGTTTGTTGATACTGCTATAGCTCTCCCTTCATGACAAGGGGAGTTACTTTTCAGGCCAATAAAACGGGATGAACGGTTTGAAGTCAGCCCAGCTTGTTGAGATTGCACTGGTGGGCAAAGGTCTCGGCCGACTGCTTCTCTTCCGGCAGGTAGAGTTTGTTGCGGTCAGTAAGATTTTTAAAATCAACCTGATGTGCGTCGAATTCGGGGCCGTCAACACAGGCAAATTTGATCTCGTTGCCCACGGTAACCCTGCAGCCGCCGCACATGCCGGTGCCGTCAACCATAATAGGGTTAAGGCTCACCATGGTCTTGATGTTGTAGGGGCGGGTCACTTCAGCAATCGCCCGCATCATCGGAATCGGGCCTATAGCAAGTACGTAATCAATTTTTTTACCCGAGTCAATAAGCTGCTGGAGTTTCTGGGTGACAAAGCCGTGAAAGCCGTATGAGCCGTCATCGGTTGTAATGTATGCTTCATCACTGACCGCATTCATCTCATCTTCAAGGATAACCAGATCTTTTGATCGTGCACCGTTGATGGTGATGACATAATTGCCGCCCTCCTTGAGTGCTACAGCCGTCGGATAGGCAATGGCGGTGCCTACACCTCCGCCGATGCTGACGGCAGTACCGAATTTCTCGATATGCGACGGTGTGCCGAGTGGTCCGACGATATCACTGATGGTATCTCCAGCCTCTTTGCTGTTCAGCTCTTTTGTGGATTTACCCATTCCCTGGACAATGATGGTAATGGTTCCTTTTTCAGGATCAGATCCCGCAATGGTAAGAGGCACTCTTTCACCGGTCTGGCCGACCCTGATCATGACGAACTGGCCGGCTTTTCTTTTTTTGGCGATCCGAGGGGCCTCAATTTCAATTTTTTTGATATTTTCCGCTAAAAAAACTGAGGAGATGATTTTATACATTGGCTCTTCGATTTCGTATGATAGTGGAGACTTTTCGGTAAGGTGCAAAAGTTTTTATTATAAGAATTAAATACACAATAAAAAAATCATGCAGAAGGGGGAAGCCGTGCAGTTGCGGCTGTTTGTCTGCATATTGCGAGTAATCTTAACGTTTTTTTCATGCTCTTTATTGCTGATTATGGTGCAGGTAACCTTCGTTCTGTCCAGAAGGCATTTGATTTTCTCGGAGTCAGGGCCATGGTCAGCAGCGATCCGCGGAAGCTCGCCGGCTGCAGCAAGGTTGTTCTGCCCGGTGTCGGTGCGTTTGGCCAGGCGATAGAGACGCTCAACAGGAGCGGTTTCAGTGAGGCAATTCTGGAGCATGTCGACAAAGGGGGTCAGCTTCTCGGCATCTGCCTGGGTATGCAGCTTCTTCTTTCAGACAGTGAGGAGATGGGGGCCTACAGGGGATTGAACCTTGTGCCCGGAAACGTGCTGCATTTCAGGAGCGAAACCGATAAAATTCCCCAGATTGGATGGAACTCTGTTGATCAGCAGAAGGAGAGTGTGCTGTTCCGGGGAGTTGCGGACCACACCTTTTTCTACTTTGTCCACTCGTTCTACTGCCAGCCGGAAGATGGTGATTCAATTGCCGCGACGACCTGGTTTGCAGGAAAAAATTTTTGTTCGGCGATTGAAAAAAATGGTATTTTTGCAGTTCAGTTTCATCCGGAAAAAAGTTCCGATGCAGGCTTGCAGGTGCTGAAAAACTTTGCCGAATGCTAACACAGTTTTTTGATTCTTTCCTGGGCACATCTATCCCTGGTCGTGAGTCCCGACCCGGACGGGATGCGAGGCGGATGGAGCCCCGATTCCGATGAAATCGCGGAACAAATTAATAGAGGTGCATGTATGTTGATCATTCCAGCCATAGATATCAAAGAGGGCAAGTGTGTCCGGCTTACCCGAGGTGACTTTAACCAGAAAAAAATCTATCTCGACAATCCCCGCGACATGGCGATTATCTGGCGCAAGCAGAATGCCAAGATGCTCCATATCGTCGATCTTGATGCCGCCCTTACCGGTGAGATGACCAATTTCGAAAAGATCCGCGAAATTGTTACCGATCTTGACATTCCTGTTCAGGTTGGCGGAGGTATCCGTTCTGTCGATGCTGTAAAGCGTTACCTTGATATCGGCGTCAGCCGGGTGGTTATCGGTTCAGCAGCAGTTACCGACCCTAAACTGGTTGAGAGGCTGATGAAGATATACCGGCCATCCCAGATAGTTGTCGGCATTGATGCTGAAAACGGCATCCCGAAAATCAAGGGCTGGACGGAGAGCAGCGGCCTTAAAGATTTTGATCTCGCTCTTCGGATGAAGTCGATGGGCATTGAGCGGGTGATCTATACCGACATCTCCCGTGACGGCATGATGCAGGGATTCGGATATGAAAGTACCAAAAGGTTTGCCGAGCGGGCAGGAATGAAAATTACTGCTTCCGGAGGTGTAACCAATGCCGAAGATATGAAGCGGCTTATTGAGTTGCAGCCATACGGCGTTGATTCGGTTATTATCGGCAAGGCGCTCTACGAATGCAATTTCCCCTGCCAGGAGTTGTGGTATGCCTTTGAAGAGGGCATTACTCTGGATCACAATTTTTCGACAGCCCGGAAAAAATAGTTCCGTTTTTTTTGAGGAGCTCCCCATCCTCTTTTCCAACAGGGATAACAGAAAAACGTGCATAATCCGGACCAACAGTTTCAGCAGCAGATCGAGGCACTCATTTTTGCCTCTGAAGAGGCCGTTACCATTCAGACCATTCGGCAGATTACCGGCAGGGAGTTTGATTCGGCAGGGTTGCAGATAATTATTGATCAGCTCAACTCCGAGTACGAGTTTACAGGAAGGACATTTCGCATTCACCGGATTGCCGGTGGTTATCGATTTCTTTCAACTCCCGAGTTTGCTGATACGATAAAAAAACTGCTTGCCCCGAAAATTCAGAGACGGCTTTCCCGATCAATTCTTGAAGTTCTTGCCGTTATTGCCTATAATCAGCCGGTGACCCGAGCAGAGATTCAGCAGATCAGAGGGGTGAGTCCGGAATATGCACTGGATCGGCTGCTGCATCGGGGATTCATTGAGGTTCGCGGCAGGGCGGACACTCCGGGCAAACCGCTGCAATACGGAACAACCAAAGATTTTCTGGATCTCTTTCACCTCTCATCATTAAAGGATCTGCCGAAGCTGCGCGAGATCCGTGAAATTCTTCAGGAGAACGAGGAGCAGGAGTATCTTGCCCGGCCTGACGGGCAGGAAAACGTTTTATCCGATTAAAGGGGATACGATTATACCAATATGAAAAACAGTACGAAAAGTGAAGAGGTCAGAATTAACCGCTTTCTGGCTTTATGCGGAATCGCATCCAGAAGGGCTGCCGACCAGCTTGTTCTGGAGGGGCGCGTTATGGTAAATGGTACCGTGATTACCCAGCCCGGCACAAAGGTTAACCCCGACAAGGATGAGGTTATTGTGGATGGCCAGAAGTATGCACAGCCCGAGAGCAGAAAGGTCTATATCCTTTTCAATAAGCCCCGGAACGTCATCTCCACAAGCAGTGATGAGAAGAGCCGGGAGATGGTTCTTGATTACATTGATGTCAAGGAGCGGGTTTTTCCGGTAGGTCGTCTTGACCGAAAGACTACCGGTCTGATTCTTTTGACCAACGACGGAATGCTGGCCAATAAACTCATGCACCCTTCGTCAAACGTAAAAAAAGAGTATATTGCGGTATTGGGAGAGAAATTCCCGGCAAGCATGCTGCCTCAGCTGACCGGAGGCATGCGCCTGAAGGATACCGGTGAAAAGGTCCGCCCGTGCAGGGCGAAACTGCTTGAAGAGGGCCTGCAGGTACTTTTGAGTATTCACGAGGGGAAAAATCATCAGGTCAGGAGAATGTTCGAGACCCTCGGTTATGAAGTTAAAAGGCTTGAACGGGTGGCTTATGCAGGGTTGACTATCGGCGAACTTCGCAGGGGAGAGTGGCGCTATCTGAGTCGCAATGAGGTACGGGAGCTCTATAAACTTGCGGAAAGCCCCTGAGCCGGTTTTATCAATGAATAAAACCTCATGGTCATGAAATTTCAGATACCTCTTCAGAAACATCATGCCATGAGGGTTATGATGTTTATTCCCCTTTTTCTTCTTCACACTGTTTTCTCCCGCCCCGGTTTCAGTTCCGGCAATGATCTTCAGGAGCTCATCGACAAGGCCGAATCCGAAGGCAATATCGAGCGCCTGATTGAGGTGATTGAAGAGCTGAAAAAAAACCGAATCTCTCTTAATGATGCCGACGCGAGTGAACTTCGTCAGTTGCCATGGTTGACGGCGTCCGACGTCAATGCTATTCTTGCCCGTCGCCGACAGAAAGGAGCGTTTCTTCTTGCTGAGGAGCTTGAGCCTGTTATCGGACAAGAGAAAACCGCTGCTATTGCGCCCTATATTTTTGTAAAAGCAGTACGTTCGAGGCGTAAAATCGAACAGAGAGAGGGATTTAAAGGAACACTGTACAGTCGTTTTTTTCAGGAGACAACCGAGAGGGCAGGAGTTAGTAACGGTAATTACCGTGGAGGGAACAGCAAACTCTACAACCGGATGCAACTCTCAGTCCCCCGTGTCAACGCCAGTATCGTTCAGGAAAAAGATATAGGAGAAGCGGACCTTGCTGATTATACCTCAGTAAGTATCAATCTGCACGATGCCGGGATTATTAAGAGTGCTGTTCTCGGCAACTATACACTCAATGTCGGCCAGGGGCTGCTCATCGGCCAGGGGCGGTATTTTTCAAAAGGGTCCGATCCTGCAGGAAGTGTCAGGCTGTCGTCAAAAATTTTGCAGCCCTATGCTTCGAGTTCAGAATACGGTTTCTTTCAGGGGGGCGCGGCGACCCTGAAGCTTGATCCATTGGAGATAACCCAGTTTTACTCGATAAACCGGGTTGATGCACGTATCAACAGCTCCGGCCTTATCTCCAGTTTTGATGAAGCGGGCTATCATCGTACCGAACTTGAGGAGAGCCGCAAGGATAATGTCACTGAAACCGCTGTTGGAGCAAACCTGCGCTATCACTTTAATACAGGGAGTTTTCGTGGTCTTATAGGAGGCAGCATGCTCTACTACAGCTACTCCGAACCGATTGCACAGCTTGATCCTGATGGAACGGGCTCAAGGATCTCCTCGTCGAGCATCTACAGTCTTGAAACTGATTGCTCACTGGGAAAGGTATCTCTTTTTGGAGAGACAGCTTTTTCTGAACGTCCTGCAGATCTCTCCTGGACGGCGGGTCTGGAGTATGAGTTGCTCCGGGGAGTCACTACGGTGGCAGCGTTGCGGCGCTATGGTGAGCATTACTTTTCTCCTTTTGCCGGTGCATTCGCTGAAAGGGGCAGCGGTGCTTCAAACGAGGATGGATACTATTTTGGAATCAGTGCCGAGCTCAGCAAGCGGGTTACTCTCGGAGCCTGTTATGATCGCTTTACCTTTCCATCTCTGAGTGGTGATTCGGATTATCCCTTCTCTTCCACCGGACATGACCTGAGAGGGTTTGCTTCATGGAAGGCTTTTTCGCCCGTAACCCTGAACCTGCAGCTTCAGGAGAAGTATAAGGAGGAGGCTCGTCTCCAGAGTCCGCAAGGATCATCCGGTGTCTGGACAGCACTTCCTGTCAAAACAAGCCGGGCACGGCTTGATTGTGAAATCAGCCCCTCTCGACGCATCAGGTTCAGGAGCCGGGGAGAGGTTAAAAAAATAGTGAACAGGTTTCTTGCCGGAGATGAAACATTTTATGGATGGCTGGTTTATCAACAGATGCATGTTGAAACCGGCCGTTTGGTCTTCAAGGGGCGGTTTACTCTTTTTAATACTCAAGATTATGATGCGGCACTCTATGCAGCCGAAGATGATCTTCCGCTGACCTCCAGCCTCGGGGTTTATGACGGGCGGGGAAAATCCCTCTATTTAGTAGCGCTGTGGCAGGTTATGAAACAGATGAAGCTGGGGGCAAGATTCGAGAAGAGCTGGTATTCAGACCGTACGGTTTACAGCAGCGGGTACGACCTTCGTGCGACCAGTGCTCCGGGGTCAATCCACCTTGGATGCATGCTCTCATTTTGAGCGGAGGCACTCTTACTTTTTCCTACCCTGATTCCTTGCCGGCAGCTCTGGTAAGCCGGTCCCTGATTGCCCGGCCCAGGCCTTCCGGCGAAGGGAGTTCACAGTAGATCACCCTGATTCCTTCGGCATCACACAACCGGAAAAAACGGAACAGTTCCCTGCCATACTCTTCCGGACTGATGCAGTGCCTGGCAACCCTTACTCCTTCGGGTGGAGGTGCTATGCCTATATAGGCTGAATCCGGTGCGGCAGTTATCGGGTCAAGCGGAGTGCAAAGTACTATTGATGCTTTTGGCGCATAGTGCAGATATTTCAATCCGGGGCTTTTTGGGCGGCTCTCTTTTCCGGTTCCGGTATTCAGAGTGATGCCTGGAACAACCTTCTGCAACGCTTCAAACGTTATAGCTCCGGCCCGTAGCAGGACAGGGGAGGGTCCCGAACAGTCAACAATGGTCGATTCCAGTCCGATGGGGCTCTCTTCTCCCTTCAGGATGCATGAAATCCTTCCGTCAAGATCATTGAAAACGGACTGCCAGCTTGTAGAACTTGGGAGACCGGAGATGTTTGCTGAAGGAGCGGCTACAGGGCCGCAGGCGAGTCGAAGAAACTCCCTTGCAACCGGATTAGCCGGGCAGCGCACCCCTACGGTATCGAGACCTGCTGTGACGATGTCGGGGACGGATTGCTTTTTTTTAAGTACGAGAGTCAGTGGACCGGGAAAAAAACGTTCAATAAGTTTTTCGGCGCTTTCATTGATCTCTGAGGCTACATCATAAAGCTGTTTGAGGTTGTATATATGCACGATCAGGGGGTTGTCACCCGGCCGGCCCTTGGCCTGAAAGATTTTTCCAATCGCTTCCGGATGGCAGATACAGGCGCCAAGACCGTAAACGGTTTCCGTCGGAAAGGCCACTACACATCCCGAATTCAGAATGCGGGCGGCTTCTTCAGTTGAGTCAGTGAGGATGGTCTGCATGGTATTCTGCAATGAGAGCTAAAGGCCGATGGAAAAAAATGCCAACGTTCCCGGCAGAAAGAGCATATAGCAGAGCGTTCCGAATGTTGCGCTGACAAGAGGTATGGAAAGGTTATCATCAATTCTGAAACTGCCAATCCGCAGAACAAAAGACTCTGTTACCGTTGCCACTAAAGCCATGGCAAATCCGATACCGGGATTGATCTCGGGAATGAGCTTCATGATCATAAGAGCAGAGAGAAAAAAAGCCATACTTCCTTCAATGCTTTTCTGGCCGAACCGGTGTTTTCCGAAAGCTTTTCCGATAATGGCCGCAAGGGTATCGGAGACGGCAACCATTGAAAATGCGGCTATGGCTATGATTTTTGGAAAAAAAAGAACCAGAAGCAGTGCCGACATGGTAATGCAGGTTGCCCCGTTCAGATGGTTTTTTTCTCCCTTGATCTCATGCGTTCTCAGCATGGAGTCAAACGTTTTGTGATACCATTTCGATACCGGTGGTACAAAATTTTTCAGGAGATCGACCAGAAAGAAGCCGGCAAAAAGCGGCAGAAGCAAAAGAAGTGCAAGCTCCCTGGTGATAAAATAGTAGATCACCGGTATGGAGAGGGAGGAGAGGTGAATAGCTTTGCGTGCGACTTCATAACGAAGTTCAAGCCGGTCGATTTCTTCCTTGTTAACAGGTGCCATGTAAAAGTCTTGAAATAGTAATAATTAACCGGTACACTGGACGTTATCCGGCACAGGCAGGAATATACACCGAAATCTTCAAACCATTTTCAACGCAAAAGCGAGTACCTCCTGCGGAAGTTTTATTTTGCCGTTTTTCAACAACAAGAGAAGGACCAAAAGGAGTTCAGGGAGAGCAGGGACAAAGAGAAATAGTACGAATAAACATATACGCGTTGAATTGGCAATCTTTTTATTGTTGTACACTGTTGTCCGCTTCTGTCCACCATTTCTTCGTCAACCGTGTCCACTTTCCCACTCTTCAACTCCGAAATTGCTCTAATTCTTGTATTTTGTTAGCGCTTCAATAAATCGTGACAAGGCCAACGGTATGACGAATGAAAAAATCAGGGTAGCCGCTATTGATCTCGGCACCAACTCTTTCCACATGATTATTGTTGAAGAGAGCAAGGGGAAGGGAATTGTTGAGATTGACCGGGTCAAGGATATGCTCTGTATTGGAAAAGGCAGTATCTCAACGAAAATGCTCGATGAAGAGGCTATGCTTTCGGGTATTGCTACTCTCAGGAAGTTTCTTGTACTGGCCACTCATCATGGCGTTGCATCCGAGAACGTTATTGCCTTTGCTACCAGTGCCATTCGGGAAGCTAAAAATCAGGGTGATTTTCTCCGGCGTATCAGGGAGGAAACGGGTATAAAGGTTAAAGTCATCTCCGGCAGGGAAGAGGCTGAATTTATCTATTACGGGGTACGTAACGCCGTGAAGATTGGTGAAACTCCGGATCTTCTCTTTGATATTGGTGGCGGTTCCGTTGAATTTGTCATTGCTGATCAGCAGGGTGTACGGCTGCTTGAGAGCCGTAAAATAGGCGTTGCCAGAATGCGTGAGCGGTTTGTTCTCTCAGACCCGATTGATTCCGGCGATATCAAACTGCTTGAACAGTTTTTTGCAGCAGAGATGGTCTCTGCCGTCAACAGAGCGGCTGAACTGAATGTATCCAGAGCCATTGCATCCTCGGGAACAGCCCAGAATATTGCCCGCATGATCCGCTCGGTGAACGGTCTTGAGAGCGAAGTATCACTGAACAACAGCGCCTTTACCAGGGAGGAGTTTCTTGGACTCTACCACAGAGTGCTGCCGCTCAACGCCGTCAAAAGGCGAAAAATGACCGGCCTTGATGAAAAGAGGGTTGATCTGATTGTGCCGGGTCTGATTCTTGTTGATATGATTTTCAGACTGTTCAATATTGAAGAGATTGTCATATCCGATTATGCTCTTCGTGAGGGGATGGTTCTGCACTATCTCAGGCATCGCCTGGAGAGCGAAATTCATGAGGGTATGATTCCGGGACAGGATATCAGAAGGGAGAGCGTTTATGAACTCGGCTTCCGATGTGACTGGAACCAGGGGCATGCCGAGCAGGTGGCAGGACTCTCTTTGCAACTGTTTGATACGCTTGCCGCTCAGCACCAGCTTGAGGCGCCATACCGTGAACTTCTGGAGTACGCATCGCTGCTTCATAATATCGGGACCTTTATCTCCATCTCTTCGCATCACAAGCACAGCCAGTATATCATCATGAACGGGGAGTTGCGCGGGTTTTCCCCTTCGGAAATCGAGATTATCGGCCATGTTGCCCGTTTCCATCGCAAATCCCCTCCTTCCGAAAAGAACATGGCTTACAGTATGCTCAAGCCGAAACACAAGCGTGCCGTTGATGTGCTTTCAGGTATTCTCCGTCTTGCCAATGGACTTGAGCGGGGGCATCGCCAGAATGTAGAGTCGATTGAAGCAGAAGAGAAGGGCAAGGGGATTACGCTCTACCTGAAAACCCGTGTTGAGCCCGAAATTGAAATCTGGGCCGCCGACCAGCTCAAACCATGGCTGGAAAATGTTTTACAAAAAAAAATCACTATTGCTGTGCTCTGACGGCAAAGGGATTGCCACTCTCGAGCAACTTGCCGCTCTGTTGTCAAGGGATGGTTCGATCTGGCTGGAATCCGCTTTCTGTAATGGAGATGAGGGCGGGGCGCGGCTTTTTTACGATCCGCTGGAGATTGTAGAACTCAACTCACTTTCGGATATCAAACCCTTTTTCAGAAGGCTCGAAAAAAAACTTGATGAAGGTTTTTTTGTCGCAGGCTTGATGAGTTATGAGGCTGGGTACGGGTTTGAACCGGCAATTTTTCCCGACCGGGAAGCAAACCTCCCCCCATCCCCATTGGCCTGGTTCGGTGTCTACCGGGAGCCCTGTCGTCTATCTGCCGAACAGGTAGCGCAGCTCTTTTCTGAATCTGCCGGGCCGGGTGAGGCTGCCGCCCTTTCTGATCTCACCTTCAATCTTTCAGGGGAGCAGTATACCACCACAATCCGCAATATCCGGGAGGAGATAGCCGCAGGAAATCTCTATCAGGTGAACTTTACCGGACGTTATCGATTCTCTTTCGATGGGGAGGTTCCGCTGCTTTTTTCCCGTTTGCGATCCTTGCAGCCCTCATCATATACCGCATGGCTCAATTATCGGGAGCGCATCACTCTCTCTTTTTCACCCGAGCTGTTTTTCAGGCGGAGCGGCCCGGTTATTGAAACCATGCCGATGAAGGGTACCGCTCCGAGGGGCAGCTCCGGGGAGGAGGACAAAACCCTCAGAGAGCGGCTTGCACTTTGTCCGAAAAACAGGGCGGAGAATCTCATGATTGTTGATCTCCTGCGCAACGATCTCGGACGGATATGCCGGCCGGGTTCGGTTGAGACCGGTGGACTCTTTGTGACCGAAACATGGCCGACCCTTCATCAGATGGTTTCAACTATTCGTGGTGAAGAGCGAGAGGATGTCGGGTTGTATGAGCTTTTCAGGGCACTCTACCCTTCAGGATCAATAACCGGAGCGCCCAAAATCAAGGCGATGAAAGTGATCCAATCCCTTGAGCCGGATCCAAGGGGAGTCTACACCGGAACGATCGGTTATATCACTCCGGAGCGGGATATGCTTTTTAATGTGGCGATCCGTACGCTTGAACTTTCCGGAACAGAAGGCGTATATGGTTCCGGCAGCGGAATTGTCTGGGATTCCGATCCGGAAGAGGAGTACCGCGAGTGCAGGCTAAAGGCGAAAATTCTTCAGGCCTCCATGAACAGGGATATGCTGCTGTTTGAAAGCCTGTTATGGGCCGGACGCTATCTCTGGCTTGATGAGCACCTTGATCGAATGGAAGCATCGGCAAGTGCGCTCGGGTTTCTTTTTGACCGGAGATCGGCACGTACATTGCTCGGCAGGCTTGAAGCGGAGTTATCCCTATCCGGCAACCGCTTCAAGGTACGGCTCAATCTATGCGCCGAAGGAGTGTTCAGCGCCGTTCATGAGCCGGTTGCACAGCATACTCTGGCGGGGCCGGTACGTCTCGCTCTTGCCGCACACCCCGCAGACTCCTCAGAGCCTCTGCGCTACCATAAAACCACGGAAAGAGAGCTCTATGACGGCTATTTTGCTCTTGCCCGGAAAAAGGGCTTTGATGAAGTACTCTTTCTTAATGAGCGAAAAGAGGTCACTGAAGGAGCAATCAGCACTATTTTTATCCGAAAAGGAAAGCAGTTCTTTACTCCTCCGATTCAATCAGGGATTTTGAACGGTATTTTTCGCAGCTACTTTCTCACTACCCGACCATGTTCCGGTGAAAAAGTACTCACGCTCAAGGATCTGAGGGATGCTGATATGGTCTATATCGCAAATTCAGTTCGCGGTTTGAGACCTGCGGTTTTCAATGGCGATGAAATTCTCTTGCAGACGAAGGGTTGATGCTGCCGTTAAAGAGCTGTATATTACTGTATGCTAATACTATAAAAAGGGAGAACTCTTTGTTTTCGTGAGCTCCACCCGCGATGGAAGAACACATAAATTCGCTATTCCCGAAACATTTTACCGATTCCCACAATGCGTGACCACACTCCTGACTTTACCATGCATGAGCTCTCCGGTGAAAACAAGGCGCTCATCCGGAACACCGTTCAGCAGCTCTTCGAAAAGCTTTCCGGTGACGGCAAGCTGACCGGCGATACCCTGCTTGAGTTCTGGGTGGAAGTTCCGGGCCAGAAACGACCACGGGGCACATTCAGCGGTGGTTTTCTGATGCCGGACAGTTATATTTATATCAGCGACTACTTTCAGCCGGATGCAACCTCACTCAAGCCGGGAGGAGACTATAAGGTGAAAGGGGTGGATCTTGACAAGGTATGGGATGATCTGCTTGATGAACTTTTCTATCAGGTTGAGATCTTTACCTCACCGGTCTTTCCGGCAAAAGGTGTAACGCTTGAACTCTGGGCAGGCAATCGGCAGCGCCCGGAAGGCGAGTGGGTTTACGCTGTTGACCGGAAGATAGAGCTGCACTGAAGAGATTCTTGATTTTGAATTCCGGATTTTGGATTGAACTGTAGGGGCAAACCTGTGTGTTTGCCCTGCTATTCGTCCTTGCAGTCCCTGTAGTCGTTTTGGTCCTTTCCTCGATTTTTCAATTCAGAATCAAGAATTTTCAATTCAAAATCATTTAGCTCTGCAACCGGGCATAATCGCAAACAAAGGAGAGCGGGCAGCTTGGGCATTCGGGTTTTTTTGCCTTGCAGGTGTAGCGTCCGTGCAGCAGCAGATAGTGATGAAAGTCAATAACCCAGGCTTCGGGGATGATTTTCATCAGTTCAGTTTCGGTCTCCTCCACTTTCCCGGTCTTTACCAGTCCGATCCTGTTTGAAACGCGGTGAACATGGGTATCGACCGGCATGACTGCCTGATGAAATGCATTACTCAGCACAACATTGGCTGTTTTTCTTCCTACTCCGGGAAGGCTTTCAAGCGCAGCTCTTCTATCAGGAACTCTGCCTTCGTATTCGTTGACCAGAATCCTGCTGACTTCAAGGATGTTTTTTGCCTTGTTGTTGTAATAGTTGATGGAGCGTACGAGGTTTTTGACCCCGTCAAGCTCCATGCGGCTCAGCGATTTGGCATCCGGAGCTACCCTGAACAGTTCACGGGTAATGACGTTGACCTGCCGGTCGGTTGACTGGGCGGCAAGAATGGTTGCTATCAGCAACTGAAACGGGTTCTCAAAGTTGAGCTCGCTTTTCGGGTTCGGGTATCTGCTTCCAAGCACCTCTTTCAGCAGGACGATTTTTTCTTTCGGGGTCATACGCGCCAACTCTCAAAAACAAAATCTTTCATAAGTGCAGTAAATCATGAACGTCCCCCTTCTTCTTTCCCGTCACCCCTCAATCTCCGGTTTCTGAACTTTAGCAGTTGAGTGGTCAATAAGTCCGCGGCCGTTTTTATGGACTTTTCCTTCAGCTTTCAGTTCATTGAAAATTGCGTCAAGAATCCCGTTGACAAACTTGCTGCTCTTGTCGGTGCTGGTGAATTTTTTTGCGATTTCGATCGCTTCATTGATCGAAACCTTGGGGGGAATATCCTCGCAGTAGAGGATTTCAGCAAGAGCCATGCGGAGAATGTTCTTGTCGATGATAGCAATACGGCTCATATCCCAGTTAAAAGTATGCTTGGCGATATAGCGGTCAATCTCCTCGCGGTTCTCCTTGATGCTTTTCAGGAGCAGATTGAAAAATTTCATGGCGTTGGCATCATCAAGGATCTCCTGCGTTAAAAGCCATCCGGCAGCAGAGTCTATATCGGTCTCTCTGATTTCTATGGTATAGAGTGCCTGTAAAATCTTTTCACGGATTTGTCGACGGTAGGTCTTCATAAAAGAGCAATTAGTTGATTTTTGTTCGGAGTATCTCACTGATAACAAGATCGGTCTGGCATAAGTTTTCCAGTACCACATCCGGTTTGTGTTTTTTCAGTTCACCTGCTGAATAGGTTCCGGTGGCTACGGCAATTGACTTCGCATTGTGCGCTCTGGCGCAGGCAATGTCATGTTCCGTATCGCCGATAATGATGACATCATCATCTGAAAACCTCCGTCCTGTAATCCGGTATGCTTTTTCAACAGCGACCGGAGGCAGGGCGTTACGGCTCTTTGCGTCATCGGCAAATGCTCCGAACGGAAAATAGTGGTCTATATAGGGGAGGCGCAGTTTGTGGCGTCCCGATTCCTCAAAATTTCCTGTCAGAAGACCGAGCATCAGTTCTGATCGGACCGAAAGCTCATCGAGCAGTTCCCGGACACCCTCCATCAGGGTGACATCTTCAGGTTTGGCCAGATCCCTGAACATCTCGATATAGGTTGCCTTTGCCAGCTCAAACTTCCCTGTAATATCATCTTCGCTCAGTCCGGCACTCTGCAGCACTTCATACATAATGACACTGTCCATCTTGCCTGCAAAGTTATGTGTACCGGTACTTCCTTCAGTGCCGTATACCTCTTTAAGCGCATCACCAAGCACACTCCGGTTGATCCTGCCTACCGATAGCAGCGTTCCGTCAATGTCAAATAACACCAGTTTCTTGAGCATCTCCTTTTCCCTTGGCTTCTTCAGTTTCTGATATTTTCCAGCCGGACGGGAATCAGTTTTGATACCCCTTCCTCTTCCATGGTGACCCCGTAAAGAGCCTGGCATGAAGCCATGGTTTTTTTGTTGTGCGTAACAATAATAAATTGGGTGTTATTCTCAAATTTTTTCAGGAGTTTAATGAACCTTCCGACATTTGCATCATCCAGCGGAGCATCCACTTCGTCAAGAATGCAGAACGGACTCGGTTTTACCAGGTAGATGGCAAAAAGGAGCGAAAGGGCGGTCAAGGCTTTCTCTCCTCCGCTGAGCTGCTCGATTGAGAGCGGTTTTTTGCCTCTCGGTTTGGCCACAATTTCGATATGAGCTTCAAGAGGGTCTTCACCGGCATGAATGATCAGATCCACTTCATCTTCGGGATCAAAGAGCTCATGAAAAATCGTGATAAAGTTTTTCCGCACTTCCCTCCAGGTTGCTTCGAATTTCTCAAGGGCGGTCTTGTTGATCTCATCGATGGTTGTGCGAAGCTGTGTTTCAGCGCTGAGCAGATCCTCCTTCTGCTCTGTCAGGAAGTCAAACCGCTCTTTCTCTGTTTCATACTCTTCAAGCGCAAGCTCATTGACGGCTCCGAACTGTTCCCGTTGTCTCAGCAGCTGTTCAAGTTTTTCTGCCGCTTTTTTACGGTCAAAAGCGTTGTCAACGGCAGGTGGACTCATGAGGGCCAGATCACAATCATGTTTCAGCTGCACGGCAGTGAAGAGGTGGTCAAGTGATTGATCGAGCTGTGAGCGCTCCTGTAAAAGTGCCGAGAGGAGCTGCATGCCTACATCATGTTTCCGGCGAAGATCCCTCAGCTGGCCAAGGGTCTCATGATGCTGTGCCTGGCGTTCCCTGTATGCCGATTCAAGCTCGTTAAGTTTTTTCTGTTCTCCGGCAGCGAGAATGCGAAGCGAGTCGAGCTGTTTGCTCAGTTGATCGGAAGCACCACTGCCCAGGCTTATCTCTTTTTCTGAACTCTCCTTTTCGGCCCTCATCTTGCTGATCTCGTCATGCAGCGTCGTAAGTCTCTGGTCGGCAGCGGCTATGTTCAGCTTGAGCTTTTCAAGTTCGAGCAGCCCATCCTTATACCGGCTCTGGCGGGTCTGGACCTCCCTGCCAAGTTCATGGTAGCGGTTTTCAAACGAAGTAAGGCTCTCCTGCAGTTTCCGGATAGTATCTCTGATAAGCCGCCCTTTCGCTTCACTATCGGTGATTGATGGCAGCAGCTTTTGCAGTTCAGTGTCGCAACTGTTTTTCTGCTGGATAAGTGACTCGATTTCACGCCCGGTCAGCTCTGACTCCTGTTTCATTCCGTTTTTTTCAGCATCCAGCCGTGCAGCACTTTTTTCAAGAGCACCGAGCTCTGACTCAAGCCGCTCAATGTCGCGGCGCTGTTCCGCCGTTTTTATTGAGCCGAGTTCCTCGCGCAGAATCCGGAGACTCTCCTCCTCCTTCTGAATGGTTTTCTCAATTGCGGTAACCTCTTTTTGCAGTCGTTCACGTTCCGATTTTTTACCTAATCGCAACCCTTCGCTGTTTTTTGAGCTTCCGCCGAAGAGGACCCCGCTGCCGCTGAATTTTTCCCCCTCAAGCGTGACAAATGAGCAGTCAGGATACTGCAGTGCAAGGGTTTCGGCCTCCTGGAGGCTCTCGGTGATGTAGCTTTTGCCCAGTGCAAGGCAGAGGGCGGCTTGCAGCTCCGCCGGACAGTCGATAACGTCGAGCGTTTTTTCTGCGCCGCTGAGTGCTTTGTACTCACCGGCGGCCGATCCGCCAACAAGATCAAGGACCAGAAAATGAACTTTACCCTTGTCCGATTTTGCAAGGTTTGCAATTCCCTCCCTGGCCTCACTGAGCGAGCGGCAGACATAGTAGTTTATGCTTTCTCCCAGCGCTGCATTGACTGCTTTGCGGTAACGGTCGTCAAGAGAGAGAAGATCGGAGATGCAACCAAGGCCGGCTTTACCGTTTTTCTGCTTTTCAAGGAAAGCGAGCCCTTCAGGCATCCCTTCAAAGTTATCCAGCACGGAATTGGCAAGCAGAATACGGTTATGCAGTTTGTCGCGTCCGTCCCGGCGGAGCAGAAGGGCCTCTCTTTTTTCTTCGATCCGTGCATTTATGCTCTCGCGGTGCTCCAGAAGCCGGCTCTCCCGTGTTTTTGCTTCGCCAAGTTCGTTCTGTTTGCGGTTAATCTCTTCTGAAAGCCGGTGGTCACTTTCGGCCGCTTCTGCCAGTTTTTGCAGAATGGTCACTTTTTTTGTTTCAAGCCGCTCAACCGAGGTGCGCAGATGCTCTTTTTTTGATTCGAGACTTCGTTTCGTCAGGGCAAGCTGATTGTCGGCACTCTGCTGTTCTGCACTTCTTCTTCGTTCTCTCGAAAGTTCATCCCTCTCCCGGCGCAGTGTCCCGTCAAGCCGGTCGTGTTCATCAGCCAGGCTTGTAAATGCATCGTAGAGTTCGGAACAGCTCTCTTCACAGGGGACTCTCTGCTGCAGCAGCTCGTTTTTGAGCCGTTCCTGTTCACTGATATTCTGCTCTTTTTCAGCGATGATTACCGCTGATCGTGCTATGATCGATACCAGATTTTTTTGATGCTCTTCATGCTGGAGGAGCTGTTTTTCAAGCAGGTGAATCTGCTGATTCAGCTCGTTGAGTGATTTTTGTGTTTCAGAGAGCGTAGTCTCTTCCTGAAGCAGACCCAGTTCACGCTCCTGGGTAACGCTGTCCTCTGTGGCGATTTTTGCTGCACACTCGTGATTCCGCAGCTCCTCCTCCCTGATTCTTTGCCGCATGGGCTCAAGCTTTTCGCGTAACTCCTCCATGGAAAGCCATGAGAGTGCCAGATCAAGCTCGCGGATCTCCTTTTTCAGCTCCCGCAGTTTCTCTGCTTTCCTTACCTGGAGTTTCAGGCTCCGTACCTTTTTTTCAACTTCAGCCAGCACATCATCCACCCTTGACAGGTCACGAGATGCGCTTTCAAGCAGTTTGAATGTCTGTTTTCTGCGCTGTTTGTAACGGGTAATACCGGCGGCCTCTTCAAAAAGCTTGAGCCGCTCCTCGCTTTTATTGCTGATGATCTCTTCAATCATCTTCAGCTCGATAACCGAATAGGCATCGCTGCCCATGCCGGTATCGGTAAAAAGATCGAGAATATCCTTGAGGCGGCAGGGGACCTGGTTTAACAGGAACTCACTCTCTCCGCTCCGGTAAATACGGCGGGTGACGGTCACTTCGGTATACTCGATCGGGAGCACATTTTTTGTGTTCTCAACAGTGATCGAAACTTCGGTGAGACTGAGCGGCTTGAGGTTTTTCGATCCGTTGAAAATAATGTTCTCCATTTTTGCGGATCGGAGAAGGGATGATTTCTGCTCGCCGAGAACCCAGCGCATTGCATCAACAACATTGGTCTTGCCGCATCCATTGGGGCCGACAATTGCTGTAAGTCCCTTGTCAAAGCTTATTCTGACCTTGTGAGCAAAGCTTTTGAAGCCGAAGAGTTCAATTTTGGAAAGGTACATCTGAACAGTGAGGGTTTGGCAATCTCGATTCAGGCACAGATAACAAAAGTAAGAAAAAAAACGGTATACCAGTGAATTCGAAGGATTCCGCGGCAATAGGACCAATAGGACCAATAGGACAGATGGGACAATGAAGCATATCAATGCGCTCTCTTTTTTTTGTCATCCCGAATCGCGACGAAGTCGGGTGAGGGAGCTGATTGTCGTGAGTGAGATTCCTCCTTTCAGTTCGGGATGAAATGGGTGACTACCAATATCGCGCTCCTCTGGAGTTTGAAGAAATTCTCTTTTCGTCGAATTCAAAATCTCTTCATCGCGTCCAGCACACGAAGGCTTTGGGCGGCTTCTTCAACATCATGAACCCTGAGGATGCTCGCCCCGTTGATAAGCGCGATGGTATCTGCCGTTATCGTGGCTGTCAGTCTTTCGGAGGGGGGGAGTATCTCTTCTCCGTTCGGGGTGACGGCATAGCCGAGAAATGATTTTCTTGAGAGTCCGGCAAGGATAGGCCGCCTGAGTCTTTTGAGTGAGCTGAGGCTGTCAAGCAGGCGGAAGTTCTCCTCCACACTTTTTCCGAATCCGAATCCGGGATCGATGATAATGTCATGAATCGAATTGCTTTCAGCAACAGCAATTGACTGCTCCAGAAAGCAGCTTACCCTTGCAAGGATATCGCCCTTTTCGGAACCGGTATCGGTGCTCCAGAGCATGGATTGGGGTTTCATGGGAGTGTGCATCAGAATTACCGCAGCGCTGTAGTGGCGGCAAACCGCCGGAAGAGCGGTATCAAAGGTGAAACCGGAAATATCATTGATCATATGAGCACCGGCCTGAAGCGCTTTTCCGGCAACCTCGGCCTTGTAGGTGTCAATAGAGATCAGCACATCGGTTTTTCTCTGCAAAAGCTCGATAAGCGGAATGGTTCGCTTGATCTCCTCCCTGGCGGAAATCTTTTCGGCTCCGGGGCGTGAAGATTCACCGCCGATATCGATAATTGAAGCGCCCTCTCGGATCATCTCAAGCGTGTGATCCACTGCCCGGTCAAGATCAATGCCTCCGCTTTTTTTGTGTAATGATCCGCCGTCAAAAAAGGAGTCAGGCGTGGTATTCAGGATACCCATGATTTTGGGGCCGGAGGAGAGGTCCAGCAATCTTCCCCTGCAGTTGATCTGAAATGCTGTTGATGCATCTTCTCCGCTCTTCATGACATAGTGCTTCTTGTGTTTCAGTTGATACCGAACGGTACCGGGGTAAAGGTCAAAAGAAAGATGGCAATTGCAACCCAGCCGATCACGTTTCGTGAAAATGAAAGAGGCTCATCGTGTTCTGTTGGCGGGTGATTCATTCCGATGAGCCGTGACAGAATAATGGCCCAGAGGATCCAGCCCGACCAGGACCAGTGGCGAAGCAGCTCCGGTATGAGAGAGACAGCTTCGGGTTTAAGCAGGGAGAGCAGTAGCTCAAGCAGCGAGGGAAAGCCGAGAATGGTGATAAAAATGAGGAATCCCCTTGCTGCCGTTGCATGACCTTTTCTTCCGAACATTGCGTAGATGACGTGACCGCCATCAAGCTGACCGACGGGAAGAAGGTTGAGCGCGGTTACAAGCGAGCCGAGCCATCCGGTGAAGAGATAGGGATAGTGATACATCTCGGTCATGGGAGGGAGCTCTTTCGGGGCTATCGTTTTTTCAAGCAGAATCCAGAGCAGGTTTTTGCCAAGCGTGAGGCTCCCCTGCGGGTCCGGGGCGTGCACGGTTAGGGATTTCTTGAGCTCGGGGTGAATGGTATAGATGAAATCAGCCGGAGGAAGAGTCAGAAAACCGTAGAGCAGAAGTCCGAAACAGACAATAAAACCGCTTAACGGGCCGGTTATTCCGATATCGAAGAGGGCTTTTGTTCCCGGCATTCGCTCCCTGATTTTTATGACTGCGCCCATGGTTCCGAGGCTGAGCATAAACGGCAGGGGAGGAAGGGGAATGTAGTAGGGGAGTGTGGCCATAACCCGATGACGCTGAGCTGCGATAAAATGGCCGAACTCATGCACACTTAAAAAAAGAAGCAGGGAGAGTGAGTATTGCGTTCCGGAAGAGAGATTGTCAAGGAAAGGAACGGTGCTCTTGAAGGTAACCGGATGGCCGCTCCAGAATGCCCCTGCCCAAAGTGTGGTAAGCACCGTCAGGAGAAACAGAAGGAGATGAAGAGGGTAGTTCTGGTAGTAGCCTGCACCGGCTTTTTGGGGATTCATCTGAAAATGTCTGAAACATTGGCAAGGCCGCACTTATTCATATAGGCACCACGATCAATTGTCGTGAGCGATTAGTTTTTTAAGCCCCGGAGGGGCGAAATATTGGTAGCACAGCCCCGAATCAATCTGTTTCACTCATATAACTTTTAAAATTGTAGCCCAGTGAAAGTCCGATCACATTGGCCTTGAACGCTCCGTTCATGGCCTGCATCCGGCCTGCACTCATCATCGCCGACAGCGCGGGGCTGATATCATAGCCAACACCGAGGTTTCCCTGCCAAACCAGCCCTGAACCGATCGCCAGACCACCACCGCCCGCAGCTCCGGCCAACCCTTCGGCATTCAGGAAGAGATTTCCTGCAACCGTTTTTCGGGCTCCCGTACCGACAAGGCCGGTCATATAGGCCCCGGCTCCGCCGCCGTATGCCGCAAGGCCCTGGCCTGTAAGATACCAGCCGCGGTCGAGGAAGTAATCAATCTGAACACCAAGGTTATCAACATTCTGATCGGCGTGATGGCTGCGCCAGTTATCGGCAGCCTTGAAATAGGTCTGACTGACTGCGCGGATTTGCATGCATGCAGGCACAAAAATGTGGTTATCAGCAGCATCTGTTTTTTGCCTGCTCCTGTTTCCTGTCTGGTATCCGATCTTGAAGGCCAGGGTTTTGGCTTCAAAGGTGCCGGTATTGGACTTCAGGTATCCCGCCGAAATATCCGCAAAGAGACTACGGGTAAGAAAATATTGCATGTCCGCAGAGGCATTAAACAGAAGCCCGCCACCCGAATCGATCCCTCCTCCACCTCCGCCGCCGAGGGAGAGGTCGGAACTTGCATAGAGATTTGCGCCAAGCGGTACTCTGTAACCTCCGCCAGCCAGAATCTGCATGTATCCGGCGCTGTTGCCTCCTGCTGCGCCCTCGGTTTCCAGCCGGGCAAACCAGTTATCATCAAGATAGGTACGCCACTCAATACCGACGAGTGAGAGGTTTCCCTGAGGAGAACCAGTATCGGTCAGGGTTGTGCTGGCAACATGCAGATCACGCTTCATCACAGCCAGAGCATGTCTTTTTGGCGATAATTGCAGGTACTGATCGCTCTTCAGTGTACGATTGCCGGTATTGTTCCGGCTTTTTTCAACAAAGGAATAAAAGGGAAGGGTATAGGAGACAAAAGGCTGGGTTGAGGTAATCGTGCCGCCATCAGGAAAGTCCACATGACTTACCCCTGCTCCTAACCTGCCCCATGATCCAAGATCATAGGTCAGAGCCGCATGCGAGCGAAGCATAAGCCCGCCGCCACTGAGCGTGTAGCCGCCGCGGCCTCCGCCTCCGCCGATAAAGAGGCCGGTGTCAACTCCGATTCTCTCGGTGAGCGGGAGGGAGAGTCCGCCATCAATACCGAGGGTGATAAACCCCCCCCGTTCGCCTTTTACCGCCATCCATGAGCCTACGCCGGCATGGAAATTTTTTGTGAAATCATGGCTTATCCCAAGCGCGGTCATACCCATCTTTTCATTTCCGGGCAGCGTGAACTCCTCATAGGAGATTTTCAGAGCTCCGGTTGAGAGGGGTGATGCTTCACCCTTCTCTGTTCCGTAAGCCGCTGAACTGCTGAGAAGTGTACCAAGGAGAAGAGCTCCTCCCAGGATGCGGTTACCACTTATGGGTGTCGGTATTTGTAGTTTCATCGCGATGATTTAACCGTTTAACACGCTTGAAAAAGTTCCGGCACCGTGTTTAATCCTTGTCGTTATCCTTATCCTTCGGTTTGGCTGCTCCCTTCGCATCCTTTTTCTCGTTCTTCTCATCTCCGAATGTTGCCACGAGTCCTTTGACCAGCTCCTCCTTCTCCTGTGCATTCAGCTTGGCTTCCGGATGAGCAGGCAGGTAGATAACCATGGGCATTTTACCTTCCCTTACTTCTTCGGCAGCTTTTTCACCCTCATTTTCTTCAGGTCGGCCCCATTCGGATACATTGAATGCCTCGCGTCCCATGGAGACATCGAGCTGGGTTAACCAGGAAGCGGGAGCAACCGAGCTGTACCATGGCCATACGGTATTATTGGAATGGCAGTCTTTGCAGGCGCGATTGAAAAGCTCCTGAGTTCTCGGGGAGTCCCATTTAGGCTCACCGGTTACCGGCGGATTTGTGTGATCACGTCCGTAAGGAACAAGCTGAATGGCTGCAAGTGCAATAGCGGCACCTCCTAAAAATTTCACAAAATTCATTGGTTCGGTCTCCTGTTTAGATTAAGGATAGTGAAAAAGATTCGTTAAAAAGTGTTTGTCAGAACCGGACGGTCATGACGCTTAATGGCCATGAACAGCTCACCCGTTGAACCTTTTTGCCGGAAGCGATCTCTGCAATCATATCCAGTTCCAGTTCTGTATAGAATTTTCTTGCGGATGTCAGTCCGTCAAGGGTGAAAGACGCTATTCCCTGCATGGCGGCAACAAAAGGTACTCCGCAGGCAAGAAGCAGACTTCTGTATCCATCAATGCCGACGAACGCTGTTGCAGCATTTTCTGAAGCAAGGGCTATCATGACCGCAAGCTGGCCCGGAGTGAAATGGTGCAGGCTTTGCGAGATTACGACAAGATCAAACGCTCCTTTGCCCGCCGACGTCAAATCAAAGGCGTCGAGATAGCGGAAGCTTGCCGGAACACCAAGCTCTGCAGCACGTGTGTTACCTGCCTCGATATATGCCGGAACAATGTCTGACCCGGTAACCGATGCATGCAGTTTTTTTTGCCGCACGGCTTCGGCGAGCGCCAGAGTCAGTCCCCCGGCTCCACTTGCCAGTTCCAGCACCCGTACTTCCCGTTTTTTTGTTTCAGAAATCTCCCGGATGAAGGGTATCAGCAAATCAACATAACGCGGGTAGAGCTGCATCATGGCATTTTGCCGGTCCAGAGCCCTTACCAGTTTCAGCTTTTCGCTCACAGGCAGATTCCGGTCATCCATAAGCTCGTTATCCCGTGTGCGCAGTGCTTTATCAATCAGCGCTGAGATAAGAAAACCGCCACCAAGCTCCTGTGATACCCTGAAGCGTTCATCCAGAAACTGCGATAAAACAGAGTCCGACACCTGTTCAAGCTCCTCCATGTTCTGCCATTGAGGGGGAAAGAGCTCCTTTTTGCGAAGATTGTCAAGAGCTTTGAAACCCGCAGTTTTCAGTTGGAGCATAGCATCGTTTAGCCGGTTGGGGGTTTCCTCTTCTCGTATTTCAATATACACAGCGTAACGCTTTTATGAAAAACCTGAGTACTCTCTTTGCTCTCTTCCGTTTGTAAGGAACTGTCGCTAATTGTTCCGATGAAAGCCCCATTTTTTATAAAAAAATTGCAGACCAGGAAATTATTCGTAAAAAAAGATTTTGCTTTTCTCTAATCTGATACTAAATTGGTATCAATTAAAATTTAACTATGAAAGTACTGACAAAAAATACGGATTACGCCATTCGGGCACTGCTGGCTCTTGCCGCTGAAAAAGGGAGTTACCTCTCCGCAAAGGCTATTGCTTCAGGGCAGGATATTCCCTACCAGTTTCTTCGCCGGCTGTTGCAGGAGATGATCCGCCACAATCTCATTGTTTCAAAGGAGGGGGCTCGTGGTGGTTTTATGCTCGAAAAGGATCCGGATGCCATCACGGTGACGCAGTTGATCGAGATTTTTCAGGGAAAGGTTCAGGTCTCGGAGTGCATGTTCCGCAAGCAGATCTGTGGCAACCGTTCGCGGTGTGTGCTGCGTCACGAGATCATGCGCATCGAGCAGGTGGTGCAGAGCGAATTTGAAAAAGTCACCATCGGCAAGCTACTCCGTGACCTTGAAGCGGCAAACAGAAAGTGACAGGCATTAATAACAACCTAACTCATAAAATATGCACCATTAAAAATCGTCGTGAGTGGTTTGAGTACAAGGCGGACGGAGCGGAGGAACCGGAGTGTACACGAGAGTACATGAGGATTCCGAGCACCGACCAACGCAGTAATCGAAACACGTAACAGATTATTAGTGGTGCATGAAAGGGAAAAAACCATGAAACGTCAGATCATCACCATAGATGAAACAAAATGTACCGGATGTGGAGAGTGTATTCCCGGATGCCCTGAAGGCGCACTGCAGGTCATTGACGGCAAGGTGCGCCTTGTCAGTGATCTCTTCTGCGATGGTCTCGGTGCCTGTATCGGGCATTGCCCGACCGGAGCAATGAAAATAGAGAGTCGTGAAGCTGAGCCCTACGATGAAAAACGGGTTATGCATGAGAGCATCGCAAAGGGAGGCCCGAATGTGATCGCGGCGCATCTCAGCCATCTGATTGAGCACAATGAGCAGGTTTATCTGCAACAGGCATTGGAGTACCTCAAGGAGCAGGGAATAGCCAATCCTCTGCCCTCCTCTTCCGCTCATGCGCCACATAACCATGGTGCGCATGGCGGGGGATGCCCCGGCAGTAAAATGATGGATTTCCGTGACAGCGGTTCCTCTTCAGGCGCAGCGCCAGCTCATCCTGCTTCCTTGCAGGTGAGTGCACTACGCCAGTGGCCGATCCAGCTCCATCTTGTTTCACCGCAGGCACCATATTTTCAGGGTTCCGATCTTTTGCTTGCTGCCGACTGCGCAGCATTTGCTGTTGGCGATTTTCACGCAAAGTTCATGACCGGCAAAAGCCTCGGGATAGCATGTCCGAAACTGGATTCGGACATGGATATCTACGTGGACAAACTGGCAGCCATGATTGACCATTCAAACATCAACACCATCACCGTTGTAATTATGGAGGTTCCCTGCTGCGGCGGCCTGATGTCGATTGTTGCCGAAGCGTTGAAGAGGGCCTCGCGCAAGGTTCCGGTCAAAAAAGTGGTTATCAGCCTGAAAGGCGAGACCCTGTCAGAAGAGTGGGTGTGAATGTCTGGTGAGGAGGGGACGTTCGTGATTTACTGTATTTACGAGAAAGAAGATGAAGATATTTGCCCACGAATTACACGAAAAAGAGAGCGGTGTATGTAGGGTTAATCCCTTGTGGTTGCCCGGAAAATTTCACTTCGTCCCTGCAGTCCTTTGATTGTCCAATGAAAAAGCTGAAGAAGTATGCTGAAAGATGCGATGGGGGGCTACAGAGGCACAGCCGTAGAGATCAGCCGTGTAATTCTGGCTGAACCGGACAATGCGGATGCATACTGTAACAGGGCAAATGCATTGAGCAGCACAGGGGATTATGAAAGTGCAATCGGGGATTATACAACTGCCTTGAAGATCGGATTGCGGTTTCGTGAAGCGATAACGGCATACGGCAACCGGGGGATTGCAAGGCTCAACGTTGGTGACATCTATGGAGCCCTGGAAGACTTCAGTGAGATTATTGAAAGAAAGCCCGGCAATCGCCGCTTGCTCTATGCCGCATACCACAGCAGAGCTTCAGTCAAAGAAAAAATCGGAGATAAGGAGGGTGCGGCAGAAGATATAAAGGAGGCTTCAATGCTGTTACCGAATGTACTCTAACAACAACAATAAACCGGACATCTCTTTACATCGCAGAAAAGATTAATAAGAGGTATCCATTACTAACAATAAACATAAAGGCACAACGTATTAATTGTCGTGAGAAGCCCGAGAACAAGGCGGACGGAGCGCAGAAACCGGAGTGTACACGTAGTACATGAGGATTTCGAGCACCGGCCAACGCAGTAATCGGGTTTCGGAACAAATTAATAGATGTGCCCATAAATGGAGAACACAATGAGTATGTACTGTGATCAGTGTCAGGAGAGTGTCCATGGCAGTGGATGTACGGTGAGAGGAGTATGCGGAAAGGATGATATGACCGCGAAGTTGCAGGATGTGCTTGTCTATGCAGCCGAGGGTCTTGCGCTCGCAGCCGAAAAACAGCCGGGAAGTGTGTCGCGAAATGTCGGTCAGCTGATCAGCGAATCGCTTTTTGTAACCGTTACCAATACCAATTTCGATGAGGATGCTATTGTTGCGCAGATCCGCAAGACCCTTGCCCTTCGTGATGAACTGAAGGCAACTCTTGCCGTTCACCCGGAGCATGATGCCGCCCGATGGAGTGGCAGCACAAAGGATGAGTTTCTGGCAAAAGCCGAAGCGGCAGGCATCGAAAGCCTGAGCGAAAACGAAGACTTTCAGTCACTCAAAAGCCTTGTGCTCTATGGCATCAAGGGTCTTGCCGCCTATACCGACCATGCGGCGGTGCTCGGTTATCATGACGACGATATCTATCTGTTTTACGTGAAGGGTCTTGCCGCTCTGACCAAAGCGCTTTCAGCTGATGAACTGACCGCGCTGGTGCTCGAAACCGGCGGAATTGCCGTCAAGGCGATGGCACTGCTCGACAAGGCCAACACCGAGTCCTACGGTCAGCCGGAAATCACCACGGTTAAAACCGGTGTCGGCAAAAACCCCGGCATCCTCATTTCAGGTCACGACCTGCGTGATATGGAAGATCTGCTGAAGCAGACCGAAGGAACCGGAGTCGATGTCTATACGCATTGCGAAATGCTTCCGGCCCACTACTATCCGGCATTCAAAAAGTACACACACTTTGTCGGCAATTATGGTGGTTCATGGTGGGCGCAGGACCGGGAGTTCGACTCCTTCAACGGGCCGATTCTCATGACGACCAACTGCATTGTGCCGGTTCGCGAATCCTACCGCAACCGGATGTTTACCACCGGCATGGCAGGTTATCCCGGACTGAAGCATCTTCCGGCACGCACTGAAGGCGGTCAGAAAGACTTTTCAGCCCTTGTTGCGCTGGCAAAAACCTGCCCGGCGCCAAAAGAGCTTGAAAACGGCCAGATTGTCGGCGGATTTGCCCATAACCAGGTGATTGCCCTTGCCGACAAGGTGGTTGCTGCCGTCAAGAGCGGAGCTATCAAGCGCTTTGTGGTGATGGCCGGCTGTGACGGACGCCATAACTCCCGTCAGTACTATACCGATGTAGCCGCTGCGCTGCCCGACAATACCGTCATCCTGACGGCAGGGTGTGCCAAGTATCGCTACAACAAGCTGGAGCTTGGTGACATTGGCGGCATTCCGCGTGTGCTTGATGCAGGCCAGTGCAACGACTCCTACTCACTTGCGGTCATTGCCCTGAAGCTAAAGGAGGTATTCGGTCTTGATGATATCAACGATCTGCCGATCTCCTTTGATATCGCATGGTACGAGCAGAAAGCCGTAACGGTGCTGCTTGCACTGCTCTATCTCGGAGTCAAAGGTATCCGTCTCGGACCGACACTTCCCGAATTTCTCACCCCCAATGTAGCTGCAGTGCTGGTGGAGAAGTTCGGTATCAAGCCGATCGGAACAGTTGATGCCGATGTGGAAGCCATGATGGTTGGCGCATAACGGAGACCCTTTTAAACAAACAGTAAAGCCCCGCTTCGGTCGGGGCTTTCTGTTATATTATAGATAATCCGTATAATAAAGGAGAGAACGTACTGTAAAAAAAGAAGTATCAGTTTAATGTTGTGACTCCCGATGTACAGGGCTGCGAAGCTCCGGAGGAGCGGCATATTGGTAGATGTGCCTCAAGCAGTAACCAATAAAATTTAGTCCCAATGGCATATTTCAAACATCTCTGTCTTGTCGAAGCTCCTCAGACTATCATTACTCCCTTTCCCCGTTTCATTACTGACTGTATCGGTGTCTGTTATCTGGCTGCAGCTGTGAAAGATGATGTCGAATCCCTTGTTATGCCCGATAACTATTACAATGACGGGATTTTTGACAGTATGCGGGAACTTATGAAAAAGGGTCCGATTGATCTTGTTGCTATTTCATCCATGACCGGAGCGTTCAACCAGGCTGAACGGCTTGCCCGAATTGCCAAAGATTCCGGTGCATTTGTGGTGATGGGAGGCTTTCACCCGACAGCGCTGCCGGATGAGGTGCTCAAGCTCGACTGTGTTGATGCTGTTGTGATCGGAGAGGGCGAGGTGACCTTCAGGGAGCTGGTACTGCATGGACCTTCACGGGATGTGAAAGGCCTTGGATACAAGGAAGGTGGAGAGATTGTCTACACGGGAGTACGGGAAAACATCGCCGATATCAACTCGATCAGGTTTCCGCTGCGCAGTCTCAGGCCCGAGCGTTATGGAGAAAAAGGAGATGCCTACTCTATAGACACCATCTATACTTCGAGGGGGTGTCCCTGGTCATGTTCGTTCTGCGCCAATGATCAGATGCATAAGGGGTGGAGAGGCAGAAGTGCCGAAAATGTGGTTGAGGAGATTGCCCTCCTGCATGATCCTGACAATAAAAAGCTCATCAAAATCTGGGATGCCAATTTCCTTACCAACATTCCGCGTGCCGAAAAAATCTGTGATCTGTTGATCGAAAGGGGATTGACCAATTTCCGGATTATGACGGAGAGCAGGGCAAAGGATATTGTTCGTGCCGAACGTATTCTCGGCAAACTGCAGAAGATAGGATTGAGCAAAGTCGGGCTCGGCATTGAGAGCCCGAATGCAAACACGCTTGAACTGATGAACAAAAAGAACACCCTTGACGATGTAGCCAAAGCTATAGCCCTTTGCAGGCAGTACAGTATTGGCGCGGAAGGCTATTTCATTATCGGTCACTACACCGAAAATGAGCAGGATACCATGGTCTATCCCGAGTTTGCCAAATCGCTCGGTCTGCGCCATGCACTCTTTATGATCATGACCCCCTATCCGGGTACCGGAATTTTTACCGAGTACAAAAACGAGGGGAAAATCCGCTCTTTTGACTGGGATCTTTACAATAATTACTGCCCGGTTATTGAAACCCGTACGATGGATCGCCAGAAGCTTGTTTCCATGCTTGCCTACTGTAATGCGGCATTCAATGGCTACCGGTCGGTTATGAAGCGAAATACCTCAAACGAGCTGCTGCTCAACTTCATGATAGACCTGTTTCAGTTCTGCTTTTTGTTGCGGGTGAACAAAAATCTCTCCCATGAAGAGATAGGGAATGTTTTATACAAAGCGCTCGTGCAGTTTCTGGATCATACGAATGGAGAAGTTTCAATCCCGGCTCCCTCCTCCACCAGAAGATTGGCGAAACCCCTTACTCTCAGGCTCCGGCAGTCAAAAGAGCGTTGTATTGACTATAGTCTCGATGAGCGTGATGGCAACCGGGTACTTTCCATGACCAGGCACGATGGTCGTCGCACACCTTCTGTTGGAGGCCCGGAGGTTCGCCTTGACAAGCTGATAGATTGTGCCTGCGCCATGTCGATGGACAAGCTCATGAGTGTGCTCTACCGAAACGAGTGGATGCGCAACAATCCCGGAAAAATGACCGGCCAGCTTCTCACCATTCTTGGTGACCCGGAAGTATTGCGGGTTGCCGCCAGGATTATTGCACTCTACATGGGTACACGGTGGAAGAAGTTCTGATATCGGTCCGGCCCTGAATGTCATCCCTATTTTTTTTTGTCATCCCGAACGCAGAGAGGGATCTCTCTTTTATGGCAATCAGATCTCTCACATGCGTTCGAGATGACACCGGGGAAGGCAATCCAAAATCCAGCATCCAAAATCCAGAATCTCTTAATTCGCGATCAATAATCTCCTTATTTTCTTTTAAATTAGCGCAAATATCGACCCGAAATCCCCCTCATCAATCCAAAATTCAGAATCCAAAATCCGGAATTTCATCAACTCTCCCGAAACTGACGCATTACTTTTCGATACCTTGCGAAAGGTGTTCGGGTTTCGTGAATTCAGGCCCAATCAGGAGAAGATTGTCAGGGCAATTCTGGACAAACGGGATGTATTTGCCGTGATGCCGACCGGCGGAGGCAAATCGCTCTGCTATCAACTCCCTGCGGTGTTGCTTTCCGGTACCTGTATGGTTATCAGTCCGCTTATTGCATTGATGAAAGACCAGGTGGACGGAGCAAGGGCTAACGGTATCAGGGCCGCATTTCTCAACAGCTCACAGCTGCACGAAGAGCGGGAGAGTGTCATGCGTGAATTGCTCTCGAACTCGCTGGACCTGCTCTATGTTGCGCCTGAGCGGTTCACCTTCGATCACTTCAGGGAGCTGCTTGGCCGGGTAAACATCAGCATGGCGGTGATTGATGAGGCGCACTGTGTCTCGGAATGGGGGCATGACTTCCGGCCTGACTATTTGTCGCTCTCCGCTCTCGTATCGCTTTTTCCCGATCTGCCGGTTTCAGCTTTTACCGCTACAGCTACCCACCGGGTTCAGCAGGATATTCTCGACCGGATTGCCCTGCGCGATCCGTTGATTGTCAGGGCATCGTTTGACCGCCCGAACCTTTTCTACGATGTCCGCTTCAAGGAGAAGCCTGACGCCCAGATTGTGGCGATCCTGAAAACCAATCAGGGCAAGGCAGGCATAATCTATCGAACCAGCCGTAAAAGTGTTAACGATACTGCGGCCATGCTGCAGACGAAGGGGTTTCGTGCGCTGCCCTACCATGCAGGGCTCAGTGATGAGGAGCGCAAGCGTAACCAGGAGGCCTTCATCCGCGATGAGGTTGAGGTGATTGTTGCCACAATCGCTTTCGGCATGGGGATTGACAAGTCTAACATCCGCTTTGTTATCCATGCCGATCTGCCAAAGAGCATCGAAAACTACTACCAGGAGACCGGCCGGGCGGGCAGGGACGGTGAACCGGCACACTGCACCCTTCTCTTTGCCCAGGGTGATATACCCAAAGTGCGTTTCTTTATCGACACGATGCTCGATGAAACTGAACGAGCCCGTGCGCTTGACGCCCTGACGAGAGTGACCTCATTCGCATCCACATCGGTCTGCCGGCGTATCACCCTGCTCAACTATTTTGGCGAAACCTACCCGCACGAGAATTGCGGATACTGTGATATCTGTACAGGATCCCGTGAAGTGGTTGACTGCACCAGGGAGGCGCAGATGCTGCTTTCAGCTATTGTGCGCACTGAAGAGCGGTTCGGTGCAACGCATATCATCGATATCGTTATGGGCAGTGCCAATCAGAAGATTCGTGACATGGGTCATGACCAGCTTAGAACATACGGTGTGGGTAAAGGGCATACCAAAAAATACTGGAGGCAGCTTGCTGACGAACTGTTTGCCCAAAAAGTTGTAGCAAAAGCTGAAGGTCTTTACCCCACGCTCTACCTCTTGCCGAAGGCAGTGCGGATACTAAAGGGGGAAGAGCAGATTGAGATCGTTCGGGTTCTTGAAAAAAAGGCAGCCAGAGCAGTTCAGGGGGATGAAGGAGCGCCGTTCGACCAGGAGCTGTTCGAGCTGCTCAGAACCCTGCGCAAGCAGATTGCTGACGAGCAGGGGATTCCGCCCTACCTTGTTTTCTCGGATCGCTCGCTACACGATATGGCCGCCATTTTTCCCCGGACAGCAGAGGCAATGCTCACGGTATCCGGAGTCGGTGAGGTCAAACTCGAACGCTACGGCCGTCAGTTTCTCCGCCTCATCGACCGTTTCATCAGCGACCATCCACACTGCAATTTGTGATTTGTGTTATATATCTTCTCTTATCGTTTACGTCAATTCAAAATCGAACATTCAACATTCAAAATTGCTTAACTGTATATAGGAGATATGTATATAAGGTTGGGTTGTGGTCTGGTTTTGTGGTGATCTGTTTGTGTAGAGTTATGGTGGTAAAATAACGTGATTTTATTCTTGAAACAGACTGATTTTTGTTTTATGAACTTAAATACTTATAAAACACAGTCATACTTATTTCTTATGGCTATTTATCACATATAAATGAGCATCTGGTAACAAAATTTTTACCGAATTTGTTAAATTGGCAACAGTTTTAAGTGTTTTGATATGCCAGTTCCAAGGTCTTTGCCAAGGGAAACCCATATAGTAAATTGTTCATGGATTTCTATATTGTGCCACTTGGATTCTTGTCGTCATTCGCTTTATGGACAGTGGAGTAGATTTTGTTGATTTGGCGCTATTTTTTCGTGTTTTTATACATTCGCTGCTAAATGATTAATTTATAACCATTTGGCGCTTGCTGTCTTCAGATGTGACTGAAGAATGCGGAGCGTTTATTTTTTAAGAGCGGACAAAAAAATTCCATATCGCTTAAATCAAGTTGAATGCCTTTTTTTCTTTCTTGATCCCAACGGGTCGGGATTTATAGATAAATTTAATACTCTATTGAATCCGGAATTCAAAATTCAGAATCTAAAACCGTTTTAAATGCGCATCCTCTACATCCTGCTTTTTGCGTTTATTGTTTTTGCCGCTCCACAGCGTGGAATGGCTTTAGAAGGTTCTGATTCGGAATTAACATCTTCTGGCGAGGCTGCATCTTCGACTGAGGCTTATTCCGGAACATCCGCCGGAGCATATCAGGACTTTTCGGGTACTTCAAACACCTCCGCGACCAATCTTAATTCCAATATTCAGAGGACAACTTCAGGTCAGGTAAAAAAAACTATCCAGACGAACGATAATGCGGTTACTGACTCGACGCTTATTCGTCTGATGAAAAAGAAGAGCATCTTCCAAACCTATGTTGAAACATCAACCGGCAGGGAGCTTGAGGTTTTTGGCCGTAATCTTTTCCGTGGAGTTCCGAGCACATTTGCTCCGCTATCAGAAGTTCAGGTAAATCCTGACTATGTGATTGGTCCAGGTGATGATCTGCAAATCAGGGCGTGGGGAATGGTCACTATTGATTTCGATGCAACAGTGAGTCGGAGTGGTGAAATTTATATCCCTAAAGTCGGCTCGGTAAGGGTTTCAGGAGTAAGGTACAGGGACCTTCAGGGCTATCTGAAAACAGCGATCGGCAGGATTTTCAGGAATTTCGAGCTGAGTGCGAGTGTCGCACAAACAAGGAGTGTTCAAATTTATGTTGTAGGCAATGCCTTTCGCCCTGGAGCCTACACACTTAGCGCTATGAGTACCATTCTTAATGCACTCTTCGTATCGGGAGGTCCTTCAACTACAGGCAGTTTACGCAATATCAAGCTAAAAAGGGGTAGTGAGCCGATTGTATCGTTCGACCTTTACGACCTTTTGCTTTTTGGCGATAAAAGCTCTGATGTTGCTCTCAAGGATGGTGATGTGCTCTATATCCCGCCCGTCGGGCCACAGGTTGCTCTGTTTGGAGATGTCAAAACACCTGCGATTTACGAATTGAAGCAGAAAACATCAGTTGCTGATCTTGTAGGATGGGCTGGCGGATTCGAGTCGACGGCAGATCTTAAAAATGTGATTATTGATAAAAACATTGACGGTAATTACCAGACCCAGGCCGAATTACAGTCTGACTGGATGTCGATTCAATCCAGGCTTGCCAAACTGCAGGTGATGCCGACAGACATCTTTCGTATCATATCACCCGGTTCATACCCTCTCGAAGTGAAGGTCAAACGTTCATTTGTTCGGATTGACGGAGAGGTGACGCAAACCGGCGTTTATGAACTTCAGCAGGGCGAGACCCTGAAGGGACTGATTACCCGTGTGGGTGGAGTGACGGAAAAGGGATATCTTTACGGTACAAAGCTTACACGAGAAAGTGTAAGACGTGAACAGCAGAAGAAGATAAGTGAGTCAATTGATCGATATGAGAAGGATATTGAAACAAGCGCCAAGCAACGGATTGCCGGAGCTACTGATCCTTCAAAGGTATCATCGGTATCAAGTGAACTGGAGGCACAGCGAAGAATTGTGCAAAAACTTCGCTCGGTCAGGTCGGAGGGAAGGATAATTCTCAACCTTAAAAATTCGCAAGTTCAGCTGGCAGATATACCGGATTTCCCATTAAGAGATGGCGACCGAATTTATATTCCCGAAAGGCCAACGACGGTTGACGTTATTGGAGCGGTTTATAATCAGTCTACATTTATCTATAATCAAAGTTACAGCGTGAGTGGTTACCTTGAAGTTGCCGGAGGGGTAACACCGACCGGCCATAAATCCGAGCTGTATCGTGTTTGTGCTGACGGCAGTGTCAAAAAAAAGCAGGGTGATCAAGTCAATCCTGGTGATGCTATTGTAGTTCCTGAGAGGCTGACCCCGAAATTCAATCTTGTGCGGTCACTTACAGAATGGTCAACCGTACTCTATCAGCTTGGAGTTGGTGTGGCAACAATTAAAACGCTTACAAATTGACTCGACCCTACTTAATGAAGGAAACAAACAAGATGGTTTTTTAAATGCTGAAATCAGGTACATCTGACGATAAACTAAGCACTGGCAAGGAGCTGGAAATAAACCTGCTCGATGTTGTTATTGTTCTCGCCAAATATAAAAAGTTCATTATTGTTGCTCCGCTTATAGCTGCGATAATTGCAACTATTGTGACTTTGCAACGTCCGGATATCTATACAGCCGACACGACTTTTATGCCACCGAAACAGGCTGCGAGTGTATCGTCGATGATCTCTTCGCTCGGTTCTCTGGGTAGTATTCCCGGTATGTTGGGAGGTGGAGGTGGGGTCGGTGCCCCGGGTGTTAATGACGTATATGTTGTTTTTCTGAAAAGCCGAACCATGCAGGACAACATGATCCGGCATTTCAAGCTTCATAATGTTTATAAAACAAAATCGCAAGAAGCTGCACGTAATGCTTTAGCATCCCAAACTACTGTCAGTATCGGGAAAGATGGGCTCATCCGTCTCCAGGTACAGGACACGAATCCAAATCGAGCAGCAATGCTTGCTAATGGGTATGTTGATGTATTATTGCAAAACAATAATGAGCTTGCGGTTTCTGATGCGTCGCGACGTCGTCTTGTTGCCGAGAGAGAGCTTTTGAAAGCGAAAAACGATTTGAGTGAGGCTGAAGCCAATATTAAGCAGTTACAGGAAAAGACAGGGCTGATAACTGTTGGTTCTGATATTGCAGTTCTGCAAAAGATGATTAATACAACTGAACGTCAGCTTGCTGATATGAGCCTGTCTGTAACCCCTAAAAACCCTGATTACATTAAATTACGCGAGAAACTAAATTTATTGCAGGCAGAAATTGGCAAGGCACAGGCAGGAGCTGGTTATATCAGCAAAGCACCGGAAAGAATACTGGACTTTACGCATAAAACCAGAGATATGAAATACGCAGAAGCAATCTACCAAATGGCATTGCAGCAATTAACGCTTGCTAAAGTCGATGAAGCTAAGGCCGGCTCTTCCATTCAGGTTATTGATCGCGCTGTAGTACCTGAACAGAAATCAGGCCCTTTTCGAAGCAGGACAATTATGTTTACAGCAATCGCAGCTATTTTTGTTTCCATGATCATGGTGTTTTTTCTTGAAGCGTATCAGAGAGTCAGGCACAATGCCGTAAGTCAGGCTCAATTTCAAACGATCTCTCGTTATCTTAAGACCTGGAAATAGAACCTTGTGAGTTTCACGACAGTAGGTTAGGCTTCCGATTTCATAAAAATGCAGTATATAGAACACGAAGTAATATGTCTTTAGACGAAGTTTTCGATATAAGTTATATATATCCCGCTTTCGCTACGGTAATTATCTCAATACTACTCATCCTGACTAAGGAGTGGCATGGGAAGCACTCTTGCGATACGACAGTCGGGATACAAAAATTTCATACACATCAGGTTCCGAGAGTTGGTGGCGTAGCCATTTATTTTGGATTTATTGCGGCCTGGTTTGTTGCCTCCGCTTCAATTTCATCGCTTATCGGTTCTTTGCTTATTGCAAGTCTTCCCGCATTTGTTGCGGGGCTTACTGAAGATCTTACCAAGCGGGTTGGGGTTCGTACAAGACTGATTGCAACACTAATTAGTGGTGTTTTAGCCTGGTGGCTTACAGGTTACAGTATAAACCATATTGATATTCCTGGAATTGACGATTTATTTACTTACAAGCCATTAGCTATTGCTTTCACTGCATTCGCAATTGCAGGTATTGCAAATGCTACTAATATCATTGACGGTTTTAATGGACTTGCAGCAGGAACAATGGTTGTTTGCTATACAGCAATATGCTTTATAGCTCTACAGGTTGGCGATATTGAGATTGTACAACTTTGTTTATTCCTTATAGTTGTTACCAGTGGTTTTCTTGTTGTTAATTTTCCGTTTGGGAAAATATTTATGGGAGATGGCGGAGCATATCTGCTTGGCTTCATGCTTGCATGGGTATCAGTTATGCTTCCCATGCGAAACCCCTCTGTGTCAGTATGGGCTCCTTTTCTTGTTTGCAGCTACCCTATTATAGAGACAATATTCAGTATGGGGCGGCGGTACATCAATCAAGAAAATCCGGGACATCCTGATATAGCTCACATGCATAGTCTTATCAAACTTAGAATAGTAAACCGTTACTTTCCGAATCTTTCTCAATCCATTCGCAACGGCATGGTTTCGCCATTCTGCTGGGCTTATGCCTTAATCCCTTCCAGCCTTTCAGTTTTATTTTATAAACAACAAGCTCTGCTTATAGTGAGCTGTGTTGTGAGCTTTATAATCTATACAGTCATCTATAAATTTCTCATAAATCGTGAACAAAAAATAGATCACCCTGCACAGCAAACAGATAAGGATTACATTTGCCATGTAATTACGAAGACAAACCTGGATCCTTGAATAAGAATAGCATAGAATAATGAATGCTAATCGTAGGTGTCAAGTATATGATGGCATCATTAATCAATCTGTAATTAAAAAATAGTGTATCAGACCACTCAACCTCTTCGAACTCTTTTAAGACGTATTTGGATACATATAGGCCCAAGACGTCGCGGTCAGTTTGCAATTCTATTAATACTGATGATCTTATCTGCATTCGCTGAAATCATTAGTATTGGTAGTATACTGCCATTTCTGGCAGTGTTGACAGCTCCTGATCGTATATTTAATCTCCCAGCGGCACAACCAGTGATCAAAGCATTGGGGATTACCGCCGTAAATCAACTGCTCCTGCCTCTTACCATCGGTTTTGGCATGGCGGCCCTTCTGGCAGGAGGTATGCGTTTGCTTTTACTCTGGTTTAGTACTCGCCTCTCCTATGCGACAGGAGCTGACCTCAGTATCAGCATATATCGCCGAACCCTTTATCAGCCTTATTCGGTTCATGTTTCACGCAACAGTAGTGAAATTATTACAGGTATTTCAAGCAAAACCGGCAGTGTGATATCCTCATTGTCGAGCATACTGAATTTTATAAGTTCCTGTTTGATTCTTGCGGCAATTCTGATTACTCTTTTTGCATTTGATCCTGTAATTGCCCTTGCTGCCTTCAGTGGTTTCAGTTTGATATATGGAATAATCATAAGGGCATCAAGTAAAACTCTTACCATCAATAGTCAGCGTATAGCTCATGAATCGACACATGTAGTCAAATCACTGCAGGAGGGTCTGGGTGGTATTCGTGATGTACTGATTGATGGTACTCAGGCGACTTATTGTGAGATATATCGCAACGCGGACCATCGCCTGCGCCACGCTCAGGGAAACAACGCTTTTATAGCAATGAGTCCACGCTATGCATTGGAATCCTTGGGTATGATGCTTATCGCAGGTTTGGCTTATGCAATGGCTACAGGACCGGATGGCATCGCCAAAGCTATACCGGTTCTTGGTGCTTTCGCTCTCGGTGCGCAACGATTATTGCCTGTCCTGCAACAGGCATACATTTCATGGGCAAATATCCAGGGTGTTCAAGCCTCTTTTGAGGATGCCCTGAAACTGCTCGAACAGCCTTTACCGGTTGATGTTGATGAACCGCTTCGTGATCCGATACCGTTTTGTAAACAGATCACTCTCCAAGAGCTTTCATTTCGCTATAATGCACAAGCACCCTGGGTACTTGACAATCTTAATTTAAACATTGAAAAAGGTTGTCGAATCGGGTTTATAGGTGTGACAGGGAGCGGAAAGAGCACTCTTCTTGATATCGTAATGGGTTTGCTGGAAGCGAATAAAGGATGGCTTAAGGTTGATGATCAGCGAATTACAGCAAGCAATAACCGTGCTTGGCAGGCACATATAGCACATGTGCCACAATCTATCTATCTTGCAGATAGTACTATTGAAGAGAATATTGCCTTTGGCATCCCTAAAGGTAATATCGATCATGAGCGAGTCAAGCGCGCAGCAGTTCAAGCTCAGATTTCAGATATTATCGAAACCTGGCCTGAAAAGTATAAAACCTATGTTGGGGAACGTGGAATTCGACTTTCAGGCGGGCAGCGTCAGCGTATAGGCATCGCACGAGCGCTCTATAAACAAGCCGATGTTATTATCTTTGATGAAGCTACGAGTGCATTGGATAATAAAACAGAAGATTCGGTTATGAAAGCAATTGAGTCTCTCGGGGAAAATCTTACGATTTTTATAATTGCTCATCGTCTCTCTACTTTAAAAAACTGCACACAAATCGTTGAGTTAGCAGATGGTAAAATTAAACGTATAGGTAATTACCAGGATATTATAATACAGTCTGATAAAAAATTATAAATAAAATTTAAAACTAATTATTATCAATGCTTACGAATTCATCAATACTTATTACTGGCGGGACAGGGTCGTTTGGTAATACATTTGTTCCTATGACTCTTGCCAAATATAACCCTAAACGCCTTGTTATTTATTCACGTGATGAGATGAAGCAGTGGGATATGGCTCAGAAATACAAAGATGATCCTCGAATTAATTTTATTATTGGTGATGTTCGGGATAAAGACAGACTTGGTCGATCACTTGATGGTATTGATTATGTTGTTCACGCTGCTGCAACAAAAATTGTCCCGACAGCAGAATATAATCCTTTTGAATGTGTTAAGACGAATATAATGGGAGCCATGAATCTTATTGATGCATGTATTGATCATGGAATCAAGCGAGTAGTGGCTCTTTCAACGGACAAAGCAAGCAATCCAATTAATTTATATGGCGCAACCAAATTAGCGTCAGACAAATTGTTTGTTGCCGGGAATGCATATTCCGGAACTCACAATACTCGATTTGCTGTGGTAAGATATGGTAATGTTATGGGCTCAAGGGGTTCTGTTATACCGTTTTTTATGTCTCAAGCCGGTCAGGGTAGTCTTCCTATTACAGATATTCGAATGACTCGTTTTATGATAACTCTTGAGCAAGGGGTTGAACTTGTCTGGCATGCTTTGGATGATATGGAAGGCGGTGAAATATATGTCAAGAAGATTCCTTCTATGAAAGTAATTGATATTGCGAATGCAGTGTCGCCTTCAGCAAAACATAAAATAATCGGGATAAGGCCCGGAGAGAAGATTCATGAACAAATGATAGGCGTAGAAGACGCATTATACACGTATGAATATAATAATTATTATAAAATATTACCTGCTATTCATAACTGGTCTGTTGACCCGTCAAGAATAAATGACGGTGTCAAAGTGAATGAAGGTTTCACGTATACATCAGAAAATAATAATCAATGGATGCCTATATCAGAATTAGAAAAATGGATTGAGTTGAATAGTAAGAAAATTGGGGCTATTTGATCGGTAATGAGTATGAATATACTTATAACCGGCGGTTCAGGATTGCTTGCTGTTAACTGGGCATTAACCATCAGGGATCGATATTTTGTGACATTAGGTATGCACCGTCGCAATATATCTTTAGAAGGTGTCCAAACTCAATTTATTGATCTTGAGTCTGTCAATGAGATTGTTAAAAGATTAGACCTTCTTAAGCCTAAAGTGGTTATTCATACCGTAGGTCTAACTGATATTGAGGAGTGTGAGGCTAATCCGGATTATGCAAGGCATGTTAATGTTGATCTTGCTAAGAATGTTGCAATCGCATGTAAAACTATTGGAATACCGCTTATACATATTTCAACTGACCATTTGTTTTATGGTAACATGCAATTGGTTGATGAAACATACCCTGTTAGTCCGAGAAATGTATATGCCAGAACTAAAGCTGATGCTGAATATGTAGTGCAAAATGCAAATCCATTGTCTATAGTAGTTCGTACTAATTTCTATGGATGGGGACCTTATTACAGACGTTCGTTTAGTGACAGGATTATTGACGCATTGCGAGCTAATAAAAAAATAATATTATTTGAAGATGTATATTATACTCCTTTATTAATAGAGTTTTTAGTCGATACTGCTCATGAATTGTTGGATAAAAAAATATATGGTGTTTTCAATATTGTGGGTGATGAACGTGTTTCGAAATATCAGTTTGGAATGAAAATAGCTAAAATATTCAACCTCGATTCAACTCTTATTCAATCAGGATTATCTTCAGATATGTCATCGCGTGTTCAGAGGCCAAGCGATATGAGCCTATCAAATAAATATATAACTACAATACTTGATAGACAACTTGGCGGTCTTGATGAGCAGCTTACTAAGCTTTTTCAACAAGAAAAAAGTGGTTTTATAAGGGAGATATTAAAATGATACCCTACGGACGACAAGATATTAGTGAAGATGATATTCAGGCAGTCGCCAATGTGCTGCGTTCTGATTATTTAACACAGGGTCCCGTTGTACCGGCATTTGAAAAATCAGTTAAGGATTATTGCGGTGCAAAGTTTGCAGTAGCCGTGAATAGTGCAACGAGTGCTTTACATATCTCATGTCTTGCACTTGGTGTTGGTCCTGGAGATATCGTATGGACTACTCCTATTTCTTTTGTTGCAAGTGCAAATTGTGCCCTCTACTGCGGTGCAAGAATCGACTTTGTCGATATAGATCCTCTGACGTATAATATGAGCATGGATTGCTTGTCAGTTAAGCTTGAATTTGCTGAAAAAGAGGGTAAATTACCAAAAGTTATCATTCCTGTTCATCTCGCTGGCCAACCTTGTAATATGGCAGCTATTCATTCAATGAGTGAACGTTATGGGTTTAAAATTATTGAAGATGCTTCTCATGCTATCGGTGGAAGATATCTTGACGCGCCAATAGGGAACGGCAGGTATAGTGATATTACGGTATTTAGTTTTCACCCGGTTAAGATTATTACAACGGGTGAGGGCGGAATGGCATTGACAAATGATCCGGAAATTGCAAATAAACTTGTAAGACTTCGTAGCCATGGCATAACTCGTGTACAGGAAGAGATGACTCATATAACTGATGGGCCATGGTATTATCAGCAGCTTGAGTTGGGTTTCAATTACCGAATGACCGATATCCAGGCGGCGTTAGGTCTAAGTCAGATAAAACGGTTGGATGAATTTGTAAAGAAAAGAAGAAAGATTGCTGATCGATACAATAAGTATTTCGCTGATCTATGGGTTACAACTCCTTTCGAAGCACCTGATTCATATTCGGCGACACATTTATATATAGTTCGCCTAAAGCTTAATGAAATTAAGTTTTCCCAGAAAGATATATTTGAATGGTTGAGAAGTTGTGGTATTCAAGTTAATCTCCATTATATACCGATTTATAGACACCCATATTATGAAAAGATGGGATATATAAAAAAAGATTATCCTCAGGCCGAAGCATATTATGCACAAGCTATGAGCCTGCCTGTGTATCCAGCTCTCTCTGACTTGCAGCAGGAAGAGGTTGTTCAGCGAATGAATACACCAATCGGGTTCCAGACATTATTTTAGTTGTTACCTATCTGGTTGAAATATGCTTTTGTTTCGATATGCTGTATCGGTATTAAATCAGATATCAATACAATTAAACGATACATAAGAAGTTAAAACGTTTGAGTTATTAGTCTTATAAAACATGTCCAATATACTTTCTCGCATTGCTATCGGATCCGCTCAATTTGGTATGAGATATGGTATCGCTAACGATGGAGGACAAATATCGCGAGAGGTGGGACAGGGAATATTAAGGCTTGCTGCTTATAATGGTATCAATACAATAGATACTGCGATAGCTTATGGTGACAGTGAGAAGCGACTCGGCGAGATTGGGGTTTCAGATTGGCGAATTGTTTCAAAACTGCCTCACCTACCTGATGATTGTACTGATATAGTGCAATGGGTAACTGCATCTGTTAGCGGGTCAATGCGAAGGTTGAACGTCAGCACTCTTGATGGACTTCTGCTTCATCGTCCACAGCAGTTAGTTGAAAAACATGGGGAAAGCCTTTTCAGCATTCTGCAATCTCTCAAGCATGACGGAGTGGTTGGAAAGATAGGAATTTCGATCTATGATCCTTCCGAGCTTGATATGCTTTGTTCCCGATTTCAATTTGATCTTGTTCAGGCACCATTTAATATTTTAGATCGACGCCTGATTGAAACAGGCTGGTTGGACCGTTTAGGTGAGCTTGGTACAGAACTGCATGTGCGTTCCGTATTTCTTCAGGGTTTGCTTTTGATGTCATCAGCTCATCGACCCGAGAAATTCAAATCATGGGGGCCGCTCTGGTCTGATTGGGATAGATGGCTATATCTTAATGGCATTACACCATTGCAGGCCTGTCTTCGTTATGTGCTGTCATTTCCACAAATCTCCAAAGTGATAGTGGGTGTTGATAGCCCACAGCAATTACGTGAAATTCTTTCGGCTTCATCAGGTGATTTCCCCGAATTATCAGATACCCTTAAAACAAGTGATCTTCGCTTGATCAATCCTGCAAACTGGGATGTGTTAACATGACACTCTTTGCTCTCCGGAAATTAAAAATGTTAATAACAACACCCTCATAACAATGACCATTGAAATTATAGCCGAACTGGCACAGGGTTTCGAAGGGAGGTCAGAGCAAGCTCGTTTACTTATGAAAGCAGCAGCTTCAGCTGGTTCGGATGCTGTAAAATATCAGCTTGTTTATGCCGATGAACTGGCCACTCCAGACTATAAATACTATGAGCTGTTCCGATCACTTGAAATGGCAGACGAAGTCTGGGAAGGATTGTCGAACTATGCGGCTGAACTGGGAATTCAGTTACACGTTGATATTTTTGGGTTACGCAGTCTTGAACTGGCTGCGCGTATTCGGGTTGCAGCGGTAAAGATACACGGTACCGATATTGCCAACATTGCGCTCTTAACTGCGGTTGCCAAAAGTTCTGTAAAAAAAATTATACTTGGTGCCGGAGGAGCTTATTCTTCTGAATTGCAGCAAGCCCTTGATATACTTAAAGAGAAGGACGTGATCGTTTTGCTTGGCTTTCAGGGTTACCCTACCCCTAATGAGAGTAACCAGATAGCTCGTGTCAGCATGCTTGCAGCACGATTTGCACGACATTCTCCCAATGTTTCAATCGGATTTTCTGATCATGCATCGCCTGACAATCCTTTACGTTATGCTTTGGCCGCAACAGCTGTTGGTGCGGGCGCAAAAGTGATTGAAAAGCATATGACTCTTGGCAAGGTCATGGAATTGGAGGACCATGAATCGGCATTAAATCCTGATGAATTTGCGGAGTTTACCCGGACTATTCGAGATTGTTTCGAAGCCCTTGGTAGAGAAGAAGATATTGAGGATTTCGGGATGGCTGAAGCGGAGCAGGCTTATCGCAAAATGATCAGGCGCCACGTAGTAGCGAGCAGAGACCTTAATCAGGGTGCAACAATCGTTCCTGCTGATCTGGTGTTAAAGCGAACATCATCTGAACAGGTTGTAACAGATTTGACATCAGTATATCAGAAAACTCTTAACCGCGATATTTGCATTAACTCTCCTATTTTGCCTGCAGATATCTTTTAGATTATTTGAGGATGAAAAGACGACTTGTTGCTGCTATTGCCTGCCGGAATCAAGGATCCCGCCTTTACGGCAAACCGCTCCAGAACCTTGATGTTGAGCAGGGCATTCGCATACTTGATAATATCATCGCATGTTTGCGCACAATTGATTCTGTAGATGAGATTGTGCTGGGTATCTCTGCCGGAGTTGAAAATGAAGTTTTTAAGACCATAGCAGAAGAGAAGGGAATCAGATATGTCGTTGGCGATGAGATTGATGTACTCTCCCGCCTTGTCAAATGCGGCCAGATCTCAGGGGCAACGGACATCTTTCGGGTGACAAGTGAATCACCCTTTCTCTATTTTGACCCTGTTGATGATTTTTGGCGGCAGCATCAGGAGGAAAATGCTGATGCCACTTTTCTGGATGATGTCATTGACGGATGCGGGTTTGAAATCATCTCACTTAAGGCGCTCGAAGAGTCGCATGAAAAAGGGGATAAAAAACATCGTTCTGAGCTTTGTACGCTCTACATCCGGGAGCACAATCAAAATTTCATAATACTCAGACCCCATCCCCCAGCAGAAATGGTACGGAAAGATCTTCGACTGACAGTTGATAATCCGGAAGATCTTGCTGTATGCCGGGTCGTATTCAACACGCTTAAAAGTTTTGCTCCAAGAATCCCTGTTCCGGAAATTGTGAAGTTTTTGGATGCGCATCCCGAGTTGATAAAATTAATTGCACCGTTCACTGAAACGGGTTATGCCACTATGTATAACTGGAGTTGAACGGCAGAAGGGTTCAAATAACATATTTATGGCTATTATGATTGATAAAATAAGTAATTACGAAAAATCGAAAGAGTTTTCCTCCAGAGTGCACAATTTGATACCTGGAGGAGCTCATACCTACTCTAAAGGTGACGATCAGTTTCCTTTAAATGCGCCAGCTGCTATTACCCACGGCAAAGGAGCCCGTTTGTGGGATCTTGACGGCAATGAATTTATTGATTGCAGTATGGGATTGACATCAGTTTGTATAGGTCATGGATATGAGCCTGTTGCCAAGGCCGTATGTGAGGCTGCCTTTCAGGGTACCAACTTCCAGCGTCCTGCAGCTATTGAGCTTGAGGCGGCAAAAATATTTCTTGACACAGTGCAGTCCGGTGACATGGTGAAATTTGCCAAAAACGGTTCTACGGTGACAACTGCAGCAGTCAAGCTTGCTCGCGCTTATACAGGACGAAATCGGGTTGCACTTGCCCGGGAACATAACTTTTTCAGCTACGACGACTGGTTCATTGTTACGACGCCTTGTGATCGGGGAATTCCTGCAAAAGTCCGTGAAATGACGGCTACGTTCAGCTATAACAATTATGAATCTGTTGAAGCTCTGCTTGCCGGTAATGATCATGACATTGCCTGCCTTATCATGGAGCCGGTTAAATTCGATCCACCAAAAAATGATTTTCTGCACAAGGTGGCGGCTCTTTGCAAGGAGCGAGGTGTGCTTTTGATTCTTGATGAAATGATTTCCGGTTTCAAATGGGATTTGAAAGGGGCTCAGCACTTTTATGGTGTCAAGCCCGATATGGCGACCTGGGGCAAAGGCATAGCCAATGGATTTTCTGCCTGCGCATTGACCGGTCGAGCGGATATTATGGAAATTGGAGGTATAAGGCGTGAAGGCGATGACAAACTGTTCCTGATTTCAACCACTCATGGAGCGGAGACAACAGGTCTGGCGGCAATGATTGCCACCATTAAAGAGTTCAAGCATCACAACATGATCGAGAGCAATTGGCAGAGAGGGGAAGCTCTCAAGCAGCGGCTTGAGCAGATCGTGCTCAAGCATGGTCTTGGCAGTTTTCTTGAACTTCCAGGTTACCCTTGTCTTTTCGTTCTGGTTTGCCGAAACGCTGAAGGTGTACCCGATGATACCTATCGTACCTTGATGATGCAGGAAATGATTGCCCGCGGCGTATTGTTTCAGGGCATGTTCTATCCGACATGGTCTCATCAGCAGCCGGAGATGGATCATATTGCAATGGCATTCGATGAATCATGTGCCATCTATCGTAAAGCTGTTGATTCAGGGTCCACCGAGAGTCTGCTGATTGGGCGCCCGGCAAAACCGGTTTTCCGCAAGATAATCTGATCTGGTATAATCTAATCAGGGATATAAAGATTGAAAGTTGCACTGATTTCTCTTGATCAGAAGTGGGAAGACAAGCCCTATAACCTGAACCGTTGTGTTGAGCTGACCGTTCGGGCAGTTACTTATGGCGCTGAGCTGGTGATTTTTCCGGAAATGACCCTTACCGGTTTTTCAATGAATATCTGGCAAATTGCCGAGATTTCCGCTACATCATCATCTATCCATGCATTCGGGGAAATAGCAAAAAAGTATGGGATTTGGCTTGTTGCCGGAGTTGTTTTGCAGGAAGAGGAGAAGGCTGCCAACACGCAAATTGTTTTTTCTCCAGAAGGTATTGAGCAAGCCCGATATGTTAAAATTCATCCATTTTCTTTTGCAGGTGAAGACCGTGTTTTCCTGCCGGGGCGTATGCTTGCCAAAGTGAAACTGCCGGAATTCAGGTTAGGATTATCTATCTGTTATGATTTACGTTTTCCGGAGCTTTACAGTGCTTTAGCCAAAGATTGTGATGTGCTCGTCAATATTGCTAACTGGCCTAAACGTCGGGTTGATCACTGGATGGCTCTACTTCGGGCAAGAGCTATTGAAAATCAGGTATACGTCATCGGGGTTAATCGAACCGGTATAGATGGCAATGGATTTGAGTACGAACGTAGTTCGGTTATAATTGATGCAAACGGGGATTATCTGGAACCGTTGATTACAGAAGGTGAAATTGATATTTTTCAGGTGAATCGTCAGTTGTTGGATAGTTTCAGACTTGGATTTTCTACCCGTCAGGATAGGGTCCCCGATCTTTATCGCGACATTATTTAATTGAAAAGCACATGGGTTGTTTATGAATGTGCTGATTCGTGCCGATGCCTCATTAGTAATTGGCAGTGGTCATGTCATGCGTTGCCTGACACTTGCTGATCAATTACGTTCCAAAGGAATGAATGTTGCATTTGTATGTCGCAATGTACCAGGTAAAATGTTCGAACTATTGACTGCTCGTGGTTATCAGACGGTTGCCATCGAAGGTAATTGGTCACAGCAGTTTGATGCTGAAGAGACGATTCATATTGCTGGACGGCTATTTCCAGATGGCCTTGATTGGATTGTTGTTGATAATTATGAGCTTGATATAGCTTGGGAGAGCAGGCTTCGAGCACATACCCGCAAATTTATGGTTATTGATGACCTGGCGAATCGCCATCATGGTTGTGATTTACTTCTTGATCAGAACTATTACCGTGATCTTGACCAGCGCTATAAAGGATTGGTGCCAGAACAATGCATCACTTTACTTGGACCGTCATATCTGTTGTTGCGTCCAGAGTTTGTTGCCGAGAGGCAACGGCTCAGAAATAGAGATGGTGTTGTGCGTCGCATTATGATTTTCTTCGGCGGGAGTGACTCAACAAATCAGACAAAAAAAGCAATTGAAGCATTGCGGTTGCTGAATCGCTCGGACATTCATGTCGATATTGTTATCGGGAGTGCAAATCCTTTTCGAAATGAGATTGAGCGCTTATGCTCAACTACGTCTAACCTGATATTCCATTGTCAGGTTAGCAACATGGCTGAGTTGATATCGTCAGTAGATCTTGCCATTGGTGCTGGCGGGTCATCAATGTGGGAGCGTTGCTTCCTCGGGCTTCCGTCATTGACAGTTGTTTTTGCTGCTAATCAGGAACAGACGACAGAGGATGTTGCTGAGACGGGAGCGATTAAATATCTTGGTTGGGCAGACAAACTTACACCCGTTGATTATGCATTTGCAATTAACGAAATGATCGCAAATCCACAAGAAGTGCAAAATATTTCGTGTGCAGCCCATAAGCTTATTGGGGAAAATCGGGTATCAGTATCGGATGCGATGTTTTCAATGACAAGAGATAATTAGTTCATTAATTTATCCTGTAGGCCGATATTCTAAGGCAAGCGGGTTTCAACAAACATTATGGATAGACTCAAAAAGCACCCGCTTGGATTCTGGGAGATAGCTGATAAGCCAACACCCGCTGAATTGCAACGTTACTACGCTGAAAAGTACTATCAGGAAGCAAAAGGTAGCTATGAAGTAGAGTATAGTAAGGCTGAACTGGCGTATTTTCGGGCAAAAATTGAGCAGAGATATGCTGTTGTATATCGGTATAGATCTATTTCCGATGGAGATGTCGGAACTATGCTTGATGTTGGTTGCGGGGAGGGGTATGCATTGGCATTTTTTCGTGAACATGGCTGGCGAGTAAAAGGTTTTGATTTTAGTTCAGCAGGAGTTGAATCTAAAAACCCTGATTGTTTGGATGCCCTGGTGACCGGTGATGTATTTGGGCTACTACAAGCTGAAATAAGTGACGGTAAAGTGTATGATGTGGTGTGGTTGCAAAATGTGCTTGAACATGTGATTGATCCGATTAAACTGCTTGAGTCTCTGAGATCTTTACTTGCTCCAAGAGGGATAGCCATCATAACTGTTCCTAATGACTGCTCACTCACCCAACAGTGTGCATTGGAGTCTCAGCATATAGACCGGGCATTCTGGATTGCACCGCCTGATCATTTATCATATTTTGATTACTATAGCCTGGCCAACACTGCAAGAGCAACTGGTTATGACTGTCTTGACATACTCGGTGATTTTCCGGTTGAATGGTTCCTTTTTCATCCGGGATCAAACTATGTTGCAAACAAGTCTGTTGGTAAAGCTGCCCATAAGGCGCGAGTAGAGATTGAAAATCTTTTGCATAAACAGAAAACCGAAGATGTTATCAGGTTTTGGTCTGCGGCAGCAAAGCTGGGGATTGGCAGAGACATTACTGCATTTCTAAGATCATCAGAAAAACACTGAATGGATCACAAGAAGAGGGTGCTTGTGACCGGTGCAAATGGCTTTGTCGGTCGCGAAACGGTGAAACGCTTGCGCATTGGTGGATGGACCGTTATTCCTGCAATGCGGAGTCCAGTCGGGGAGGGTGCGATCAAGCTCGATCTTGAAGATGCAGCTTTTTCTGAAACACTGAAGCGATTACCAAAAATTGATGCCATAGTTCACCTGGCTACAATGGTTGGATTTGGCGATCTATCTTTGGGAGATATTTTTGCCGCAAATGTTGCAGCAACAGCTTCACTCCTGCTTTTGGCAAAGCAGTGGGATGCTGTTTTTGTTTTTGCATCAGCAGCACTTGTTTCCGGTATTAACACGACACAAATCGATGCTGATACACCCGATAGACCAGATACTGCCTATATGAAAAGCAAATGGCTCGCAGAGCAGCTTATTCAGGCTTCCGGAGTGCGTTATTCCATTCTCAGAATTGGAGGTGTTTTTGGTCTTGATGGTCCGACTCATCTTGGCTTGAATCGCGCAATCAAGTGTGTCTCAAGCGGTCAACCTCCAGCAATGATAGGCAGAGGAAGTGCAAAACGTAACTATATTTATGTAAAAGATGTTGCTGGAATAATAAGCTGTGTGCTTGATCATAACATTGAAGGAACTCATCTTGTTGCAGGGAATGAAGTCCATTCAGTAGCTGATATGTTGCAAATATTGTGTGATGTTTTTCTTCCTGGCCAATCACCGGAGAGACATGAAGGGTTGGAAGCAATGGATCAAATCATTATTCCTTCAAAAGAGTTTGCTCTTTCTGGAAGTTTCCGCGATTCTGTGATTAATATGTATTCTTCTGGCGATCGATGAAAATCGGTTTGATGGGAGATATACATGCCAATCATGTTGCCTTAAAAGCAGTCTTGCAATCTGCAGCATTATCAGGAGTAGAAACACTTCTTGTTACAGGTGATCTTGTTGGTTATTATTTTTTTCCTTCTGAAGTTCTGGAATTACTGCGACCATGGAAGCGGTTCATTGTGAGAGGGAACCATGAGGAGATGCTTCATACAGCCAGAAGCGATGAGGATTTTCTCTTCCGGATGACTTGTCGTTATGGATCCGGATTGCGCACTGCAATTGATCAGCTTGACGAGCAGTCACTCAATGAACTGTGTTCACTTCCGCATCCGATGCAACTGGAGATTGAGGGCTGCAATATTCTTTTGTGTCATGGATCACCATGGGATATCAACCGGTATGTATACCCTGATTCCGGGACTTTCGAATTGGAGCGCTGTGCTGTTGGGGAATTTGATTTGGTTGTACAAGGGCATACGCACTACCCTATGCATTTGCAATTTGACAAGACGCTTCTTGTTAATCCCGGCTCAGTCGGTCAACCCCGTAATCGACAGCCCGGAGCTCACTGGGCGCTTTTTGATACACAATTGCGCGAACTGACAATGCACTGTGAAGCCTATGATGCCGAACCCCTTATTCGTGAATCGCGTCGAAGACATCCGGATATTCCATATTTATCAGAGGTATTGTCACGTCTATGAAAACTGTTTTGATCACTGGTATCGGTGGAGACATAGCTCAGGCCGCAGCCACCATCATAAGGGAGGCTCGCCCGGATATCAGGCTTATCGGGGTTGATATGCATGAGCAGCATGGGGGTATGCTTTTCGTTGATGAATTTATAAGAATTCCAGCCGCCACATCGCCTGACTATCTGGATTCCATTCGACATATAATCGCCTCCAAAGCGGTCGATATAATGATTCCCATGTCTGAGCCTGAATTGGGCGTGACAGGGCCATTACTTATGGAACTCGGTGAAAATCGATGTATTACCGCAGGGACAGAAGTTATCCAAGCCGGTCTTGATAAATTTGCAACAATTAATGCATTGACGGGTTTTGGATTGCCGGTGCCGTGGACTTTTCCTTCGAATCAAAGCGTGCCGTCTGAATATCCATGTATCCTGAAAAACCGTTATGGCTCAGGTTCTCGAGCAGTTTTCAGAGTGCACGATATGCAAGAGGCGCAATATCTTGCCAACAAATATCCCGATGCAATATTTCAGGAAATGCTTGAACCTGCAGATCGAGAGATTACCTGTGCAGTATATCGGCGACGCGATGGAGCAGTTGCAACATTACAGATGCTTCGTCGGCTTGCAGGGGGATTTACTGGCTGGGCCAAGGTAATAAAGGACGAGGAGACCGCAAGCATGTGTGAGGTTATAGCCAAGGGTCTCAATTTGCGCGGAAGCATGAATATTCAGCTCCGCATCACAGACAGGGGCCCCCGTGTTTTCGAAATCAATCCGCGTTTTTCTTCAACAGTTCTCATGAGGCATCTCATAGGTTTCAGCGATTTGTTATGGGCTCTTGAAGAAGCGGAAGGAAAATCGGTAAACTTCCCTGTATTTCCGGAGAATCAGATTATGGTGCGTATTCAGGGTGCACTGATCATTAATAATATTGTTACAGGCAAGAAAGAATGATTACTATCGGTAGCAGTAAAATCGGAATCGGTGCAGCACCATTTATTATAGCTGAAATGTCCGGCAATCATAACCAGTCCCTTGAACGTGCTCTGGCTATCGTAGAGGCTGCTGCACTTTCGGGTGCTCATGCGCTGAAAATTCAGACATACACTCCCGATACCATGACGATTGATCTTGATGAGCGGGAGTTCCATATCAGCGATCCCAACAGTTTATGGGCTGGTACTTCGCTCTACAAGCTATACAGTGAAGCCTACACTCCCTGGGAGTGGCACAAACCGATTTTTGATCGTGCCCGTGAACTTGGTCTGATTGCTTTCAGCACACCATTCGATGCTACGTCAGTAGATTTTCTGGAAACACTCAATGTTCCCTGTTACAAGATTGCCTCTTTCGAGAATACGGATCTTCCGTTGATTCAGCGTGTAGCTGCCACAGGCAAGCCATTGATTGTTTCTACAGGTATGGCCATTGTCGCCGAACTGGATGAAACTGTCAGGGCAGCACGCAACGCAGGCTGCAAAGATCTGATTTTGCTCAAATGCACCAGCACTTATCCATCGACTCCTGAGAATACCAATCTTGTAACTATTCCGCATCTGCGTGAGTTGTTTGATTGTGAAGTGGGACTTTCAGACCATACAATGGGGGTTGGTGTTTCTGTTGCCAGTGTGTCGCTTGGTGCCACAGTCATAGAAAAACATTTCACACTTTATCGTGCCGATGGCGGTGTGGACAGCGCTTTTTCAATGGAGCCGGCGGAAATGGCTCAACTGGTTGTTGAAACTCAACGGGCTTGGCAGGCGTTAGGTCAGGTCAGCTATGGCCCTACTGAGGGAGAGAAGAAATCCCTCCAGTATCGTCGATCTCTTTATATTATTCAGGACATGAAAAAGGGTGATGTTTTGACTTGCGACAATGTGCGCGCTATTCGTCCCGGGCTTGGTTTACCCCCTAAATATCTTGATCTTGTATTGGGCCGGTCAGTGAGGCAGGATGTGGATAGAGGTACAGCATTGCGAATTGATCTAATTTGATAGATGAATGTCTGATTATCCTCTTGAGGTTCATACTGAGCGGTTCTTGCTCAGAACACTTACCGTTGATGATGTTAACGAGCGTTATGCCGGATGGTTAAGGGATTCACTGACAAGCGAATACATAACAGCAAAACTTGATCTTGCTGATCTTAAAGCGTATGTTTTAGAGCTTAGCAGAAGAAGAGATGTGATCTTTTTAGGTGTTTTTGATAAGAATACCGGATTACATATAGGTAATATTAAATACGAACCGGTTGATCCTGAACAGGGTTATGCCATCATGGGCATTCTTATCGGAGAATGTGATTGGCGAGGAAAAGGTGTAGCTGCTGAGGTACTTAATGCAACTGCGGATTGGCTACAAAAGTATCATAACATCAAACAAATTATTCTGGGTGTGAGCAGATCGCATACTGCAGCGATAACTGCCTATCAAAAAGTTGGTTTTGTAGAAGAATCAACACCCTTTATTCCCATAGTTTTACCTGAAAATATGGTGATGGTTTGGCATTTGAACCCATACATATAGATAATAAGTATTTGTGCAAATTGGTCAGGTGTGTTATAATCTTTATTCTTTAAAAAGGCTAACTGTTTAAATATGATTATAATCATAAATTTTATGATAAATTTCTGATTGTAATATACTGAAGAATGCAGATTTACTTAAAAATACTTGCCCATTGAATTTATTTCTATTTAAATAAATTAAAATAATCTCATAATGAAAATAAGAATTATTCGGAAAAAAGAAAAAAATACCCAAAATGCTAATATAGGTAATCTGCCTGAAATATATGAAAAAGGGGGATTGCTTATTGCGGGAACGGGTATGCTGCATAAATGGATTAACAAAGCGACAAATGATGAATATATTATATTTGGTCATATTGTTGGAATAAGAAGAGCTGATGGGACGATATCGCCATCATCTTCTTATAGAATAGAGACAGATATTTTAGAGGATTTTCAGAGGGTTTCAGAAATAGAAGGACGATTTGTTATTATAAAAATATTTGAAAATGGCTCATGTCAAGTATGGGCCGATCAATTTGGAAGGGTAGATATATATATTCAGGAACTCATAGATTCAGTCGTTTTATCTACCGGTATCGATTTACTTCCTCTTGCATCGGACCCCAAAAAGCCAATGCTTGATTTTGTAGGTTTAGCTCATTCTTTGACTGTTTATGGTTCACGTCCTGCTAAACAACATACCCTATATCAATCAGTTTCACGTTTAGGTGTCAATCAATCTATTCAGATTACACAAACAGAAATAATTCTGCATACTCGAAAAACCAAATTATCCAGTACTGTTCCTAACTATACTGAGCAGGATTTAAATCGATATTCCAATAGGTTTATTGAGGCAATACGGGCGAGAGCATCAAATAATGGTAATGTAGTGTATTTATCATCCGGATGGGATTCGACTTCAATTCTGGCAACATTAGTACATCTTTTTGGTAATAAAAAAGTCAGAGCTGTTATCGGCAGAATGCGTTATTCTGATAGGAGTGGGGTGATTAATCAATATGAACTTGATCGAGCTCATGCTATTGCTGATTATTATGGAGTTCGCCTTGATGTAATTGAGCTTGATTATAGAAATAATGCTGCAAATATATTAGAAAAATTGCATGGACTGTTCAAGTCGCAACAGTTTTCAAATCTTACTGGCTTCAATCACTGGTTATTGGCAGAAGGAACTGCGAAAACATCTGATGGTGATGAAGTTGTCTTTGCTGGAGAAATAAGTGATGGTGCACATAATCTTGGCTTTAGTCAATTTGTGTCAATATTTCATCCTGCTTCTTTTGATTTTAGAGAGTATAGCGATAAAATGGCATCATATCTTTTTGGCCCAACCTTTATGGAGCAAATTGAAAATGGTAAACATGAAGCCGATCCTGTATGGAGCCTTTTCAAAGAGCGTAACAATGGAGCTATTTTTGAATCAGTAGCTCAAGGTAAGCTAAATATAAGGAAGCAGCTACTTACCAGTTTCTTTTTAAGAAATGGCCGTATTCCTCTTTATTCGCTTGAAAATACTAAAATATTGACACCGGCTGGACGTAGTCAATATGATTCTACATCACAAGCTGTATACTTGAATGAAATAGCATCACAAGTTGATTCTGATAATCTTTATGCTGCATATCTTCATTTATATAACTCATTTCATTGGCAAGGGTCCACAGTTTCAACATTGGAGCATACGGCTGAAGCGCATGGCTTGAAATGTGCAATCCCTTTTCATGATAGTAGCGTTATAGAATTTCTTTCTGCAATGCCGGAAAGCTGGGGAAGAGGACTTGATCTTAAATCTACAAAGTATCCATTAAAATGGATGCTAAAAAACAGAATTGATTATCCATACCATTTGCAGGTAGGCCCTCATTCATACCTTTATGATGTTAATCCGGCATTCACTCATGCAGGAGAAATACTTTATGCTTCTTCATTTGTTGATATTTTTAAAACCAGCTTGAAAAGTAAAAGATTTATTAATCAATTAGATGCGAAAATGTTTGATTGTGATTATATTAACTCGTTAATCAATCGCTATCTGAACGGGGAAGAGTTAATAGGAAAAGATCAATCTGATCTTATGACACTGTCCGTGCATTCCTTAATTGGTACTTATGGTGAATAAATACAGATAGTTATTATATGATTTATGTAGATAATTTATCTATTGTTGTTTGTTTAAAGTTCCTTCTAAAAAATAAGCCTTTAAAAGTTGTAATTCTAAATGAAATAAAATTAAAAGATAAGATATGCAAGGCAATACTTGAGCGTTTTGGTATTAATGTTTCAATTGCAAATTATTTTGTCGGACATTTGAGGACCGGTGACGGTGAGCATGTATGGACTGCATCCCGTCGTAATGCAGGATTAATAGCTCTTAATGCATCAAAGGAAATCGTCCAAAATAAACAAATATTGCGATTTAATCGGGACCTTGGAAATAATACCGTTCGTCTTGTTATTGCTAAAAGATTATTTACATATATTGAATACTGGACAACTCGTGTATTAGTCAGCGGTGCTTTAGCGCAAAACGAAGTGATGGAAGTATGGTTAAAAAAACCATTATTATTTAATGAAAACCATCTTCGATACGCATTCCCGTCAACTCAAATAAACTTATATTCCGGTTTATTAATATTTAAATATATAAAAAACACGCTATCAGTTATAGCGCTGGTAATTCGTTCATTTGCTTCGATGATTAAGTGGAATTATGGATTCAAAAAATCGCCTAAAATAAGCGAATATAGTTACGAAGATCCCGCAGTATTATCTTTACAGGAGGATTCTATCAGAATAGACTCCACTCTAAGAAGTCAATTGTATTGGTATTCAGGAAATAATCAAAAAAATATATTCAACTATTATATAATAAAATCTACAGGTTCTATATATGATGAAGTCCCTGTCGAAAAAGACCTTTCATCCATAGGGGTTAGGTTATTTACTTATTCCATAATTGGAACAGCTCTACAAAAGACACGAAAGGATCCACGGCTTGCACCGATTAAAAAATATATAAAATATGCATATCGATCGATTGTATTGTCACTAAATGACCTTTCTCTAAGCTATTTTGCTATAATAATTACTAATCTCCTCTCAGAGTCACTGCGCCTTGGAGCACTTGCTCTGTATACAAATACAAAAATATTTCTAATAAAAGAGGCTTATTACTCATCCGCGGATGCGATACAGCTTGTGTCCCGCGATATTGGCATTACTACAATTGCTTGTCAATATTCTAATCTTGGAGGAATATCTCCACTTATGATGTCTACTGCAGATAAGATGTTGTTATTTTCTGATATGTATAAATATCTTTATGTATATGATGGGATAAGACCCGGTGAATTATTGAGCACTGGATATTTATATGATTTTATTGGGGAAAAAGTTGCTGTGCGTTCCAAAAATAATAGGGCTAAATTAAAAGCAGAAGGTGCAAAATTTATTGTCACCTACTTTGACGAAAGCGTTTCTCATGATAGAGGGGGAATGATCAGCAAAAGTGATCATTTAACAGAGCTTCATCTTCTTGCAAAAACAGTATTAGAGGATAAAACGTTCGGTGTAGTAATTAAATCACAGTTTATGAAGAATTCGCCGAGTCAACTGTATCCAGATGATTTACTTATTAAAGATGCAAAAAATACCGGTAGATTCATGGAGCTGATGGAGGGATTCCATAGAAATGATATTTATCCAGCAGAGGCGGCATTAATATCCGATCTATGTATAGGTCATAAGGTAGGCGCAACGGCAGCAATAGAGGCAGCCTGCTTTGGCGTTAGAACAGTGTTACTTGATTCCAGCAGTATAAATTGTTTTTGGGATTATTGGACAAAGGCAAATGATATTGAATATAATAAACTTGATGAGTTAATGACTGCGATTTATGAGTACCGTAATTCTGACGATAAGCATCGAGCATTAGGTGATTGGTCATCAATTATCAGTCAGTTCATTTCTTTTTATGATGGAAAAGCTGCTGACAGACTGGTCGCGTGTATTAATGAATCTATTTTAAAATAATCCATTCTATTTATCACAGAAAGAAGAAAAATACTTTTAATGGCCATAAAAAATGAAATTGCTTCTTGGCTTGAAACTGCTCTTGCTTATATGCCGGGAAATATAGGCATATATTTTAGGAGTATATGGTATAAAAAACGTTTTAAATCATGCGGTGATATACAAATCGGTTTTGGATCTCAATTTATATCACCAAATAATATATATTTTAGAGGAACAGTTTCTATAGGGGCCCATTCATTGTTTGCTGCAGATGGTGGAGAAATAATCGTTGGAAGTAATACATATTTTAATCAGAATCAACATATCAATGCATCAGTATCAGGGGTCATAAATATTGGTAGTAATTGTTTGATAGGCCCGAATGTGGTTATGCGAACAGCAAATCATAAATTTAGTAATCCAGGCATTTTAATAAGATTGCAGGGGCATTCTTCAGGTGATATTGTAATAGAAGACAACGTCTGGATTGGTGCAAACGCCGTGATACTTGGTGGTATACGTATTAAAACCGGTTCAATTATCGCTGCAGGAGCAGTAGTGACACGCGATGTACCTTCAATGGTTATTGTTGCAGGTGTTCCGGCAAAAATTATAAAATATAGATTAGAGTAATGAGACAAGTTATAAATAGTTTATGTCCTGTTTGTGAAAGTAATGATCATGACTACCTGATTGACTATCGTGGTAAGAATAAATTATTTATAAATCTTAAGTTAGTGCGTTGTAAAGTTTGTAATTTAGTTCATGTAGCCCCTATGCCATCTGTTTCAAATCTGGAAGAATACAATATTACTTATTTTCTGAATGCTCATGGTGGGAGACCTGTAGATCCTTTTATAAATGCATTTTTTATTGGTATTGCACGTTTACGTATTGATTACATTAATAAATATCTTAAAGATAAAGCTATCTCGGATTTAACTGTTATGGAATATGGACCAGCATTTGGATATTTCGCACACGAATGGCTTTCTATGTATCCAAAAACTACATATTTCGGTTGTGAAACTGATGAATCTTGTCATTCTGCTTTATCTGAAACAGGAGTACAACTCATAAGTCATTCTTTAATCAACAACACAAATACACATTACGATCTGATTGTGATGTCACACGTGCTTGAACATATTGCGAATCCCTATGAATTTCTTGAATCAACATCCAAGAAGTTATCTACTGGAGGAGTTATATTTATAGAGGTTCCCTGTAGAGATTGGGAATACAAATCTAATATCGAGCCCCACTTATTATTTTTTGATAAGTTATCTATTACTTATCTCTTAAAAAAGATAGGACTCGATAATATTCAGGTTACTTACCATGGCGAAGAAATAGAAAGTATAAAATCGCAAAAATTTCTCCATACTAAAGTGATGCAATTACGAGATAAGCTTATTCGTCATGGAGTAACTACTCCATTTGCACGTAAAAAAGAAGGTATGGAAATGCTTAATAATCCAATTGAAAGAGCTATGATTGCTCCTTTTAAGGCGCATTGTGAATCAGAGAAACCTTCAAGGTGGTTGAGAGCTATTGCTACAAAGTATTAAAAAATAGCACGAGATAAGAAATCATCTTTAAATACATTACTTTTAGTTATAAATATGCAGACAATAGATACAATTTCCTGTTTAACCTTATCAAGAGGTCTTTGATTGATTCGAAAAAAGTTGATTATTCCTTACAAAAAAATGAGAGATAATATTAAAAATATGATGACATATGAATAAAATCACTGCAAAAATATTTTATCTTTTTGGATTAGCAAATAAATTACGTTATTCGAGGAATATAAAAACCGCAATATCTTCACTTCCTTATATGTCAGGACTGACATTAATAGATATAGGCGCAGCGGGAGATATAGAGCCAAGATGGAAAGTTATCCAAGAACATTTAAACTATATTGGTTTTGAGCCCGACAATAGATCTCGAGTAAATCTTCTTAATAAAGAGAATTATTGTAAAACTTATACATTATATCCCTATGCGGTGTCTGATAAAGTAGGCTCGTTTGATTTAAATTTGTGCAGAAACCCACAAGTATCATCATCTTATACTCCGAACAATCAATTCACAGAATTGTTTCCTGATCCAAGACGATGGGATGTGCTTTCCATTGAAGAACTTGAATCCACTACCCTCGATACACTTGATCTAAAGAAATCAGATTTTATTAAGCTTGATATTCAGGGAAATGAATTAAATGCGCTTCGAGGCGGAGAAATAATGCTTAAAGATGTATTAGGTTTAGAAATCGAGATAGAATTCTTACCTATATATCATAATCAACCCCTCTTCGGAGACGTCTCTGCGTATCTTGCAAAGTACGATTTTGAGTTTATTGATTTTGTTAATCTGTGCAGGTGGGAGCGAGACAAGCATAATGGATTTGGTCATTGTGTATTCGGAGACGGACTGTTTCTGAAATCACCAGAATACGTTTTAAGTCATAACTTATCAGCTGATAAAATATCTTCTTATTTGGCGATTCTTCTTTTATATAATAGATTTGATCTTATTCAGAAAACACTTGTAGCTCTCCCTGATCATCTTAATGCGGATTATGAGAAATTTAAAAAAGCCATTGAGCCGATTAAGAAGCATCATATACAGGCAAGAGGTTTAAATATGCTTATTAACGATATCAGAAGCTTGCTTGGCTTGCGCTATCGCCTTCATTTAATTTATTGAGCATTTGTACTAAAATCAAAAAAATGTTGGTAGTATTTAGATTGCAATTACGATTTTGTATAATAATATTAAGATGAAATAATGAATAAATATCTAGCATCATTATTTGATATTGATGGTAAGGTTGTTTTACTCACAGGATCAGGTGGGTATCTCGTAGGCGAAATGTCCCGTGCATCAGGAAGGGCTGGAATGAAGGTAGTGTGTTGTGATGTTCGTCTTGAAGATGCACAGAGGACGGCAGAAGATATTAATGCTTCAGGAGGTACCGCTATTGCATGTCAGCTCGATGTTCGTGAAAAGTGTGATTTTGAAAAAGCTCTTGATGTTACAATTAATACGTTTGGCAGACTGGACTGCGTGTTGAACGGAGCCGGAGCCAATGCACCAACACCTTTTTTTGAAATACCAGT